>DASSBH010000069.1:0-14545 GCA_035698945.1 Oleiagrimonas sp.
CATCAGCGACAACGAAGTGGTCGGCCTGCAGATTTCCGGCACCGCCAAGCGCCCGGTGATGACCGTGTTCTCCAACCCGCCGATGGAACAGTCCGACGCCCTGTCCTACCTCATCACCGGCAAGCCGTTGTCCGCCGTCAAGGGCGGCGAAGGCGATTTGGTCAACGCTGCCGCCCAGGCACTGGGCTCGGCCGCCGGCGATTTTCTGGCCAAGGGCATCGGCGCCAAACTCGGCATCGATGCCGGCGTATCCAACAGCGCCGCGCTCGGCACCGCCGCCTTCACCGTCGGCAAATACCTCTCGCCGCGCCTGTACCTGAGCTACGGCGTCGGCCTGTTCGATCCCGGCCAGGTCATTACCCTGCGCTACATCCTCAGCCGCCGCTGGTATTTCGAGGCCGAACAAGCCACCGATTTCAGCCGCGCCAGTTTCAATTATCGGATTGAGAGGTAAGCGAGGGACGAGGGACGAGTAAAGTTCGCAAGACCCCGCCCTTTCGGCTGCAAGCCACAACCAGCAAAGCCGTGCCGCCCCCCTGCACAAGCCAAAAACCCCACACCCCTCGCCCCTCACCCCTATCTCTCAATCCGATAATTGAAACTGGCCCGGCTGAAATCGGTGGCCTGCTCGGCCTCGAAATACCAGCGGCGGCTGAGGATGTAGCGCAGGGTGATGACCTGGCCGGGGTCGAACAGGCCGACGCCGTAGCTGAGGTACAGGCGCGGCGAGAGGTATTTGCCGACGGTGAAGGCGGCGGTGCCGAGCGCGGTGCTGTTGCCGACGCTGGCGTCGATGCCGAGTTTGGCGCCGATGCCCTTGGCCAGAAGGTCGCCAGTGGCCGAACCCAGCGCCTGGGCGGCGGCGTTGACCATGTTGCCTTCGCCGCCTTTGACCTGCGACAGCGGTTTGCCGGTGATGAGGTAGGACAGGGCGTCGGACTGCTCCATCGGCGGGTTGGAGAACACGGTCATCACCGGGCGCTTGGCGGTGCCGGAAATCTGCAGGCCGACCACTTCGTTGTCGCTGATGGTGGCGTTGGGATGCAGTTCGCGGATCGCGCGGATGTCCAGGCCGGGGTTGGCGATGGGTGTGGAGGCGAACAGCAGGCGGCCCTGCTTGATGGTGAGATCCTGCCCGTAGGCCTTGTACGTGCCGTTGACCACGATCTGTCCGCGTCCGGTGGTGGCTTTGCCGGGTACCTGGTGCACAAGGAGCTGGCCACTGACCTGGCCGTCCAGACCGTAGCCGACGATATGCGTGTGTTGACCGAGATCGACCGTGATATCGGCGCTGACGGGCATGGCAGCCTGCTGCTTCTCTTTCTTTTCATCATCCACGACCACGACGTCGGGCGAGGCTTGTACGGCGCCGGCGCCGGGCAGTTTTTCCAGCTTGATGTCGGCCTTGTCGATGGTGACTTTGCCGGTGATATCCATGCCTTCGGTATTTTTGACGATGGCGAGGTCGGGCGACACGATGACCCTTGCCGCCGGAATGTCCGCCGCCAACACCTTGTCGCCCTGAATGTCGAGCTGGGTGGCGGCACCGCTGCCAAGCCCCAGCGTGCCGGTCAGCTTGAGCGTGCCGTCGCCGGAACCGATATGGCCGTCCATACGCAATTGCCGCGTGTCGGTGGTGGCCACGCTGACTTGCCCGTCATGCAGCTTGAGGCCCAGTGCGGGAAGTTCGGCGGAGAAGTCTTTCAACGCAGCTTGACCATTGAGGTCGGGTTGATCGAGCGTGCCGCCGAATCGGAAATGGCCGTCCAGATGGCCATTCACGTTGGCCACGGCGCTGGTGAAAAGCTCGATCGGTGCGAGGCTGTCCAGGCGCATGTCGACCTGTCCGGACAGCGCCTTTTGCTTGCCGATGATGTCGATGTTGCCGTTGAGGTGGCCGCCGTGGCTGAAACGGGCGGCCAGCGTCACGTGCTGATGCTGGGGTTGCAGTTGTGCCTTGATGCTGAGGTTGTCGTAGGCCAATAGCGGCAGATCGGGCCGATCGACATAGTTGATGCGGCCCTTGGGCGACGACAGGCTGGCCTGGCCGCTCAGGAGACCTTTGGCATTGCGGTGAATCCTGCCTTCGCCATCGATGACGCCTTCGCTGCGCAGGGGCAGGTCGTTGCCGACGGCGGTGGCGACGAGTGCCAGCGGAATCTCGTGCAGGCGATAGCTGGCGTCCAGCGCGCCATCGCGATCCTTTTGCGCGGACAGGCACAGTACCGGCGCGCCCGCCGTCAGGCAGGTCTGCGACAGGCTGGCCTTGCCCTGGTTCCAGGCCAGTTGCGCCGGTTTTTGCAGACGCCAGGGCGGCAGGCCGTGTAGATCGAGATCGAGTGTGGACAGCATGCCGTTCCATGCCTTGCCGTGCATGCTGCCGGTCAGGGCCAGTGTCAGCGACAGCGGTTTGCCGTTGGCGTCGAGGTGCAGGCTGTGATGCGCCGCGTCGCCTCTGCCTTGCAACGTCACGGTGGCGAAGGCGAAGCTGCCCAGCATGAGGTCGTTGGCGGTGAGGTTCAGCGTGCCGCCGGGGTGGCTCAGGTCGGGCAGGTCGGCCTTGAGATCGACTTTGCCGACACGGTAGTCGCCCACGGCCAGTTTCTGTCCGTACACGTGACCGTTGACGGCGAGTTTCGGCCACAGGCCGCGGATCGCGACGTTGCCGTGCAGCGCGCCACTGGCATCGGGCAGCCAGTCGTTGAGCGAGACGATGGCCAGGTGCAGGTCGATGTGATTGCTGCGCTCGCCGGTGGCGTCGAGGGCGATGCGGCTGTGGCCCGAGGTAAGGCTCAGCTTGCCGTTGACGACGCGCGCGGGCGTGAGATGCAACTTGCCGTGGCCGGACAGGCTGCGCTGACGCAACTTGCCGTCGAGCTTGTCGAGCGTGAAGCTGGCGTCCGGCCCGTCGGGCGTGAGCGTGCCCTGCGTGGCCAGATCGATGTCCAACGCACCGTTCCATCCGGCCAGGATCAGGCCGGGATTGAAATGCTCGCCCTTGAGCGTGAGATCCCACGCCATCGACGGCTTGAGCGTCACCGTGCCGTGCGTGTCCAGACTGCCCTTGGGCTGCTTGACCGTCAGGTGTTCCAGGGTAACCAGCTTGGGCGTCCCAGCCAGATCGAGTGCAAGATGCGCCGGTTGGCCCGGCGGCCCCAGCATCACGCGACCCTTGACCCGGTAGCTCTCGGCGCTGCCCTTGAGCGTGATGTCGCCGGCGCTGGCCAGCTTCTGCCCGGCCACGCTTTCGGGCACGAGTACGTCACGCCAGTCGAGCGCCAGGTCGGCTTTGACCGGTTTGGCGGCCAAATCGAGCGTGCCGTGCCCTTCGAGCCTGCCCTTGATCTGCGGCGAGGTCATCACGAGCTGCTCGATCAGCACTTGTTGCTGGTCAGTCTCGTAGCGGATTTTCAGCGGCGTGAGGTGCAGGCCGACCTCATTGAGGCCGATGTTGCCGTTGAACGTACCGCCGTGGCGGTCGCCATGACCATTGAGCGACAGCGCCAGGGTCTTGATGGACGAGTCGCCCAGCAATGGCTCGGCTTTGAAGCGGGGTGCCGTGAGGCTGGCCGTCCACGGCCAGGAGCCGCCTTGCTGCAGGTTCAGGCGCAGCGTGGCGGCCATGGGGCTGGTCAGCTTCAGTTCGAGTTGCGCCACCTGGCCGTTGCCATGGGCATCGAGTTGGCCCGCCCAGGTGGTGTCATCCAGCGTCCAGCGGAAGCTGCCATGACCCTTGCCGGGATAGCCCTTGGCCAACGCCAGCTGCCCGGCGAGGTCGGCCTGGCCGTTGGGCGCGCGCAGCCGGAGTTGCCGGATGGTGAGCCCGCGCGACGTCCAGGAGCCGGCCAGGTCCAGTGTGTTGGCGACAAACACCGGTTCGCCGTCCTGGCTGACATGGATGTTTTCGACGTGCGCGTTGTCGAGCACCAGGTTGAGCGGCGGTTTCAGCGACAGCGGTGTGGACGACTCCGGCGGCGGCTGCGCAGGTGTGCGCATGGCCACCTTCACGCCGGAAGCGGTGAGGCTGGTGAAATGCACGCGTCCGGCCAGCAGCGACCAGATGGCGATATCGGCCTTGACCTGATCGACATGCGCGCGCATGCCGCTTTCCTTGTTGCGATAGTCGATGCCATCCAGTTGCAACGGCCCGGCAAGATCGCCCTGCGCGGACTGCACGGCAATCGCGCCATCACTCGCGGCCGTGACGCGGGCCACGGCAAAGCGCAGCCCCGAGGTGGTGCCGAGCAGCCACCACAAACCCGCCGCCAGCAACACCAGAACCACCACCAGGGCGATGCCGATGCGCTTGAGCCAGCGCCGCGTTGCCGGATGCGCGCTCACAGGTCGGGCCCTATCACGATGTTGAGCTGGATGCCGCTGTGCCGGTCATTGTGGATGGGCGTACCCAGATCCAGCCGGATCATGCCCACCGGCGAAAGCCAGCGCAGCCCGAGCCCGGCGCCGATGCGCGGACGGAAATCGGTGCCATTGAAGGCATTGCCGGCATCCACGAAAGCCGCCATGCCCCACTTGGACGTGAAGTAATGCTCCACGGTGACGCCGGCAGCCAGAAGACGCGTGCCGCCGATGACGCGGTCATATTGGTTGCGCGGCCCCAGCGCCTGATAGCCGTAGCCACGGTTGGAACGGCTGCCGCCGGCGAAGAAGCGCAGCTGCGGCGGCAACGCGCTGAAGTCGTTGGTGCGGGTGATGCCGGCATCCATGCGCACGAGCAGACGGTTGCGACGGTTGAAGGCATGGATCCATTTGGCGTTGGCCACCAGCTGCGAAAAATTGGCGTCCGACAGCAGTTTGCCCGCCGTGCTGCGCGCCGCGACGGTCAGCGACCAGCCGTGCCGGACGAAGGTCGGATTGTCGCCCTGCTTCTTGACCAGCGAAATTTCCGGATACACCAGCGTGCTGTTGCCGTGTTCGATGCCGGGGGTGTCATCCGGCTCGTTGCCGCGTTGGCCGACCGTGAAGGTGCCCGACAGCGCATGCACACCCGCCGTCACCAGCCAGCCATGCCACAACCAGGTCTGGTTGGCGACCAGTTCCAGTGTTTTCGAATGCGACGTGTCGGTGTCGGCATCGCGGAAATTGGCGCCGAAATTCCAGGCGCGCTGATGGCCGCCGGGCAGGGGGATGCTGTAGAGCGACGACAGCATTTTCAGCCGTTGTGCCAGCACCAGGTGGTTCTTCCATTTGTGTCCACGATCGTTCACCCAGCGCCGCTCCAGGCCCAGCTGAATGCCGAGGCCCGTGTCCGTGCCGATGAACGGGCCGCCGGTGTAGACGCTGCGTTTGGCCGGCTTCAGATCGACATTCACATCCACGATGCCATCATGTTTGTGCTCGACATCCGGCTCGACATTGACCACGCTGAAATAGTCGGCGCCATTGAGCAGTTGTTGCAGGCCGAGCAACTGATCCTGCTTGTAATAGTCGCCCGGCTTCCAGGGGATGTAGCGCTTCAGAAAGCCGGGCCGGAACTGCGAACCCTCGAAGTGCACCTTGCCGAACCGATAGCGCTGGCCGACATCCCACGCCAGATCGACCACGGCGCTGCGATCGGCGCGTGTGACGGCGACACGGTGCCTGGTCATTTGCGCGTCGAGAAAACCGTTGGCGACGATGGACGCATTGATGGCATCGCGCGAAGCGGCGTACTGTCCCTGGTTCAGGATATCGCCCTTGTCCGGCTTGAACCGGCGGATGGCGTAATGCACGGGAGGCAGTGTGGCGGCCTTTTCCGGCACCTCGATATGTATGGCGGTCACCCTGACCGGCTCGCCGGGATCGACATCCAGCGTCACGTCCCAATCGTCGCCCACCTGTTTGATGCTGCCGTCAACCCTGGCATCGAAATAGCCATAGGGCCGCAAAGCCGCCTGAACCTGATCCGGCGCCTGCGCAAAAAGATGCCGCACCTGGGCCTCGGTGACCTGATGGTTCTTGTACTGGCTGAGCTGCACAGTGGAAACCACGGCGGCCGTGAGCGTGTCGTTGAGCCCTTTCACGTGCAGCGTGATGCCGGCATGGGCCATCAATGGCATCCATGCCGCAAGCAGGCACCAGACGTGGAGGCCGCGTATCGGGGATCGCATGCATCTTATGGTTTTCGGGCGTGAGGTCAGGATAATGGGTTGTGGCTGAATATGTGTGGGAGTTGGGTTCCGCTTGGTGGCGGTTTTTTCGCCTGACGGCGGTATCGCGCCTGTCGGCGCTCGTTCATTTCTCTTGCGTGCCCAAGAGAAACGGAACCACAAACGCGTCAGGAACGCGTTTGAACGGCGCAGCCGGCCCGAAGGGCGAAGGGCAGGAAGCCCGGAGTAAAGAGAAGGGCACCCCCGTCCGGCGCCCTGCGGGTGCGTTCCGCGCTACGGGGTTTTCCCGACGGGCCATCCTGGCCCGCGGGAAAATGACCGGCGTCCTGCCGGTCACCCTTACGGGCCTGATCCTTCGCGCTCCACCGCCTACCGAGGGGTAGGTGGCAGAACATGCCTTGAGGGCTATCGACACCATAATTTGTAGGAGCCTGCCTGCAGGCGATGGCCCGATGTGCGGGATAACCTGGCCATCGCCTGCAGGCAGGCTCCTACGAAAAGCAGGATGGTTCGCGGAAGCGGCAGCGCTTGCGCTGCTGAATTCCCCTTCAGACAGCGGCGGACGGGTGGAGGAAAAGGCCCGCAGGGGGCCGGCAGGGATGCCGGCCTTTAGGGCCAGGAAGGCCCTTCGGAAAAACCCCGGAACCCGGGAGCGCACCCGAAGGGCGCTGTCTGCCGGGGTGGTTTTCTTTTGGTTCGTTTTCTTTTGGCAACAAAAGAAAATGAACGAGCGCCCGCAGGGCGCGATACCGCCGCCAGACGAAAAAACCAACCAACTATTCCGAACCCCCCGACCGATGCGCCACCCAGGCGCCAATCAACGCCGACACATAGGGAATCGACTGCGCACACAAAATGGCTACCCACAACTTGCCTTCCTCATAGGTGCCACCATAGGTGCGGATCATGCCGAAGATGGCGAGACCCAGCGCGATGGCCATCAGCAGCTCCTCGCGCACCGGGGCAAAGGCGGCCAGGCCCGTGCCCGCCAGGCGTTTGCCTTTGGCGGTGACCACGAAGGCGGTTTTCTTGCGCGTCAGTCCGTGCAGGATGCCGCGGGCGATGGCATGCGACAGGCCCATGCTGGCGATGGCGGCGGTAAAGGTGTCGCGCCATCCGCATGGCACGCGTGCGCGGTAGAGCACGATGCCGAAGATGGCCTTGGCCGCGAAAAAGCCGATGACCGGAATCAGGAACAGTTTCATCGGCAGGCTGAAGAATTGCGGCAGGCCGATCATGCCGGCGGTCCAGACCAGCGCCATCAGGGTGAAAACGAGATGCAGCGCATCGGCAAACCAGCTGAACCAGCCGGTCAGGAAGTGGAAGCGCTGGCCGACCGACAGCGGGCCGCGCCGGGTCATCCAGTCCCAGCGGCCCTTGAGGATCTGCATCGCGCCGAAGGCCCAGCGGTAGCGCTGGCTCTTGTAGGCCTTGAAGTCGGCCGGGGTCAGGCCCTTGCCCATCAGTTCGTCGACGTACACCAGCTGGTAGCCGGCGTGCATCAGGCGCAGGCCGAGTTCGGCGTCCTCGCAGATCGTCCATTCCGACCAGCCGCCGGTGCCTTCCAGCGCCGAGCGCCGCACCATGGTCATGGTGCCGTGCTGGATGATGGCGTTGCGTTCGTTGCGGTGGTGCATGCCGATGCGGAAGAAGCCGTCGTATTCCCACGCGGTCCAGCGGCTGAAGGTGTTGTGCTCGAATTCGCGATGCGCCTGCGGGCACTGCACCACGGCCACGCCGGCGTCGTGGAAGTAGCCGGTCAGGCGCGACAGCCAGTCGGGGCGCACCACGTAATCGGCGTCGACCACGGCGACCACGTCGGCCTCGGGCGCGGTCTGCTCGAGCCCGTAGTTGAGCGCGCCGGCCTTGAAGCCGGGCCATGGATCGAGATGGAAAAAGCGGAAGCGCGGGCCGAGTTTTTCGCAGTAGTCGCGCACCGGTTCCCAGACCTCGGGATTCTTGGTGTTGTTGTCGATCACCAGCACTTCGTAGTTTTCGTAATCAAGCGCGGCCAGCGAATCCAGCGTCACCATCACCATGTCCGGCGGCTCGTTATAGCAGGCCAGGTGGATCGACACGAACGGCTGCGTGGCCGGCGGTTCGGGATCGAGCAGGGTGTAGTGGCGTATCCAGCGTTTGCGCCACAGCACCTCGGTGAATTCGAAGCCGTTGATCAGCAGCACTGCCAGGATCGCGATCTGTGCCGGGAACAGCAGGATCAGCATGGCCCAGTCGAGCGGGCCCAGATAGAAATTGAAGGGCAGGGTGGACGACCACACCACCAGCCCGGCCGAGAGTTCGATCAGCGCCATGAAGAAGAAGCGGCCGACCAGCTTGAAGCGCGAAAACTTCACGGCGAACCAGATCATCGGCCCCAGCGCCAGCAAAACCGCCGCCAGCGCCTTCCACGGCCAGGCAGTGTCTTCGGTGACCGGCCCGGTGAACGGGAACTTCAGATGCCGGTCGGCGTTGAACATGCCCCAGTAGGCGCCGGTGCGGCCCTCGCCCAGACCTTCCTTCCAGGGTTGGTCGAAGGCTTCCATGACGTAGTAGTCGATGCCTAGCCGCTGCGCGACCTGGAACCACTGGCGCAGGAAGATGGCTTCGTTGGACACCGACGGCTCGGCGTTCTGGAAACGGTTGCCATTGGATGGCCAGCCGATTTCGCCGATCACGATGGGCTTGTCCGGATACAACTGTTGCAGATGCCGGTAGCGCATCAGTACATCGCCGATGGCGTCCCTGCGCGGCACGCCTTCCCAGTAGGGCAGGAGGTGCACGGTGATGAAGTCCACGTGCTTTGCCAGCTCCGGATATTTCTCCCAGATGTGCCAGGGCTCGGCGGTGGATACCGGTTGACGGATCGCGGCGCGCGCGCGATCGAGGTAGGCCATCAGTTCGCCGGGTTCGAGATCGTGGCGAAGCAGCACTTCGTTGCCCACTTCCACGCGCGTGATCGTGTGCGGGTAGCGCCGCGCCTGGACAATCAGCGCGTTGAGTTCCGCTTCGTTGTTGCGTTTGCGCGCGTCGATCCAGGCGCCGGCCAGCACGTCCAGTCCCTGCTCTTTCGCCAGACGGTAGACCTGCGGGTTCTGCAGCGACGAGTACACGCGGATGTGGTCGGTGTAGCGCGCGAGCAGTTTCAGATCCGAGGCGATCTGCTTGTCGGAAGGAAACTGCTGCGACATGCCCGGCGGATTGCTGGCCAGCGGGCTCTGATAACGCCGGAAAAAGCTGACCGCGAAACCGTCGATCTTGCCGTGCCAGTCGTTGGGGCCGTGCGGCAGATTGCTCCACCACCACAACCCGACATTGAGCGCCGCCACCAGCAAGGCCAGAAGGATGCCGGCGAGGATCGGATGGCGGCTGTCAATGCGGTTGGGTGCCTCGGCGCTCAAGTCGATCCTCGGCCGGAAGGCCTCATGACGGGGTAACCCCGGGAGCTTAGCCAAGCCGCGCGACGGGCTCAATGCAAGCATAACAGCCCGGTCAGCACCGGCTCAGGCCGCATGTGCCGGCGCGGCATCGTCATGGCATGTGCCGCAACTCCCGCTATCATGCCCGGTTCGATGAGCAAGACCACGCCCGACCAAGCCAAGGCCGACCTGGCTGCATTGCGCAGGCAGCTCGACGACGTGTGCACGCGCGATGTCGGGCGCTTGTTCGGCCGTTGGCGCAAGCTGTCGCGGACGCGCCAGGCCGATATCGCGTCACGGGATGCCCTGCGCGCCGACATCGAGGCTTCCTTTGCCGTGCGTCAGGCTCGCGTTGCCGCCAAGCCGGCATTGACGCTGGATGCCGATCTGCCGATCAGCGCGCGCGCCGACGACATCGTCCAACTGATTCGACATCATCAGGTCATCGTGGTGGCCGGCGAAACCGGTTCGGGCAAGACCACGCAATTGCCCAAGCTGTGTCTGGCCGCCGGGTGCGGCGAGGCCGGACTGATCGGCTGCACCCAGCCGCGCCGCCTGGCCGCGCGTTCGGTGGCGCGCCGCGTGGCCGAGGAAATGGGCACGACGGTTGGCGACAAGGTCGGCTTCCAGGTGCGCTTTTCCGAGCAGGTCAGCGATGCCTCGCTGGTGAAGTTCATGACCGATGGCATCCTGCTGGCCGAAACGCAGTCCGATCCATGGCTGAGTGCGTACGACACGCTGATCATCGACGAGGCGCACGAGCGCAGCCTCAATATCGATTTCCTGCTCGGCTATCTGAAACAACTGGTCAAGCGGCGGCGCAATCTCAAGCTCATCATCACCTCGGCCACCATTGACACGGCGCGCTTTGCCGAGCACTTCGATGGCGCGCCGGTGGTCGAGGTGGAAGGGCGTACATATCCCGTCGAGGTGCGTTGGCGTCCGGGCGAGGATCGCGATCTCGCCCAGGGCAGCCCGGAACACATCGCGCGCGCGGTGGACGAGTTGACCGCCGACGCGCCACGCGGTGACATCCTCGTGTTCCTGCCCGGTGAGCGCGAGATCCGCGACACGCATCTGCATTTGTCGCGACGCCAGTATCGCCACACGGAAATCCTGCCACTGTATGCACGCTTGTCGGCGAAGGACCAGGACCGCGTGTTCAAACCCGGCCCGGCGCGACGCATCGTGTTGGCCACCAACGTGGCCGAAACCTCGCTGACCGTGCCGCGCATCCGTGCCGTGATCGACACCGGCACCGCGCGCGTGATGCGCTACAGCCAGCGCAGCCAGATCGAGCGCCTGCACGTCGAGTCGGTGTCGCAGGCCGCCGCCGATCAGCGCAAGGGCCGTTGTGGTCGCGTGGGACCGGGCATCTGCATTCGCCTGTACGGCGAGGACGATTATGCCGCGCGTCCGCGCTTCACCGATCCCGAACTGCTGCGCTCGTCGCTGGCCAATGTCATCCTGCGCATGCTGTCGCTGAAGCTCGGCGACATGGAGGGTTTTCCGTTCCTCGACATGCCCGAGCCGCGCGCCATCGGCGACGGCTACCGGCGCCTGGCCGAGGTGCAGGCCATCGATGAAAACCGCCGCCTGACGGCGCTCGGTCGCGAGCTGGCGCACCTGCCCACCGACGTGCAATTGGCGCGCATGCTGTTGGAGGCGCAGAAGCTCGGCGTATTGGCCGACGTGCTGGTCATCGTCGCTTTCCTGAGCGTGCAGGATCCGCGCGAACGCCCGCCCGAGGCGCGCCAGCAGGCCGACGCCGCGCACCGTGAATTTGCCGATCCGCATTCGGATTTCGTCGGCGTGCTGAATCTCTGGCGAGCATGGACGGATGCGCACGATGAACTCACCCAATCGAAATTGCGCGACTGGTGCAGGAAGCATTTTGTTGGGTATTTGCGGATGCGCGAGTGGCGGGAGGTGCATCGGCAGTTGAAGTTGGCGATGAAATCGGAATCTATTGAGGTTCGTGCCAGAAGCAAAATGGATTCCGGCTTGCGCCGGAATGACGGCAGGGCCCGTTCGACCAAATCTCGCGACACGACCGATCAAAAACTTTTCGAAGCCATCCACCTGAGCCTCTTGTCCGGTCTCCCCACCCAGGTCGGCCACAAGGACGAACACGGTATCTTCCGCGGCACCCGTGAGCGCAAGTTCCAGATATTCCCCGGCTCGGCGCTGGCGAAAAAACCGCCCGCCTGGGTGTTCGCCGCGCAGATCCTGGACATTGGCGGCAAGGTCTGGGGCATGCAGTGCGCGCGTGTGGAGCCGGCCTGGATCGAGCGACAGGCGGCGCATTTGCTGCGTCGGAGCTGGCACGATCCGCACTGGTCGCGCAAACGCGGCGCGGTGGTGGCTTTCGAGCAAGTCACGTTGTTCGGCATGGTGCTGGTCGAGCGCCGTCCGGTGACGTTCCGCAAACAGGATCCGGCGCTGGCGCATCAGGTGTTCGTGCGCGAGGCACTGACGCGCGGCGAGATCGACGCGCGCGCCGATTTCGTGCGCGCCAACCAGCGCGTGCTGGACGAGGCGCGGGACATCGAGGCACGCCAGCGTCGCCAGGGCCTGATTCGCCCGGACGACGAGCTGGCGCAATTCTTCGAGGGCAAACTGCCCACCGACATCAGCGACAGCCGCGCGCTGGATGCCTGGTACCGCAAAGCTTCGCCGGCCGAACGGGCGGCGTTGCGCTGGACGCTGGCCGACGTCATGGCTGGCGACGAGTCGCTGGATGCCGGCGCGTTTCCGCCTGCACTGGAACTTGGCGGGCAACGCTATCGTCTGAGTTACCGCTTCGTTCCCGGCGACGCTTCCGACGGCGTCAGCCTGCACCTGCCGATGGCCTTGCTCAACACGTTGCCCGACGAGCCCTGCCAGTGGCTGGTGCCGGGCCTGCTCGCCGACAAGGCGGCCGAGCTGATTCGCGGCCTGCCCAAGTCGCTGCGGCGCAACTTCGTGCCGGCGCCCGATTTCGCGCGTGCCTTTGTCGAAACCGGGCCATCACGCGAGCAGCCGCTGCTGTCGTCGCTGGCGGCCTTCCTGGTGCGCACGACCGGCGTGATCGTCACGGCCGAGGACTTTGCCGCGACCGAGCTGCCGGCGCACCTGCGCATGCGTTTCGTGCTCGAGGGCGACAAAGGCAAGCAACTCGCCAGCGGGCGCGACCTCGCCGCCTTGCGCAGCCAGTGGGAAGGGCAGGCGCGCGCGGCGTTTTCGCGTCAGGCGGCCGTGGACATCACGCGCGAGGACGTCACCCAGTGGGAGTTCGACGATATTCCCGCGCGCATCGCGTCACCCGGCAAACCCGATGCCTTTCCGGCGCTGGTCGATCAGGGCGAGAGCGTGGCCTTGCGCGTGTTCGAACGCAACGCCGATGCGCGCGAGGCGCATGGCGATGGCGTCCGCCGCCTGCTGCGTCTGGATCTGGAAAAAACCTTCAAGCAAGCACAGCGCAAACTGCCGGTGGGCAAGAAGACAGCGTTGCAATACATCCCGCTGGGCACGCTGGAAAGCCTGCGTGAGGATCTGGTCGAAGGCGGCTTCGGCGACGTGCTGGCCGAGCATGACCTCATGGTGCGCGATGCCGGCGCTTTCGAAGCCTTGCGCAACGCGGTGGCCGACCAGCTTTTTGCCGCCGCCGTCGAACGCCTCAAACTGGCCGAGCCGATCATCGCCGCGCAGGTCGAGGTCAGGCCTTGGCTGGAGCCATCGCGTACCGGCCAGTCGCCGGCCAGCTATGCCGATCTGCACGAGCAGATCGAGAGCTTGCTGGCGCCGGGTTTCCTGCGCGACACACCGTCGTCGCGCCTGCGCCACTACCCGCGCTACCTCGACGCGATGCGCCTGCGCGCCGAGCGCCTGCGCCGCGATCCGGGCAAGGATCACCGTCACCTGCATCAGGTGTTGCCGTACTGGCGCGCGTACCTCGAAAAGGCGGCGACGGGCGATCGCTCCGAAGCACTCGACCGCCTGCGCTGGCTGATCGAGGAATACCGCGTGTCCCTCTTCGCGCAAGAGCTGAAAACCGCCGAGCCCGTATCGCCCAAGCGCCTTGCACGCGCCCTGGATGCTCTGCGCGAAACGTAGGGTAGGTCTTGGCTCACCATGAGCACACGGCAAGCCTCATAAAGAGGGGAGACGCGGATTGACGCGGATATGAAAAACACGTCTTGATCCGCGTTCATCCGCGTCAATCCGTGTCAAAAAGCAAACCGCATATGCCACAACGCCAGACCCGCTGCAGCGGCTTCGTATTAACCTTGGCCCATGGTTTCACGCACCCGCCCCACGACTGCCAATGCCCTCGACGCGCTGAACGCACGCCGTGACCGGGTGGCCCCGGGACTCGTCGACGCGCTGGACGCCTTCGCCGCCACCGATGGCACGGATCCACGCGAATGCAGCGATATTCTGGACATACTGCAACAGCTCGGTTGCGATGCCGAAACCCTCGCCTCGGCGATGTGGTTCTGCGTGGCGCGCAAGGCGCCGCAAGCCTGGAGCAGTGCAGAGGCGCATTTGTCATCCAGTCTGGCGCGTCTGGTCGGCGGACAGCTCGCCGCCGAGAAAGTCTGGGAGTTGTACGCGCAACAGGGGCGCGGCGGCGAAGGCCTGCGCCGTCTGCTGCTGGCCATCATCCGCGACCTGCGCGTGGTGTTCGTGCTGCTGGCGCGGCAACTGGCGCGGTTGCGCTACGCCGACGAACTGCCATCGGAACAGGCACAGGCGCTGGCGCGTTTGACGTCCGACATCCATGCGCCGCTGGCCAATCGTCTGGGCATCTGGCAATTGAAATGGGAGCTGGAGGATCTGGCCTTCCGGCAACTGCATTCGGACGCCTACAAGCGCATCGCCAAACTGCTCGACGAGCGACGCACCGATCGCGAGCAGTTCATCACGCAATGCATCGACACGTTGCGCGAGGCACTGGCCGAGGCCGACATCCGGGCCGATCTGGCCGGGCGGCCCAAGCACATCTATTCCATCTGGAAAAAGATGCAGCGCAAGCAACTG
>DASSBH010000070.1:0-7885 GCA_035698945.1 Oleiagrimonas sp.
CAGGGCGAACGGTATCTTGTTGATCTTGTTAATTTCGACGAACTTTCCGTTCGTGGTGAGGTATCGAACCACGAACAGCGCGATGCAAAATCAGAGCATCCCTGGCCCCTCCCTACACCCAACCCCTGACTTCCGGCACAGACGCCGCCGCAACCGGCTGCCACACGCTATCCTGAACTTTTTGCATGCAAGGGGAACACCATGCGCCGTATCGCCTTTGCCGCCACCCTGGCCCTGGTGGCCGTGCCGACGTTTGCCATTCAATCCACGCCCGCGCCGACAACATCCGAAACGTTGACGATGGAACAGATCATGGCCAATCCGGACTGGATCGGCCACGCCGTCGAGCGTGCCTACTGGAGTGCCGACGGCCAATCGATCTACTACCGCCTCAAGCGCGACGGCAGCGAGATTCGCGACCTGTACCGCGTCGATCCGACCACGGGCGTCAGCACCAGGTTGAGCGGCGACGAACTGGCCATGGCCGATGGTGTACCGGTGTTCGATGCCGCGCATGAGCATGTGGCCTATGTGCGCCACGGCGACGTGTTCGTGCGCAATCTGGCTGGCGGCCCGGCCATCCAGATCACGCGCACGTCCGAGCGCGAAAGCGGCGTGCAATGGAGCGCCGACGGCGCGGCGGTGCAATATCGCCAAGGCAACCAGTGGTTCAGCTACCGCCTGTCCGCCGGCGCCAGCATGCCGGTGGCCACGCTGAAGGCCGCCGACAACCCGCAGGACAAGCAGCCCGACGCGCTGGAGCGCCTGCAGCTCGACCTCTTCAAGACCCTGCGCCACGTCAAGGCAGAGAAGCAGGCCCAGCATCAACACGAACTGGCGCTGGACAAGGCCGACGCCACGCGTGCGCCGCGCCCGTTCTGGATGGGCAAGGGCCTGTCCATCGTCGACACCTCGCTGTCGCCGTCCGGACAGTGGATGGTGGTGGTCACGCAGCCGGCGCATTACGACGGCGGCAAGCATCCGGTGGTCAATCACTACGTCACGTTCTCGGGCTACACCAAGCCGGAAAAGGCGCGCCCCTACGTGGGCCGCAACAAGCCCGCGCCGCAAACCGCCTGGCTGCTCGACCTTGCCACGCATGGCAAGTACAAGCTGTCGCTGGACGCCCTGCCCGGCATCCACGACGACCCGCTGGCCAAGCTGCGCAAGCAAACCCAGGCGGCCCTGCGCAAGGCCGGGCATGACGCCGAAGCCAAGGCGCTGGACGCGCCCAGGACGCGCAGCGTGTCGGTCACCGGTTTCCTCATGCACCCTGTCAAGTGGAGCGCCGACGGCCAGGCCGCCGCCATCGAGTTTCGTTCCAACGACAACAAGGATCGCTGGATCGCCTCCGTCGACCTGGCCAAGCACAAACTCGATGTGCAGGATCATCTGCACGACCAGGCCTGGATCAACTGGAACTTCAACCGCTTCGGCTTCGTGCCGCACAGCCACACCCTGTGGTACCTGAGCGAGGCCAGCGGTTACGCGCAGCTCTACACCAAGGCGCCGGGCGGCAAGGCGAAACAGCTGACATCCGGGCATTTCGAAGTCGGCTCCGTCACGCCTTCGCTCGATGGCAAATGGTTCTACGTCAGCGCCAACAAGCAGGCGCCCTATGCCTACGACGTCTATCGCGTTCCGACGACGGGCGGCAAGCTTGCGCGCATCACCCGTTTGCAGGCCGTCGACGGTTTCGATTTGTCGCCCGACGGCAGCCGTCTTGCGGTGCTACATTCCGGCGCCTACATGCTGTCGCAACTGGCCGTCGTCAACACCGACGGCAGCGGCGAGCGCGAACTCACCGACACCATGAAACCGGCCTTCAAGGCGATCGACTGGATCCAGCCCGAGATCGTCAAGGTGCCGTCCTCGCACGGCGCGGGCGCCATCTACGCCAAGGTCTGGAAAACCGCCGATTACGACAAGAGCGCATCGCATCCCGCCGTATTCTTCGTGCACGGCGCGGGCTATCTGCAGGACGTCACCAAGGGCTGGAGCTACTACTTCCGCGAGCAGATGTTCAACAACATGCTGGCGCGCGAAGGCTACATCGTCATCGACATGGACTACCGCGCCTCCGCCGGCTACGGCCGCGACTGGCGCACCGCCATCTACCAGCACATGGGTCTCCCGGAACTCGAAGACCTGCTCGACGGAAAAACCTGGCTGGTCAAAAATTTCAACGTCGATCCGAATCGCGTGGGCATCTACGGCGGCAGCTACGGCGGCTTCATGACCGAAATGGCGCTCCTGCGCGCACCGGGCGAATTCGCCGCCGGCGCGGCCCTGCGTCCGCCGTCCGACTGGACAAGCTACAACGACCTGTACACCTCCGACATTCTCAACGACCCGCAGATCGACCCGAAGTCCTACAAGGTGTCGTCACCCATCGAATTCGCGGCCAACCTGCAAGACCCCCTGCTGATCTGCCACGGCCTGATCGACAACAACGTCATGGCCAGCGATTCCATCCGTCTCTACCAGCGCTTCATCGAACTGCACAAAAAGAACTTCTGGCTGTCGCTCTACCCGATGGAACGCCACGCCTTCGAACACCCCGATTCCTGGTACGACGAATACCGCCGCGTGCACGAACTGTTCACGCGCTTCGTCAAGAACCGCTATACCACGGGTGTGCCGGTGGCGAAGGAGCAGGCGACGCACTGAGAAAAATCGACAACTGAAAGTCGGAAAAGCCTCGACCCATCTTGCAGCGAGATGCGGTCGAGCCTTTTCTGACGCGCGTCGCCGCGAGCACGGCGAGAAGCTTATCGTCCGGAAACAAGGGCAACGTGACTGATCCTCGCGTTGGAGCCATAGGGCAGCAATCCCAGGATGCCGCCCGGAGAGAACTTCCCAGCCTCGTATGCAGAACATACAAGCGCCTCAGCGTCATCCCGGCGCACGCGGAGAGAGCCCATGGATGGACTCGGCTTTGAGAGCGAGGAAAGCCGGGATCCATTTTCATGTTTGCCAAGTTATCGAAACTGAAAGCTTTTCGCTCCGGCCACCATGGATCCCGGCTTTCGCCGGGATGACCGCATGGCGGGAGCGAATGGGTCGCTGATTTCCAGTCTATCGACGCATGAAATACTGAAAGGCAAGTTCGTAGCTTTGATGCTTTTGGCTCAGCCTGCGGTCTTGACGCCGTCGACGATCTTGAAGGCGGTGCCGACGACCTTGGAGAGGTCGCCCATGTCGGCGGGGACGATCATGACGTTGGAGGCTTTGGCGATGCCGCCCCAGCGTTCGATGAAGTCTTCGGCGACGCGCATTTTCATGGCGTCCATACCGCCCTGCTGCTGCAACGATGCGCCGACTGTGGCCAGCGCTTCGGCGGTGGCGCGGGCGACGGTGAGGACGGCTTCGGCTTCGCCCTTGGCGCGCAGCACCTGGGCTTCTTTTTCGCCTTCGGCGATGTTGATGCGTTGCTGGCGGTCGCCTTCGGAGACGTTGATGGCCTGCTGCTTGTCGCCCTCGGACTTGGCGATGACGGCGCGTTTCTGGCGCTCGGCGGTGATCTGCAGCTCCATCGCGCGCACGACTTCCTGTGGCGGACTGATGTCGCGGATTTCGTAACGCAACACCTTCACGCCCCAGTTGGTCGCGGCGCGGTCGAGCTCGCTGACGATGGAGGCGTTGAGTTCGCTGCGCGAAGACAGCACTTCATCGAGCTGCTTTTTGCCGACGTCCGAACGCATGATGGTCTGCGCCAGGCGCTCGACGGACACCATCGGATCGGAGGTGCCGTAGGCGGCGGCCTTGGGGTCGGTGATCTGCAGGTAGAGCACGCCGTCGATGGAAATCTGCGTGTTGTCGCGGGTGATGCAGACCTGCTCGGCGACGTCCAGCGGCGTTTCGCGCAGGTCGAACTTGTAGGCGACCATGTCGACGATCGGGATGATGATGTTGAGACCCGGTTCCAGCGTCTTGTGGAAGCGACCGAAACGCTCGACGACCCAGGCATGCTGCTGCGGCACGATGCGCAGGCCGCGGCTGATGATCGCGATGGCGATCACGGCAAGAATGATGGCAATGATGAGCGATGTGGTCATGAAACACCTCCGGTTGTGTTTGTTGAATCAGATGGTGCGAGGATCAGCGTGTTGCCCTCGCGTCGGGTGATGCGCCAGATTTCGCCCGCGGCGGGCGTGGTGGCGACGGCGACCTCGGGCCGCGCGCTCCAGGTGGTGCCGCGATAGTCCACGCGCCATGCGTTGCCGTCGACATCGGCGATGGTGACGCTGTGCCCGACGTCGTCGTGGGTGACGGCTTCGGCTTCGCGGTTTTTGAGTTTTTTGCGCGCCCAGTGGGCCACCGGCATGCCGAGGATGACGACCACGGCGAGCAGGATCAGTGTCGCGGTGAGGCTGCCGCCGGCCAGCGCGAGGCCGCCGGCGGCAAACAGGCCGGCGGCGATGGCGAGCAGATAGATGGTGAGCGTGTGCAGCTCGGAGAGCAGAACCAGTGCTCCCGCGACAAGCAGCGCGATGCCGAGCCAGGTCGATGAGTCCATGCGGTTTTCCCCCTCAATGGCGCGCCAGTGTCCCAGAAACGGACGCGCCCGTGCAATCCCCTGGCGATGGATATGCGCCATGTTTTGCATGGTCGCGGGCTGACGCCATCACGCGCAGGCGCGTTACAGCGAGTAGGGCGGGCATTGCCCGCCATGGAAGCCCATGTGTGCGCAAGCAACGGCGGGCAGTGCCCGCCCTGCACGACTGTTGGCAAATCCGATGTCGGGTTGATGAAACCAATCCGATCTACACGAGCTTGACCCACTCTGCCCGCTGTCGTGTGTGATGCGCCTTCGGTCGGGAATCGCCAGCAGGCTGGCTCCTACGACAGCGGGTTTTGCGGGGTATCGGGCAAAGCCGATGATCAGGCGATGACGCGCTTGACGGCGTCGGCGACGTTGGCGACGGTGAAGCCGTAATGCTCGAACACTTCCTCGGCCGGCGCCGAAGCGCCGAAGCCGTGCATGCCGACGACTTCGCCGTCCAGACCAACGTATTTGCGCCAGTAGTCGGCGGTGCCAGCCTCGACGGCGACGCGGGCGCGGCAGTGGCCCGGCAGGACGCCTTCACGATATTCCACGGGCTGCTCGTCGAAGGTTTCGGTGCAGGGCATGGAGACGACGCGCACGGCGATGCCGTTGTCGGCGAGATGACGCATGGCATCCATCGCCAGGCCGACTTCCGAGCCGGTGGCGATGAGGATGGCCTGGAACTTCGTGTCGGCCGGATCGTGCAGGATGTAGGCGCCGCGCTCGATCAGTTTCAACTGTTCGTCGGTGCGCGGCTGATGCTGGAGTTTCTGCCGCGAAAACACCAGGCACGACGGGCCGGCCTTGTGTTCGATGGCCCACTTCCAGGCCACCGCCGATTCCACCGCATCGCAGGGACGCCACACGTGGTTGCCCGGGATGTAGCGCAGGCTGGCCAGGTGTTCCACCGGCTGATGGGTGGGGCCGTCTTCGCCCAGACCGATGGAGTCGTGGGTGTAGATGTGGATGGCATGCGCCGGAATCAGGCAGCTCATGCGCACGGCGTTGCGGGCGTAGTCGGAGAACACCAGGAAAGTGGCGTCGTAGGGCACCAGGCCGCCGTGCAGGGCGATGCCGCTGTTGATGGCGGTCATGCCGAATTCGCGCACGCCGTAGTGGATGTAGTTGGCGTCGGGGCCGCCCTCGACAATGTTGTGCGAGCCCTTCCAGATGGTGAGGTTGGAACCGGCCAAGTCGGCCGAACCGCCGATCAGTTCGGGCAGGTGCGGACCGTAGGCATCCAGCGCCATCTGCGAAGCCTTGCGCGAGGCGACTTCCGGGCCGTCCTCCTGTGTTTTGGCGATGTATTCGCTGGTGATGCCGGCCCAGTTTTCGGGCAGCTTGCCGTCGATGCGGCGCTTGAGCTCGGCGGCCAGTTGCGGGTGCGCCTCGGCGTACTTGTCCATGAGGGCGTTCCATTCGGCTTCGCGCTTTTTGCCGGCCTCGCGCGCATCGAACCCGGCGTAGTATTCGTCGGGCATCTCGAACGGCGGCGAGCGCCAGTTGAGCATGTCGCGGGCGGCGGCGATTTCGTCGTCGCCCAGCGCCGAACCATGTGCCTTGGCGGTGTCTTCCTTGTGCGGCGCGCCAAAGCCGATGATGGTCTTGCACACGATCAGGGTGGGCTTTTCGGTTTCGGCCACGGCTTCGTTCAACGCCTTCTTGATGGCATTGGCGTCATGCCCGTCGACGTCGCGCACGACGTGCCAACCACAGGCCTCGAAGCGACTGGCGGTGTCGTCGGTGAACCATTCGGGCACCTTGCCGTCGATGGAGATGCTGTTGTCGTCGTAGACCATTTTCAGCTTGCCCAGCTTCCAGGTGCCGGCCAGCGAAATGGCTTCCTGCGAAACGCCTTCCATCAGGCAGCCGTCACCGCAGAACACCCAGGTGTGGTGGTCGACGACATCGAAGCCGGGCTGGTTGAAGCGCTCGGCCAGCACTTTTTCGGCCAGCGCGAATCCGACGCCGTTGGCGATGCCCTGGCCCAGCGGGCCGGTGGTGGTTTCCACCCCGGGAGTGTCGGCGGCCTCGGGGTGGCCCGGGGTCTTCGAATGCCACTGGCGGAAGTGCTTGATGTCGTCCATCGACAGGTCGTAACCGGTCAGGTGCAGCAGCGCGTATTGCAGCATCGAACCGTGGCCGTTGGAGAGCAGAAAGCGGTCGCGGTTGAACCAGTCGGGGTTGCCGGGGTTGTGACGGTGGAAGTCGTTCCACAGCACTTCGGCGATGTCGGCCATGCCCATGGGCATGCCGGGATGCCCGGAATTGGCCTTTTCGACCGCATCCATGGCAAGGGCGCGGATGGCATTGGCGAGTTCACGACGACTGGGCATGGAAGGACTCCGGGGGATTGGCGGGCTTGGAAAGCACTCATTGTCGCGCATCGTCCGGCATCTGTCGCCCCGAGAGGCCGGTGGCGCCTGTTCACTTGGGTTAACAATACCTTAATAATGAACTGACCAGTATTGTAACTATCCGGCCTGCGACCCATCTAAGTCTCCGGAGCCTGCCGATTTGGCTGGCCCGTTGCAGTACCTGTGGCCACTCCCCCGGCCACGCATAACAAACCAAGGAGACTCTCCTCATGAAAAAGACTCTCGCTGCCCTCGCTCTCGCCGCCGCCGGCATGGTGGCCGTCCCCGCTGCTTTCGCGCAGTCGGCTCCGCCGCCGCACAATGACGGCTGGTTCGTCAACGGTCAGGTGGGTCGCACCCACATGAACAACGATTGGTATGACGGTCATGACACCGGCTATCAGCTGACTGGCGGCTACCGCTGGGCCCTTGCCCCGTCCGTGTTGCTGGGTGTGGAAGCCGGTTACAACGACCTCGGCAACATCGATGTCGACAATGTCTTCAACAGTCAGGATGTCTACAACCATTCGCAGTCCGAGCTGCATGGCTGGATGCTGGGCGCCAACGGCCACTTCAACCTCGACCCGAACTGGTACGTCAGCGCACGCGCCGGTCTGTACCAGTGGAAGGGCCACGGCCTGAGCAACAACAAGAATCCGCTGGATCGCAGCCTGGACAAGACCGACTGGTACACCGGCGTCGGTTTCGGCTACGACTTTGCCAGCAACTTCAGCGTGGGCCTGAACTACGATTACTACCACGCCAAGAAGGATCACGTGGATCTCAGCACCGACATGGTCTCGGTGGGTGCCGAGTACCGCTTCTGATTCCTCTTTCCCCTCACCATGGAAACACGACGGGCGCCTTCGGGCGCCCGTTTTCATGGGGCCTGGAGCAAGGGATGCGGCATTTGTGAAGGTTTTGTTATGATGCGCGTCCTGCCACATGTGGTGGCGGACTTTCGGGAATCCGGAAGGGA
>DASSBH010000071.1:0-42525 GCA_035698945.1 Oleiagrimonas sp.
CAGATCCAGTTGGGTGAACAGCGACAACGCCATCGCGCCCAGGAAGATGCCCACGGCCACCCACAGCTTGCCGGGCCGCTGCTCGTCCTTGGGCACGTCGGTGACCACGACGAGATCGCGATCCTCCTCGGCCATGACCAGTTGGCGCCAGTGGCTGTGCAACACCAGAGTGTCGCCGGCGCGCACGCTGACGTCGCGCAGATCCTCGCGGAACACCTGGTCGCCACGGTTGAGCGCCAGCGGCGAAATGCCATAACGCTTGCGCAGATGCAATTCGCCCACCGTGTGCTTGATGAAGCGCGAACCGGGCGGAATCACCGCCTCGGAAATGCCGGCGCGGGTGGGGTTGAACAGGTCGGCCAGCTGGCGCATGCGTGGCGACATCCGGCACAACTGGTTGTTGGCGAACTCGGCAATCTGTTCGCGGGTGCCGAGTACGCCGAGGATGCTGCCGACCCATATCATCTGGTCGGCCGGCGGCGCCATGCGCGACTCGCTGCCGTTTTTCATGGCCAGTATCAGCGGTGCGTCATGCAGCTGTTCGGCCTCGATCACTTTCATGCCGACCAGCGGACTTTCGGCGGTGACCGTGAGTTCGGCGGTGTTGCCGGCAATGCCGTAGGTGTCGGCGAAATAACTTTCGGTGCGACCCGGCGTGACCTTCTGTCGTTCGCCCTCGCGCGCCGGCAACAGCTTGCGCGAGAAGAAAAAGAAATACGCCACGCCCAGCACCGCCAGCGCCAGACCCACCGGTGTCACGCTGAACAGGCCAAACTTGGGAATGGTGTGCGCGCCCGGTGGCAGGTTGCGGTTGGCGCTGTCGACCAGATCGTTGAGCAGGATCAGCGGCGAGTTGCCGATCAACGTGGTATTGGTGCCGGTAAGGATGCAAAACGCCATCGGCAGCAACAACCGCGACAATGGCACGCCGGTACGCGAAGACAGGCGGCCCGACACCGGAATCATCAACGTGGCCAGCGCCTGGCTGGGAATGATGGCGCTGAGCCCACTGGCCACCGAATTGACCACCAGTCCGAGACGCGATTCCACGCCCCGCGCCATGCGCATCACGAAATGGGCGGTCACGGTGAGCACACCGGCCCGATCCAGTCCTTCGCCCATGATCATGATGGCGATGATGGCGATGACCGCGTTGCCGGAAAAACCCTCGAACACGCGCTCCGGCGGAATCAGGCCGGTCAGGCCGATCACCACCACCACCAGCAGCGCCACCATGTCCGCGCGGATCCATTCCAGCACCAGCATGAGCATGGTGAAGCCGACCAGACCGAGCACCAGCATCATGTCTGGGCTCAGGGTCAAACCGGCGGCGGCAGTATCCATGGAGGGCGTCGTCCTGGTTTATGGCGAGGGCATGACCAAATGCTTGCCCGCCGCGTGCGGCGAGTCAAACGCGTTCATACAGAAGATCCCACACTCCGTGACCCAGTTTTCGGCCGCGTTGCTCAAAATGCGTCTGAATGCGCCATGGCGGACGTTCGACATAGTCGCCCGTGGCCGAACGATTGCGCCAACCCGGTGCCGCGCACATCACCTCGTGCATGTGCTCGGCATACGGCTGCCAGTCGGTGGCCAGATGCAGCAGGCCGCCGACAGCCACGCGCGAAGCGATCAGATCAACGAATGGCGGCTGGATCAGGCGGCGCTTGTGGTGGCGCTTCTTGGGCCAGGGATCGGGAAACCAGATGCGCACCTCGTCCAGCGCCGCCGGGGCGATGTCGTGCCGCAGCACTTCCACCGCGTCGTGACGGTACAGGCGCACGTTGTCGACGGCATCGGCGGCCAGCGCATTCATCAACCGGCCCACGCCGGGGCGATGCACTTCCACGCCGATGTAATCGCGCGCCGGATCCTGTGCCGCTGCCCACGCCAGCGCCTCGCCATTGCCGAAACCGATTTCCAGCACGCGCGGCGCGGCGCGACCAAAGGCGGCATCCAGATCGCGCGGCTGGCCCCGATAATCCAGGCCATAACGCGCCCAGTGCTCGTCGAAGGCCCGCTGCTGGGCCGGCGTGATGCGACCTTCGCGCAGCACAAAGCTGCGCACCGGGCGATGCGGGCGTGGATCGCGAGTGGCGGGCGTGTCCCCTGTCTGCATCATTGGCGGGGGGCGCCATCGAGTGAAATCTGCATGCGGCCATTGTAACGTCTGCTGCCGCGCATGGCTTCCCGAGCGTGCGCTCAATGCGATTTGATTCAGTGCGATTTGAAGCGCACCGCCTGCTTGCCGTGATTGCCCCGTGCGCGGTGCTCGGCAGGCGCTGGACGACTGACGGCGCGGAACTTCACCGGATGCGAAGCCGGCGGTGGCGGCGGAACCGGCCTCGACACGGACCGACGCACAACGGGCCGACGCACAGGTCGCGCCACATGCGGGCGTGCATGATGGCTCTTCACGGCGCGCACCGGCGGCGGATCGAAGCGCCTGGGCATCGCGGGGCGCGGACTGACCGACATGCGCGACGGCTTCGCCGGCGCATGCCGCACCGGTCGAGTCGGAAACCGCCTTGGCGCAGGCGCCAGCCGCGGCGGTTTCGGCAAGTCCATCCGGGCCCGCCTGCGAACCGGCGCCGGAATCGAGGCGCGAGCCGTTTCGTCGGCCTGCAAGCGCGGTACCACCGGCAAATGTCTCGGCGTCGGTTCGGCATGTTTGTGCATGGCACGCATGCGCACGACGGGGGAAGTCGCCGGCTTGCGCGCCGCATGAGTCGATACCGCTTCACGCACGGCGGCGTGCGCGGACGGCCGCGCGAACGGCTTCGTGTGCAACGGTCGGTGTGGCGGGTCGACACGCGCCACGTTGTGGCCGCGATCCAGCAAACGCACGGGCGAAGCCCAGGGTGTGCGCGCCGGCCGCGCCTTGTTCGACGCAACGCGCGGATGCTGACGACGCGCCACCACCGGGCGCGCAAAATCCTTCACCGGCAGACGCTTCACGGTGGCCTCATGCAGCCGCGCGCGCCGCGGCGTCTGCGGACGCACGTCCACACCATGGAAGCGCACCGGCGCACGGCGCAGGGTCGGATTGTCCACATCCAGCAGGCGGGCCGTGTGCACATCGCGCCCTTCGGCCATCACCTTGCGCGACACCACGGTGATGCCGTGCGGCGGATACTTGCCGTGGAAATGGACGCGCGTCAGACGCTCGGGCTTGCGCCAGACGTTGTAGGCATCGTCCACATGCTTTTTCCAATGCCGGTGACGATGGCGGCGAACGTCGCAATTCACGCGTCGGTAATAGTGACGACTGGCGCGGTACCAGGGGTTGTAGACCACGCCCGGCGCGAGCGGATACCAGCCGATCGGCGCGCTGCCGAAGCCCACCGACACCTGCCAGCCGCTGCCGCCGACGAAGGCCACCAGCGCCGGCGCATAGACCGCCGGCACGCCCGCCGGTCCCGGAATCCAGCCCCAGCGCCCACCAAACACGCTCCAGCGCCCGTAATGGAACGGCGCAAAGCCCCAGACCGCATCGCTGATCCAGGTCCAGCCCCAAGGGGCGACCCAGGCCCAGTGGCCATGCCGGTACGGCACCCAGTCCGGGCCGACGTCGTCGGGGAACCACACCTGGCCATAATCGGCCTCGGCCTGCCACTCGCCGTAGCGGTCGAGATCCTGATAACCAATCGTGCCCGCCGACACGTATTGTCGGCTGTCGGAATCGACATACAGCTGTTCGCGCGAGCGGCACCAGCGATAGAACGCGTCGTCTTCGAGCGGCGCCATGGCCACGGCGTCCGCGAGCGAGGTGTCGACAAAACGGTAGCTCTGGCCGGCGGTCAGCGTCTGCCGCGCGCCATCGCTGCCGTAGATCACCGCGCTGCCCTCGCGCACCGACACGACGGTGGCGTCGCCCTCGCCCAGATCCACGCGCAGCGTGGCCGGGCGGTCGACCACGACGGCCACCTGCGGCGTGTCGATTTCATAGTCCTCGCCGTCGGGCAGCACGCGCACGTTCAATTGCAGCATGCCGTGGGTCAGCGACGCGCGGGTTTGCCAGTCGTCCATCTGCAGAAAACCGAGATCGGTATTCCCGGCCAGCCGCATGGCGGTGTCGCCGAGATCCAGTTCGAGGCGCGCATTCGCCCCGGTGGACAGGCGGTCGCCCTTGGTCAGCGGACGGTTGACGTCCACGCTGCGCCACTGGTCGGCGCCATCGGGCAGCAATCCCACCTCGCCGGCCACATATGCCACACGCGCCACACGACCGGGCGGATCACCCGCATTTTCGGTAGCCCATGTCGGCGCCATCCAGATGCTCAGCACGATCAGCGCCAACAGCAGGCCGGTTCGGCGCCTCCGGAGAAAGTGGGCTTGCATGTCCATGGATGTCTCCCTCGATGCGACAGCTTCATCATGCAACGAACCGGCTGGCGTCGCGTTGACAACCGGCCCGGGCCGGCTACCATGCAGCAGTCGCTGCACAGCATGCGGGCGTAGCTCAATGGTAGAGCTGTAGCTTCCCAAGCTACTGACGAGGGTTCGATTCCCTTCGCCCGCTCCACAACCTGCCAAATCCGTCACAAAGTGCCTGAATTCAAGCACTTTTTTAACGACGACTTAAACTCTGAGCGGCTATAAAGGTCTCAACCGTGAAGCCATGGCAGTCCCTGCGGATTGCCGCGGCAGGCATGGTCATCGGGGCAGTCTCTTGGCCCGGGCTTGGCATCTCCCCAGTGATTTCGCCATCCCGGGCTTTTTCTTGCCCGCAGCAGACTCCACCCGTGCGGTCATCGCCAGTATCGTTCATTCCGGCTAAGCTGTGGCGGTCAAGAGCGCCATCGCCGCGAGGATTCCCATGCATGTACTGGTGATTGAAGACAACAACGACCTGGCCACCAATATCGGGGACTACCTGGAAGACCGCGGCCACGTTGCCGATTTTGCCGGCGACGGCGTCACCGGCCTGCATCTGGCGGTGGTGCACGATTTCGACGTGATCGTGCTCGATCTCACCCTGCCCGGCATGGACGGCCTGGAAGTGGCGCGCAAGCTGCGCCAGGAAGCGCGCAAGCAGACGCCGATCCTGATGCTGACCGCGCGCGATGCGCTGGAGCAGAAAATCACCGGCTTCGAGTCCGGCGCAGACGACTACATGACCAAGCCATTCGCCCTGCAGGAACTGGGCGTGCGCCTGGAGGTGCTGGCCCGGCGCGGCAAGGGCCCGCAGAGCCGCGTGCTCAAGGTCGCCGACCTCACCTACAACCTGGACACGCTGACGGTGATGCGCGGCGGCAAGTCGATCCAGCTCAACCCGATCGGCCTGAAATTGCTGCAGGCGTTGATGGACGCCAGCCCGTCGGTGGTGACGCGTCAGGACCTGGAACAAAAAGTGTGGGGCGAGGAACTGCCCGATTCCGATTCGCTGCGCGTGCACATCCACGGCCTTCGCGCCGCCATCGACAAGCCGTTCGACAAACCATTGATCCACACCCGTCACGGAATCGGCTACCGCATGGTCGACCCCGATGCGCTCCCGACATAGGCTGCGCACCCGCCTGATCGTCACCTTCGCGCTGTTCGGCCTGTGCCTGAGCGTGCTGTTTGCCGTGGCGGCAATGTACGTGCGCGCCAAGGTCGAGGATCAGCTCATCGTCAAGTCGCTGCAGCATGATGTCGACCAGGCGGTAAACAAGGCACTGCACGGCAAGCCGTCCACCTCCGAATTGCTGGAAGGCTGGTTCAAGAGCGAACGTACGCTCTACAAGATGCCGCTGGCGTGGCAAAACCTCCCGAGCGGCGTGCACGACATCTACGAAACCGGCTCCGATGGCGAGCGGCACCACTACAAGCTGGCGGTGCAGCGCAAGGACGGCATCATCGGCTTCGTGCGTTACGACGTCACGCGCGATGAGCTGGGCAAACGCCGCTTGATCGCCTATCTGATCGCCGTGGTGGTGCTGTTCAGCCTGCTCTCGCTCGGCCTCGGCATCTGGCTGTCACGGCGCGTCATGCGCCCGGTGACCGAACTGGCCGAGCGCCTGCGCGATTTCCGCAGCCATGGCAAGGCCGAACCCCTGGCGCCGCATTTCGCCCACGACGAAGTGGGCGAACTGGCGCAGGCGCTGGATGAATATTCCGAGCGTCTGGCCGCCATGGTCGAGCGCGATCGCGAATTCAATTCCGATGTCAGCCATGAACTGCGCACGCCGCTGGCGGTGATCGCCAGCACTACCGAATTGCTGCAATCCTCGCCGGACCTCACCGACAAGCTGCGCGAACGCCTGAAGCGCATCGAACGCTCCTCGCGCCAGGCCACCGAAATGATCGAGGCGCTGCTGCTGCTGTCGCGCGCCGAACGCCGCGGCCCCACCCTGGGCGAAATCACCGATGCCGCCAAGGTCACCGCCGACGTGGTCGAAAGCCAGCGCCCGCAGATGCGCGGACGCCCCATCGAGCTGCGCCTGGCCACGGCGCAGGCATTGAGCGTCAACGCCCCCGCCTCGGTGCTGTCGGTGGTGCTGACCAACCTGATCGGCAACGCCATCAAATATACGCAGGAAGGCGAAGTCACCGTGCGGGTGCTGGACGACCGCATCGTGGTCGAAGACACCGGCCCCGGCATCCGCGCCGAAGACGCGGAGCACCTGTTCGAACGCGGCGTACGCGGCGAAGATGCACCCAACGGCAGCGGCGCCGGCCTCGGCCTGGCCATCGTGCGACGCCTGTGCGATTTGTATCAGTGGGACGTGTCGCTGCAGCCGCGTCAGGATGTGACGGGTGCGGTGGCTGTATTGCAGTTTCCAGGACGACGCTGACAGGTTCGGGACTCGGGAAAAGCGCAAGGCATTTTTTGACGCGGATTGACGCCGATGAACACGGATAAAGAAAGCAAATGCTTGATCCGTGTTCATCAGCGTCAATCCGTGTCCACAAATTTCTTCACGCCGCATCGACGTTCGACCTTGCGTCCCCGCAATTCACGCCAACTCCACCTCGCCGTCGGACGTCACTTTCACCGGAATCTCATGCAGGCTCGCGCCGCGGCACGGGCCGCCCACGCACTGGCCGCTTTCGGCCTTGAAGCTGGCGCCGTGCACCGCGCAAACCAGAATGCCGTCCTTGAGCAAAAACCGCCCCGGCGCCCAGTCCAGACGACGGCCGGCATGTGGACAGACGTTCAGGTAGGCGCGTGCACACTGACCCTGACGTAGCACGATCAGGCTTTCCATCACGCCGTCGAGCATAACCTCCACGCCCACCGCATCGCCATCGGCCATGGCATCGAGTCGGCACAGTGTGTGACCGTTCGCTCCATTCATCGTGTCTGCCCCTTGCGTCATGTCAACGTCGGCCTCATGGTAAGAATCTGGATTGTAACTTTCAGGATTTCCGCATGCGTTTTGTCATGGCGTCCTCCCGACACCCCCCGTCCCTGCTGACGCGCATTGCGGGCACGCTCGTCGCGTTGGTCTGCCTGGGCGCAGTGGTCGTATTCGGCTTGCTGGCCCTGGCGATCCTGCTGGTGGGCGGCGCCGTGTGGCTGGTCTGGTTCCGCTGGCGGCTGCACCGCTTGCGCAAGCAGGCCGAAGCACCCGACCTGGACGAGGATCATTCCGGCGTCATCGAAGGCGAATACGTGGTGATCCACGAAAGCCACGACAACGCGCGCTGACGCATCCATCCGCAAGCGAAAGGCCGGAAAAACTTCCGGCCTTTCGCTTGTGTCACGGCGCCTTGCAGCTTGGCTATGATTCCCGCAAGGCCGTGCTGACCGGCAACCTGGCCGCACGCACCGCCGGAAACAGGCCGCCGATGAAGCCGATGGCCAAGGCCCACTTCAGGCCCGTCCACAGCAGCCCCGGCGTCACCGCGAACTGGAAAACCACCTGGGTGAATCCCTGCAGGGTGGACGTGGTGTAGCCGTTGAATATCAGCCACACGACCACGGCTCCCAGCACGCCGCCGAGCAGGGCCAGCAGCATCGTTTCCAGCATCACCGACACCACCACCGGCATGCCGCGGAAACCAATGGCGCGCAAGGTGGCGATTTCGCGCGCACGACTGCCGACGGCGGCGAACATGCAGTTGAGCGCGCCAAACACCGCGCCGATGGCCATGATCACGCCGACCACGGTGCCGACCACGTTGATCACCTTGCTCACTCCCGCCGACTGGTCGGCAAAATATTTGCGCGTGGTTTTGGCCTCGACCTTCAGTTTGGGATCGGAGGACACGGCCGCATTGAACGCATCGAAAGCGCTGGAACGGGTCAACTTGAGCAGCACCGAATCGACCGAGTTGCCGCGGCGGTAGGCCGAGGCCAGCACGTTGCGGTCGGTCCACAACTCCGAACCGTAGGCATTGTCGGCGGCGAACATGCCCACCACCTTCCAGCTCTGGTTGCCGAGCTTGACGGAGTTGCCCACGGTCAAACCGGCATACTGGCGCGCGGCCTTCTCGCCGACCACGATCTCGCGCATGCCGGTCTTGAACTTGCGTCCCTTGACGATCTTCAGATCCGGCCGCAACGTCCACGCCATCGGCCCGACACCGCGCAAACGCGCATTGCCGTCGTCGCCTGATCCCTTCTGCTTGATGTTGGCCGCCACCACCAGCTCGCCCGACACCATCGGTTTGCCGGAAGCGTCATGCGCCACGCCCGGCTCCTGCTCGATGGCAACGACATCGGTGTGTGCCAGCACCGACTGCGCCTCGCCCTGCGAACCGCCGCGCAGGACGATGACCGTGTCGTCGCTGCCGCCGCTGGCCAGCGTCTTGTGGAAGCCCGCGCCCATCGACAGCATGGCCACCAGCACGCCAACCACGCCGGCGATGCCGATGATGATGACCGACGAGGAGCCCAGTCGCCGACGCATGGAACCGATGCCCACACCGGTCACCGACAAGGCCTGCCGCCCCGTGCGCGTGGACACCAGCCACAGGGCCAGCACGACAGCCAGCGCCAGCACGGCGAACCACGGCAACTTGACCCAGATGGCCAATGCCACCGCTACCACGACGATCAGACCCAGATTGATCAGAAGCTTTTTCATGATGCACTCCCTCAGCGGTCACGCAGTGCGTCAACAATGTTCAGGCGCATGGCGCGCATGGCCGGCAACCAACCCACAACGAGGCCGATGACCACCATCAACGCGATGCCGCGCCCCCAAGTGCCGGCGCCGACGCCATGGATCGGCATCATGCCGCCGGAGGCGGCCGCCATGCCCGGCACCAGGCCTGCGATCAGGCCAAGGCCGATCACGCCGCCGATCAGCAGCATCAGCACGCCCTCGGCCAGCACCATCATCAGCACACTGCGGCTGGAGAAGCCGATGGTTTTCAGCACCGCCAGTTCCGAAGTGCGTTCGCGCACAGCCTGCATCATGGTGTTGCCGGTCAAAAGCAGCAGCGTGAAGAACACCGCGCCCATGATGGAGGTCACGATCAGGCCGATGTTGGCCATCTGCTTCAGGAACGACGCCTGGAAAGCCTGCTCGGTCTGCGCCTTCGTCTCGTGATCGGAATTGGCCGAAATGGCGTCGATGGCCCTGGCGACCTGGTCGGCGTGCGCGGGGTCCTTCACCTGCACCACGAACCAGTGCACCTTGCCCTTGCGATAGGCGTTGTTTTCGTCGAAGTATTTCCAGTGGAACATCATCAGCTGCTCAAGCCCTTTCGACTCGGGCTTGCGCGCATGGAAAATGCCGGAAATCACGAACGTCCAGGTGCTGTCGCCGCTGGATTTGGACGGAAAGATGCTCGCCTGCAACGGTATCTTCTGGCCGATTTTCCAGCCGAACTTCTGCGCCACCGCCTGGCCGACGATGATGCCGGTACGCGTGTTGTCCCAGGCCTTGTGCTGATCCGGCGGCAACACGATTTCCGGATACAGCTTCAGATAATCCGGGCTCACCGCAAAGCTGATCACGTGGTTCTTCGGATCCTGATAGGTGCCCGGAAACCAGTTCGCGTACGCCACATCCGCCACGCCCTGGACCTGCCGGATCTGCTGGCCGAGGCTTTCCGGCAACGGCTGCTGCATGGACATGCGCGAATTGACGATCAGGCGACCGGAGCCGGCCACGTTGCCGGTGTCGGTAAACGCCACGCGCACCGTATCGAGCATGCCGAACAACAGGAACGCAGCGATGATCGACACCAGCGTCAGAATGGTGCGGGTCTTGCGCCGGAACAGCGCCGCCCAGATCAAGTGAAAATATTTCATTGCGATTTCCTCGACTTGTTCCCTTCTCCCCCCGGGAGAAGGTGGCCCAAGGGCCGAATGAGGGTTCGCAGCACGTGCGCCTATGCGCGTCTGGCGAACCCTCACCCCAACCCCTCTCCCGACGGGAGATGGGCTCAATGGGGTTTCACGCCAGCGCCTCTTGTTCGACCAGCGTGCCCTTGTCCAGATGCAACGTGTGCTTGGCGCGCTCGGCCGCCTTGGGATCGTGCGTGACCATCACGATGGTCTTGCCGTGTTCGCGGTTGAGCGTCTGCAGCAAGCCCAGCACGTCCTCGGCCGACTGGCGATCCAGGTCGCCAGTCGGCTCGTCGCACACCAGCAGCGTGGGATCGGAGACGATGGCGCGGGCAATCGCGACGCGCTGCTGCTGACCGCCGGAAAGCTCGCTTGGCTTGTGCGCCGCGCGGTCGGCCAGGCCCACCAGTTGCAAGGCGATGGCCGCGTTGCGCTTGCGCTGCTTGGCCGACAGTTTGGTCAGCAGCAGCGGCAGCTCCACGTTCTTCTGCGCGCTCAGCATCGGCATCAGGTTGTAGAACTGGAAAATGAAGCCGACGTTGGACGCCCGCCATTTGGCCAGCGCCCCCGCACCGAGCTGGTCGATGCGCTTGCCGCCCACCGCAATGCTGCCGCCGCTCGGCGTATCCAGTCCGCCCATCAGGTTCAGCAGCGTGGTCTTGCCCGAACCGGACGGCCCCATCAGCGCCAGAAAATCCCCCTCGTCGACCGTCAGGTCGACATGGTGCAGGACTTCCACCTTCTGTTTGCCGCGGGTGTAGGTCTTGGACAGGTTCTCGATGTCTATCAGGGTAGTCATGCGACTTCCTCTTGTGCGTGTATGCGAAGAACTTTCCAGCTCACGGCAGGGCGGGCACTGCCCGCCGCATCCGCTCGTTCATGCCATGGCGGGCAGTGCCCGCCCTACTCGTTTGATGCGTAAATATCGCCGTAATCACGACTTCTCGTGTTGCACCGATGCGCCGTCGCTCAACCCCTTTGGCGGCTTGTCTACCACTTCCGCTCCTGCCGGCACACCTTCGGGAATGCGCTTGAGGTCACCGTAGTTTTCCTTCGCCGGCGTCACCTGCACGGCATCGACCGTGTCGCCATGCACCACGAACACCACTTGTCGGTGATCGCGCTCGACGATGGCCGTGGCCGGCACCAGCACGCCCTTGGGCGCCTGCTTCGCTGGCTGCGGCTCCTTGTCCAGGAACGACACGCGCACGCCCATGTCGGGAATGATGCGCGGGTCTTTTTTCTCCAACGCCACGCGCACCTTCACCGTGGCCTTGCCGCGGTCGGCGGTGGGCACGATCGCGATCACGTGGGCGGGGATCTGCCAGTCCGGATAGGCATCCAACACCGCCGTGGCCGGCATGCCCGGCTTGACGCGGCTGATGTAGGCCTCGTTGACGTCCACGTCCACTTCCAGCGAATCCATGTCGACGATGGTGCCGACGCCGGTGCGGGTGAAACCGCCGCCGGCTGCCGAAGGGGCGATGATTTCGCCCACCTGCGCGGTCTTCTGCGTGATCACGCCGGCGAAAGGCGCGCGCACGATGGTGTAGTCGAAGTTGACCTGGGCAATTTGTACCTGCGCCTGCGCAACCTTGACCTGCTTGCGCTGAGCATTGAGCTGGGCCTTGAGATTGGCCACCTTGGTACGCGCCTGCTCGGCCTGCTGCTCGGGCACCAAATGAGTAGCCGCCAATTTGTTCTGGCGTTGCATGTCGCGCTCGGCCTGGGTCAGTTCCACCTGGATCTGACGAGTCTTGGCCTGTGCCGCGGCCGCGTCCGCCTTGGCCGAGTTCAAGCGCGCCTTTTGCGCGCTGTCTTCCAGCCGCGCCAGTACCTGGCCCTTCTTGACGTGGTCGCCCTCCTCGATCAGCACCGCGGTCAGGGTGCCGATGATCTGCGCCGATACCGTCGCCTTGCGCCGTGCCGTCACATACCCCGTCGCCTGCAGTACCGCACCTTGCGCATTCGTTGCCGACGGTGCGACCGCCGTCACCGTATGCACCTCGATGGCGCGCGCCTGCGTCCACCACCAGAAAACGCCGGCCACGATGGCCAGCAGCACGACCAGCGCCAACACCAACCACGGCCAGCGCCGTGGCGATTCGTCATGATCGTCGCGATGCGCGCGCTCGATGCGCAGCTCTTTCAAGAGATCGCCGTTGTCCACTTCCACTCCCATTGCCTGTTCCCGACAAGGCCACGCGACACAGCGTGCCATCGTTGCCGGCAACCACATAAGGGAGAAACATCAAGCCTCGCTGGTGACAGATGTCACAAGCCTGTCAATGGAAATGTCCACCGCCCGATCACTCCATCAAGGCGGCAGCCCAGGCACAACATGCCGTGCGGCATCACGCCGAGCGGCGTGCCTGGGCGCGCGCCACGTCCTGCATGGTCACCTGGTAGGCACAGGCCAGACGCTCGGCGGCGGTTTCCAGCGAGGCTTCGGATGCCGCCGCATAGTGCAGCAACAAGACGGTATGCGTGAGTGGTTGCAGATGCCAGTCGGCCGCCGACTGCAGCAACAATCCCGTGCGCAAGGCTTCCTCGCGCAGCATGGTGTCCCAGGTGGCATCCAGTCGCGGCAAATGCACAAGCAGTCGACCCGTCGCCACACGGTTTTCGATCTGGATGCCGGATCCCAGGTGACGGCGCAGGGCGTCGACCAGCAACCGGCACTTTTGCATCAACTGCTGCGACAGACGCCGCAGGCTGCGCGCGTATTCCCCTTCGGCGAGATAATCCGCCCAGGCGTATTGCCTGAGCGCGATGCCGTCGCTGTCGGTCAGCCGTTTGATCGCGTGGAACTTCTCGCGCAACGCCGGCGGCACCACCACGCAGCTCACCTGCATGGCCGGATAGACGGCCCGCGCGAAATTGTTCATGTAATAGATGACGCGTTCGTGCCGATCCGCACCCTGCAGGGCCGGCAAGACGCGCACGCCGTGGCGGTGGTCGTGATCGAAATCCTCCTCGACGAGATAGGCCGGGCGCGCATAGGCCCATTCCAGCAACGCCTCGCGCCGCGCGGTGGACATCGTCGCTCCCGTCGGCACGTGACAGGCCGGCGACACATGAATGACACGCGCCGACTCCAGCCTGTCCGCATGCCGGCTCACGTCCAGGCCTTCCGCATCCGGCGGACAGGCGACCAGATGCGCACCGGCGGCGGCAAAGGAATTACGCACGCCGGGGCTGCATGGATCCTCCACGCCCACCACCGTGTGCTCGTCCACCAGCACTCGCGCGATCAGGTCGCGTGCCTGCTGCACGCTGTTGACGATGATCATGTCCTCGATGTTGGCCACCACGCCGCGCTCGCGGTTGAGGTAATCGAGCATGGCTTCGCGCAGGGGCAGCACGCCCGAGCCGCTCGGCAACTCATCCGGCAGGGCGGTCATGGCCTTGGACAGCGCCCGCCGCCAAGCTTTCAGCGCACGCGTGTCGTAGCTGATGGCGGCGTCGGTGAGATCCACCACGCCGACGTCGTCGTCCAGCAGATCCAGGGGGTGATCCGCTATCGGCGCCTGCTGCACGCGGGTCGCCATGCGCGACAGCGGTACTTCAGGCAGCGGCTGCACGACGGGCGCGCGGGATGCCGCCGGCGCACCGGCCATGGCATCCGCTGGCAGCTCCGAGGCCTCCGGCGCCACCGGACGCTCGGCCACGAAGGTACCCGAGCCGACACGCGTGGTGGTGTAGCCCTCGCTCTCCAGTTGCGAATAAGCCAGCAGCACGACGGTACGCGACACGCCCAATGCGTTGGCCACCGAGCGTGTGCCAGGCAGCCGCTCCCCCGGCGGGAAACGGCCTTCGATGATATGTCGGCGAAGCGTCGTGTACACGCGGGTGTACAACGGCCCTTCCCCTTCCAGTTTTAGAAGCATCAATCACTTCCTGGCGCGTGTTCGTGATGTTGAAACCTCGAATCGCACTCTTGTTGTCGGACCGACGCTTCGCATCGAACCGGTGACCATGCCCCTCCCGTGTACGCAGTGTATAGGACATCCATACCTTACAGAAGGTGACTGAAGGCACGCATGAAAGGCCGGATTGGTATCAGAAAATTTCTGCTAACTGGTGTCACCCTCTCCACGCAAGAACATAAGCATCTGATATACCGTAGTTTTATGTCAGTGACCCACATCACGGAATCACAAGTGGTCTTATCCGAAAAGTAAAGAAGTGGTTATTTACCGCTTTACGGGTCGGGCGCACCCTAGCTGTCGGAGTGATCCTCCATAACGCACTCCGACGCGGTGTTCGTCGTCACTGACGTCCACAACACCTCCACACACAGTCACCTTTGCCCGTCACGACTGGGCTTGCGGTACTCGCAGCCTGAACGGGTCACTGGGGAGAAAATTGATGAAAAACTGCACCCGCAACATACTGCCTCGCCGCAGTACGCTGGCCATGGCGCTGGCTCTGGGCATGGGCGTTTCCGGTTTTGCCTTTGCACAGGCCACCACCGGCACCATCTTCGGCAGCGCGCCGGCCGCCGCCGGCGAGACCGTCACGGTGTCGAGCAACAACGGCGTCGTGCGTACGGTGTCGGTCACTGCCGATGGCAGCTACACCGTCGCCAACCTGCCGCTGGGCGTGTACACCGTCACCCTGAAGAAGGATGGTTCGGTCGTCGGACAGCACAACAACATCACCATCCACGTCGGCGCCGGCAGCCAGGTGAACTTCGCTTCCGCCTCGGCGCAGAACGCCCAGCAGCTGGGTGCGGTGCAGGTGACGGCGAACGCCATGCCGGCCATCGACGTGACCAGCGTCAGCTCTTCCACCGTGATTACCGCCCAGCAGTTGCAGAAGCTGCCGGTGGGCCACAGCGCCGAGGCCATCGCCCTGCTGTCCCCGGGCGCCGTGGCTGGTAGCGGCTTCTTCAACAACGCCGTGTCGTTCGGCGGTTCCAGCGTCAGCGAGAACGCCTACTACGTCAACGGCTACAACACGGCCGAGCCGTACAACAACATCGGGGGCTTCCAGCTGCCCTACGGTTCGATTGCCCAGCAGCAGACCTACACCGGCGGCTACAGCGCCAAGTACGGCCGTTCCGACGGCGGCGTTATCAACCAGGTCGGCAAGCGCGGCACCAACGAATGGCACTTCGGCGGCAAGATCAGCTGGGCTCCGCGCGCACTGTCTGCCGGCGGCAAGAGCATCTACTATCCGATCCAGACAGCGCCCGAGGGCTACACCGTCGTCAACAGCGACAAGCAGGGCACCATGCGTCGCTACCGCGGCAACAACAAGAGCTGGGAAACCATCTACTCGGCCTACGTGGGTGGCCCGCTGATCGAGGACAAGCTGTTTGCATTCTTCTCGGTGGAAACCTCCAAGGACAAGTACACCAGCGTCAGCAGCAACGTGCCTCCGGCCACCAAGTCGTTCTACTCCGACCACACCACGCGCACGTACGGCAAGCTGGACTGGAACATCAACGCCAACAACATCCTGGAGTTGACCTCGCTGACGTCCGATGAGACCAACGGCAAGGGTTCGGTGTACAACTACGACTACGACACCATGCAGGCGACCGACTTCCGCAATGCGCGTGATGCCCAGGTCACCAACGCCAAGTTCCTGATCGCCAAGTACACCAGCTACATCGGCGACAACGCCACGCTGGACGTCACCTGGGGCCGCGGCGAGTTCAAAAACTATTACGAGTACGGCGTCCAAAGCAAGCTGCCGTACATCTACTTTCCGCAGTACCAGCGAGGCGGCGAAGGCAAGACCAACGTGCAGCCGCGTCTGTACACCCATTTGCCGGATGCTTCCAACGCCACGCATGGCTTGCGTGCCGACTTCACCTACCAGTTGGGCGACCACAAGCTGGGCATCGGCATCGACAACATGTACTACGCCGCGCATGACCAGGGCAGCCTGATGTCCGGCCCCGGTTACATGTGGATGTACCTGCCTGGCGATCCCAATGAGCCCATCAACGAAGGTCTGGGCGTCGGCGCTCCGGGTGGCGACGGCTACTACGTCTCCAAGTACATCGTCCAGAACGTCTCGTCCATGTCGATGGAACAGAAGGCGTACTACATCCAGGACGTCTGGAATGTCACCAGCAACTTCCAGCTGAATCTGGGTCTGCGCAACGACCACTTCACCAACTACAACAACAAGGGCACGGCCTTTGTCGACGAGAAGAACCAGTGGGAGCCGCGCCTGGGCTTCAGCTGGGATGTCAACGGTGATTCCTCGCTGAAAATCTACGGCAATGCCGGTCGTTACTACCTGGCCCTGCCGGACAGCGTGGCCGTGCGTGCCGCCAATCCGTCGATCTTCACCAACGAGTACTTCACCTACAACGGTATCGACGAAAACGGCATCCCGCAGAACCTGAAGCCGGTCGGCGGCCTCAACGGCGCTCCGGCTCCGGGCCCCGTGTCTTCGGATCATGAAACCGGTTCGGACAAGGATCCGCGCACCGTGACCGCGACCGACCTGAAGGCGCAGTACCAGGACGAGTTCATCCTCGGCTTCGACAAGACCCTGGGCAACAACTGGGTTTACGGCGCCAAGGCGACCTACCGTGTTCTGCAGGCAGCCATCGACGATGTCTGCGATCCGGGCAGCCTGGAAGCCAAGATGACCGCGATGGGCCTGGACACCTCCGAGTACGCCATCGACAACCCGGGCTGCCGCATCTTCAATCCTGGCCGCACCAACCATTTCCTGGTGGCGCGCAAGGACGGAAGCGGCTACACCAAGGTTGCCATGAGCACCGAGGACTGGGGCTTCAAGAAGGGCGCCAAGCGCAAGTACTACGGCCTGGACCTGTACCTGTCGCATCCGTTCGACGGCAAGTGGATGGCTCGCGTGGACTACCTGTTCTCGCGCAGCTGGGGCAACTCCGAAGGCCAGGTGCGTTCGGACATCGGCCAGAGCGACATCTCCAAGACGCAGGATTGGGATTCCTGGCAGTTGATGGATCATGCCTATGGCTACCTGCCCAACCATCGCCGTCACCAGCTGAAGGCGCGCGGCGCCTACCAGATCACGCCTGAGTGGCTGGTTTCCGGTACGTTGCGCATCCAGTCGGGCACGCCACGTTCCTGCCTGGGTTACTTTGGCACCGGCACCACCGATCCCATCGGTTACGGCGCCAGCTACCACTGGTGCCATGGCGAGCCGATGTCTCCGGGCAACAACGGCTTCACCGCATGGACCCACCAGCTGAACCTGGGCGTGCGTTATACCCCGGCCTTTGCCGACCACAAGTTGGCATTCAAGCTGGACGTGTTCAACGTGCTCAACGAGCAGAACGCGCTGCAGGTCGATCCGACCTACGTCGCGGGCAAGGGTGTGGTTTCCGATACCTACGGCATGGGTCAGTACTTCGAGCAGCCGCGCTACGTGCGTCTGTCGGTGTCCTACGACTACTGATCGCCACGAAACATGGGCAGGGATGCCCGACCACATAACAAGAAACGTGCAGCAGGGCGTCCCCACGCCCTGCTGCATACATGAAACTCCCCCCAGAAATCGGCCGCCGCTCTCCCACCGGTGGCCTTTTTTTGTGTCCGAAAACCGGATGTGCCTCGGTCCCTCGGTTCCGGCGCCGGTGGATGCCTTGCGCAAAAGCAGGCTGCTATGCTGGTGCAATGGACTATCTTTTCACGCCCCCCGCCATTCCCAGCCTGCCCATCATGGGCGACGAACGCCGTTTTCCGGTGCGCCGCATTTTCTGCATCGGTCGCAATTACGCCGAACATGCGCGCGAAATGGGTGCGGCCATCGAGCGCAATCAGCCGACGTTTTTCACCAAGCCTGCCGACGCCATCGTCAGCGACGGGCGCGATGTGCCCTACCCGTCCGCGACATCGCTGCTGCATCATGAGGTGGAAATGGTGGTGGCGCTGGCCGAAGGTGGGCGCGACATCGACCCTTCCCGTGCATCGCGGTTGATCTTCGGTCATGCGGTCGGGCTGGATCTGACGCGGCGCGATCTGCAGGGCGTGGCCAAGAAAAAGGGGCTGCCCTGGGACACGGCCAAGGCGATGGATCACGGCGCTCCCGTGTCCGCACTTTGCCCGATCGCCTCCGCTGCGCCCACGCCCGATACCTTGCTGTCGCTGCATGTCAACGACGAGCTGCGCCAGTCCACGCCGCTTGAAGCGATGTTGTGGACGGTGCCGGAAATCATTGCGGAGCTGTCGAAGCTGTTCGAGCTGAAATCCGGGGATCTGATTTTTACCGGCACGCCAGCCGGCGTGGCGGCTCTCGAACCCGGCGACCGTTTCCACGCCGAATTGGCGGATCTGGCCGTGCTGGACGGACATATCTTCTGATTTTTCACCCAAGATTCACGTTTTGTCGTGTTATATCCCTCTGGGGATCATTCATGGGGAGACTAGCAAATGGGCATGCTGAGTGAGTTCAAGACTTTCGTCATGCGCGGCAATGTCATCGACATGGCCGTGGGTATCGTCATCGGCGCGGCGTTCAAGGATGTGGTCACGTCCCTGGTCAACGACGTCATCATGCCGCCGATCGGCTGGATTACCGGTGGCGTCAACTTTTCCAAGATGAAGTGGGTGCTCAAGGCCGCCGGCCCGGATGGCAAGGGCGGCGTGGCCATCAGCTACGGCGCCTTCATCAATACGGTCATCACGTTCATCATCATTTCCTTGGTCATCTTTTTGATGATCAAGCTCATCAACAAGATGCACAAGAAGAAGGAAGAGGCTCCGGCCGCGCCGCCGGCCGATGTGGCGTTGCTGACCGAGATTCGCGATCTGCTGAAGAATCGCGCAGCCTGAAGAAGGTTGCGTCTCGATTGAAACCGCTCCCGCCCGCGGGAGCGGTTTCAGCGTGAGCCGTCTTCGCTGTCCAGTGCCTGCAGGTTGCTCTTCACGCGCTCCAGCACGTCGATCATCTGGATCAGCTCTTCGCTTTGGATGCCACGCGTGGCATCGGCGCGCAGGCCGCGGGCGATGTCCTGCATGTCGTCGATGACGGCGTGCGCCTTGTCCGTGGGAAACAGTCGCCAGCAACGGCGGTCGTTCGGATCGGCACGACGCTCGACGAAACCGGCGTCCTGCAGGCGGTCGATGACGCGTCCGACCGCGATCGGTTCCATCTCCAGAAATTCGGCCAGCTCGTTCTGCCGGATACCTTCGCGGTGATGCAGACATTTGATGGCCCGCCACTGCGCGCGCGTCATTTCGAAACGCGTGGCGCGACGGTCGAAATGTTTGCGGAACAACAAGGTGACGTCGTTCAACAGGTAACCGAACGACATGTCGCGTTTATCCATCATGACTCTTCTCGTGCATGGATGTCGCAAGTATGGCAAACAAGGGTATCCGGGTCTGATTCATGCCATGCATGCAACCATGATGGCACCTTCGGAAATCCGTGCAAGCCGGCCTCGCGTTGCCGTGGGAGTATCGTTCGAACATGCGCATGGAAGTTGTCCAGTGCGACATCACCCAAATGGCCGCCGACGCCATCGTCAACGCCGCCAACACGTCGTTGCTCGGCGGCGGCGGTGTGGACGGCGCGATCCATCGACGCGCCGGCCCACGGCTTCTGGATGCCTGTCGAAAACTGCCGGAAGTGCGAACCGGCGTGCGCTGCCCGACCGGGGAGGCGCGCGCCACGCCGGGATTCGATCTGCCTGTACGTTTCGTCATCCACACCGCAGGTCCGGTGTGGAACGGCGGCACGCACGGCGAGCCCGAACTGCTGGCGGCATGCCACCGGAACAGCCTTGCCTTGGCGCGAACACTTTCGGTCGAGCGCATCGTCTTTCCCGCCATCAGTTGCGGCGTCTATGGATATCCCGCCAGGCAGGCGGCGCGTGTCGCGACGGCGACCGTGCGCGACGAACTGGCCCGACATCGGCATCCGGCGCATGTGGTTTTCTGCTGCTTCGGCGAGTCCATGGCCACCATCTTCCAAAATGCGCTGGACGCCGTCGACGACTTGCCCTGAGCCGGACATCATGACGGATACAGCGGCGGCAACGCCGCATCGGCTGCGGATTTCGCCGGGCCGCGGCGCCATGCAAATCCCTTGTCGAAGGCGGCTAGCAGGGTATCGGCATCCGGCCCCGGCGCACCTGTTCCATAGCGCGCGCGCTGCAGACCGGCAATGGCATCGACCTGCACGCCGGGTTCCAGCGCATCCGCGAGGTCGCCCAGATGACGCAACGCGGGGCGCTCGCTGCGTGCCCAGGCCAGCAGGGTGTCGCACCGGGCCGCGGCGTCACCTTGCTTTGCGGCGAACATGAAGGCCTGGCGTTGCCGCCGTCGATCCGGTTTTCCGGGTGCCTGCGGCACGGAGGATTTTGTCTCCGCCGCGCGCCGATGACGCGACCAGGCATAGTAGCCGCCGGCCGCCAGCAGCGTGACCAGCCACAACCCCAACGCAAACCAGGCCAGAAGATGGTCGCCGAAACGCGACGGCGTGGCGGCGGACGATCGTGCGGTGGGCGGCGAAAGCACGCTGCTGGCCGGCGCCACAGCCGGCGCCATGGCACTCCCGGATACAACGGGCGGTGTCGCTGCCGTCGCTTTCGTCGTCGCCGTCACATGCAGCTTGTGCGCCGGAATGCGCGCGACCTCCTTTTGATTCGTCTCCACGTTCCACCATGCAAGCGTGATGGCCGGAATGGTCAACGTGCCGGCCTGCTGCGGCACCAGAGCGAATTTGCGCGTCCGCGTTCCTTCGAGCCAATGACCGTCGTCGCCGGTGTGATCCTGCGACTGGTCGGGATAGACGTCCACGCCGTCGAGCGCGGGCAGCTCGGGCTCGGGCAGCGATTCGAATGGCAGCCCCGTCACTTTTTCCGTCAACGTCAGCGTCAGCGACTGACCCGCCTCGATCTGGCCGTCGGCCGGCAAGCCTTCAAGGCTCAACGTCAGTTTGCGCGCCGGCAACCAGGCCCCCTTGCCCGAAGCCGAAGGACGCGCGCGCACGTCCAGACGAATGGGTTTGGAGCGTGCCGCGACGGTTCGCCCGTTGCCGAAAAAGCCGCCGAACTGGCCCGGCGACGCCATCGTTCCGTAGAACGTGACCGGCGCAAGCTCCAGCGAACCGGCTTGCCGGGGAATCACCGCATAGTGCTTTTCCAGCACGTGGTAGATACGTCCGCCGCGTTCGACCTGGTAGCGGTTGTCCTGACCCAGCGGACGCACGTCGATGCCATTGCCATGCGGAAGACTCAACGAGCCGTTGCCGACGGTGGAGGCGTAAAAAAACCGCACGGCAAGGTCGATCTGCTCGCCGACATATGGCGTGCGCGTGCTCGGCGCAACGCGAATGAACACCGGCTGCCCCGGCCCGCCTTGGGTTGCCGCCGGCGCCGCACCTACGGTCAGAGTCAGCGACGCGGTGGTTTGCCCGGCCACCGTGAGCGAAGGAATCCGGATGACGCCGGCATGACGCGGCCGCAGCGCAATCGCCCACAGCGTTTTGCTGCTGCTCTGGCCATTGACGATGCTGATGCCGGTGTTGTGCGACATGCCCAGGATGTCGAAATCCGACTGCAGCGCGCTGACATCCGGCGCGGTGGCCTGGGTGGTGCCGTCAATCTCGACATTGAGCGTCACGGTGTCGCCCAACTGCGCGTGATCGCGATCGAGAAAGGCGCGCACCGTGACGCTGCCCGCCCATGCGGACGTGGCCAGCATGCATGCCATCGGCACCAGCCACAGCCAGCGCAGGCGACCACGCTGCAGTGCTCGGTGTTGTCTCATGATCCGCCTCCATCACGGCCTTGCCGGCGTTCCTGGTATTCAAGCTGAAACTTGCGCCGGAGCAACCCGCCCGGATCGTCGGGCACGCGTTCGAGCGCCTGCTGCATGGGTTGCGGCAACCGGTCGACGGAGCCGGCATGGGCCGGCGCTTCGCCCAGCGCGAAAGGTTGCGGCGCAGGCGCTTTCTTGCTCGACTGGTCGCGCATGCGTTGTTGCAGGGCACGACTGGCCTGGCGCGCCTCGGCCTGCTGCTGGCGTGCGGTGCGGACATCGGGAGCCTGCGCGCTCGACGGCTTGCCGCTGCTGGCCGCCGGTGCGGGCTGCGAACGGGCGCGCGACGACGCGGTCGCCGGTTGCCGCGGCGAATGCGCGGATGCGGCCTGCGCCGGGGACGTGCTTGACCCGGCATGCGCGGGGGACGGGCTCGAAGCCGCCGACGCCGGCGCTTTCGATGCCGCGCCCTTGCCGCCATCCTGCCTGGCCGACGACGGCGATCCCTGGTTGTCGCCCTGCTTCTTGCCCGACGACGCTCCCGACTTGCCCTGCTTTTTCTGCGCCTGCGGCGGCGGCTTGTGCTTGCGCAACCAGTCGCGGATCGACTTGCGGTTGGCGCGTGCGTCGACCAGCTCGGGGTTCATCTTCAACGCCTTGCCGTAGGCGTCGATGGCCTTTTGATACTGCCCCTGTCGCGCCAGCGCATTGCCCAGGTTGTAGGCCGCATCGGCTCCCGGCGCATGCGCGAATGCCTTGGCCGCGGCGGCGTAATCGCCTGCACGGTAGGCGGCCGTGCCACGCAGGTTTGATGATTGCGCCAGTCGTTCGGCCAGTTTCGGATGGCCAGCGGCCAGCGCCCGCGTGGCGCGTTGATCGGCATTGCGCCACAACGCCGCCCAGTGTTGTCGCCATGATGGCTTCGCACTGCCCACCGGTGCGGCACTCGCGGCCGATGCCGGCAGCACATCCGCCGCGTGTGCCGGCAATGCCATGCAGGGCAGCAACACCAGGGGCAACACCAGCAGCCAGCCGCGCCGGAACACCAATGCCGCCAGCAACAGCAATGGCAGCAGCAACCAGGGACCCATGTCGCGCCACTGGTCGCTCTTGCCCAATGCCGGCGAGCCGGTCTGGCGGCTGGCGCTCAACTCGCCCTTCAATGCCTTGATGTCGGCGTGATCGTGACGCATCGGCACATAGATGCCACCGCCGGCGTTCGCCACGGCGCGCAGGCTGGCATCGTCGCGTTTGGTCATGACGATGCCGCCGTTGGCATCGGTGAGAAGATTGCCATGGGCCAGTTGCACCGGCGTTCCCCTGGTCGTGCCCACGCCGAGCACCGATACGCGGATGCCCTGTCCGTGCGCACGCCGCGCGGCGGCGACGGCGGCGGCGTTGGCCTGGTCGGTCACCAGCACCAGCGAGCCGCCGTGGATACCGGAGTGCTCCAGCAATTGGACGCCACGTTCGATGCCTTGGGCCGGAACGTCGCCCGACACCGGCATCACGTCGGGCGCCAGGGCGTCGAGCAGGTCATCCAGCGCATGCGCGTCGGTGGTCAGCGGCGCGACAGTGAATGCCGCGCCGGCATAGGCGACCAGACCGTTGCGTCCTCCCGCGTTGGCATGCAGCAGATCGTGCACCTTGAAGCGCACGCGCTGCATGCGGCTCGGCTCGACGTCGCGCGCCAGCATGCGTTGCGACAGGGAAACCACCACGACCTGTGCCGCACCGTCGCTGTAAAGCGGTTGCGGTAATCTTTGCCAGGTCGGGCCGGCCATGGCCAGCGTCGCCAGCACGCCGGCCAGGCAGCCGGGTAGCCAGAGCCAGCGCAGGGATCGACCAGCTTGCACCAGAAGATGCGACAGCAAGTCGGCGTCGGCCAGTCGCTCCAACGCTCCGCCACGGCGCGTCGCGCGCCATTGCCAAAGCAACAGCGGCAACCAGGCCAGCACCAGCAGAAGCCACCAGGGCCGCAGAAAATGGAACGACGCGAGCCATGCGCTCATGCCGGTGCCCTCTCCGATGGCCGTCGCCAGCGCCAGCCGCATGCCAGCGCGAACAACAGCAGCGCAGCCGCAAGCGGCCACATGAAAAGCTCATGCCGGGGGCGCAATGGCCTGCCCTTGTGACTCAACGGCTCCAGCGCATCAATGCTGCGATAGGCCGCCGCCAGCTGCCCGCTGTCGGCGGCGCGGAAGAACCGGCCGCCCGTGGATTGCGCGATCGACTTGAGCATGGCCACATCCAGCCCCGCCGATGGATTGATCGTCCGCATGCCGAACAGGCCCGGCACCTGCATGCGACTGGAGCCGATGCCGATGGTATAGATGCGCACGCCGGCGGCCTTGGCGATCTGCGCGGCCCGGCGCGGCGACAGGCTGCCCGAGTTGTTGACGCCGTCGGTCAGGAGCACCAGCACGCGCGCCCTGGCCGGCAGTTTGCGCAGGCGCTTGACCGCCACGGCAATGGCGTCGCCGATGGCCGTCTGGCGTCCGGCCAGGCCGACGGCGGCGCCGCGCAACTGGGCGCGTACCGCGTCGAGATCGTACGTTGTCGGCGTGACCAGATAGGCATGGCTGCCGAACAGCACCAGCCCCAACCGGTCTCCCTGGCGATGCGAGATGAATTGCCCGGCGATGGCCTCGACCGCGGCAAAGCGGCTGACGGGCTGGTCGCCCAGGCGCATGTCGCGCGTGGACATGGAACCGGAAATATCCACGGCCAACATCATCGAGCGTCCGCTGTGCGCCACCGGTTGCGGCGGTCCGAGCCATTCGGGCCGGGCCGCCGCCGTGAGCAGCAGCAGCCAGGCCAGCGCGAGCAGCCACATCCTGCCGCTCGAGGCCTGCCTGGACACCGCGACGTCCAGCTGCACATCGTCGAAAGGCAGACGCAGGGCGCGGGCCGGCCGCGCCGGCGGCATCAATCGCCAAACCGCCCAGGGCAATGGCAACAACAAGAATACCCATGGCCAGACCAGATCAGGCATGCCGGCGCCCCTGCATCAGCACACGACGCAGCCATTGCCGGGCGGCGGACGCCACTTCGGCGGCGTCCAGTGTCGCCGCCGGGCGATACATGGCATCTTCCAGCGTCAGCAAGACAGGCGCCGGCTCCTTTTTGCCGGCAAGATCGCGCATGGCCGCATGCCAGGTCTGACCACGCAAACCGACACTGGCGGGATGCCGAAGGCTTGCCGCGCGCCGCAACAGTTGCGAAACGCCGGCCGCGAAGGCGGCATCGTCATGCTCCGCCGCGTGTGCAGCCTGCAGCGCATCAAGCTCCCGGTTCGCGGCTCGCCAGCGCCGTCGCGGCAAGCGCCGACGATACCCGCGCCAGACCAGCCACGCCAGCAGCAACAGCGCGATGCCGATCAACAGCCACCATCCTGGCGCTAGCGGCCACCAGCTTGCCGGCGGTGGCAGGTGGATATCGCGCAGGTGCGGGCCCGCCGGCATCACCGCGTGCTCCGCCGTGTCAGCCCCAGCAGCGCCGTGACGGCGGGCAACGGGTCGTCGCGCGTGTCGATGTGGCGGCATGCGAGCGCGGCGTGGCGACAGGCTTGTTCCAGCCGTTGCGCGCCCGCGCCCATGGCTTGCCTGAAATCTTCCCGCGCGCGCAGGCTGTCCAGATCCACCGTCACGCGTCGGCCCGCGCAAATCAGCGGATAACGCCCGGCCGGCGGGCATGACGACTCCAGCGGATCGGTGACCACCAGCACCGAAACGCGCATGCGCCGACGCCAATGCGCCAGCACGCTCGACGCGGATGCATCGCAACTGTGACCGTCGCTGACCAGCACGACATGACCGGGATGGCCGAGCAAAGGCCGCATGCGTTTCAGTGCCGAGGACAAGGCTTCACCGGCATTGTCCGCCTGCGTGGCGGCATCCCAGCGCGCCAGTGCGCCGCATACGCCAAGCGCGCCGCGCTGCCCGGCTGCCACCGGTTGCGCCTTGCGGCAGTTGCCGAAGGCCAGGGTGCCCACGTGGCCTCCGCTGCGTGCCACCTGCCAGGCCATCAACGCCGCGGCGCGCGCGGCCTGCACCGACTTGAAGCACGCACGGGTACCGAAACGCATGCTGGCGTGCGTGTCGATCAGCAGCATGACACGGTGTTCGCCTTCTTCCTGAAAGATCTTGGTGTGCAGGCTGCCGCTGCGCGCGGTCAGCCGCCAGTCCAGATGACGCACGTCGTCGCCGGCCTGATAGGCGCGCGATTCCAGATAATCCATGCCCTGACCGCGACGGCGCGTGGTGTGTTCTCCCGCCTGCGTCGAAGCCCGGATCATCTGCCGTGCGGCCGCATGCGTCACCCGCTGGCGCAACGCGATCAGCTCGTCCATCTGCACGTGGACGTGTGCATGATCGGCATGGTCGGCTTGGCGATGAGGTGTGGCCGGCATGGTGCAAAAGATCAGAAAAAAGATGGATTCGTATTTGAAGGCAACGGCCTTGCATGCGGCAACCGCCGCGCACACGCGCTCCCACCTTCAGGGCAGCGGCACGTGCTCCAGCAGGCGTGCAAGAATCTGTTCGACGCTTATGCCTTCGGCCTCGGCTTCGTAGCTGGGCAATACGCGATGGCGCAGGACTTCGTGCGCCACGGCATGCACGTCTTCCGGCAAGGTGTAGTCGCGCTCCGCCAGCCAGGCGTGTGCCCGCGCGCAACGATCCAGCGCGATGGTGGCGCGCGGGCTGGCACCCCAGGCGATCCAGCGCGCCAGCTCGGCGTCGTAGCGCCGCGCGTGACGCGTGGCCAGCACCAGTTGCGTCAGGTACTGCTCCAGCGCCGGCGCCATGTGGATGTCGAGCACCGCACGGCGGGCGGCGAACACGTCGTGCTGGGTCAGCATGTGCGCGATGGGCCTGGGCGTGTGCAGACGTTCGCGGGCCTGACGACGCGCCAGTTCCAGAATGGACTGTTCGGCGGCGGCATCCGGATAGTCCAGCGTGACGTGCATCAGGAAACGATCCAGTTGCGCTTCGGGCAGCGCAAAGGTGCCTTCGTGCTCGATCGGGTTTTGCGTGGCCATCACCATGAACAGATCCGGCAACGGCCAGCTGTGACGGCCGATGGTGATCTGCCGTTCGGCCATCGCCTCCAGCAATGCCGACTGCACCCTGGCCGGCGCGCGATTGACTTCGTCGGCCAGCACGATGTTGTGGAACAGCGGGCCGTGTTCGAACTCGAAACTGCCGCTGTCGGGACGAAACACGTCGGTGCCGGTGAGGTCGGCGGGCAACAGGTCGGGCGTGAACTGGATGCGATGGAAATCGGCTTCCACGCGCGCGGCCAAGGCTTTCACGGCGGTGGTCTTGGCCAGGCCAGGCGCGCCTTCCACCAGCAGGTGGCCGTCAGCAAGCAGCGCGATCAGCAGGCAGTCGACCAGATGCGGCTGGCCGATGACCGCCATGGACAGATCTTCGCGCAGGCGCGCGAAAGCCGCAGGCAGGTCGGATTCGGTAGTGGGTTCGGTCTGGTTCATGTCACCGGCAATGCATGATGGTCGCCGGATGTGACCACAATCGAAAGAAAAAGTTTGAAATCTCGTACCACCACAGCAAAAAGGGCGACCGAAGCCGCCCTTTTTGCCTCGCACATCCGCGCACCACTCAGCGGGTGGTTTCGGCAAGGATGCGCGGCGTGACGAAGATCAGCAGTTCCGCCTTGGCGTTGCTCTTTTCGGTCTTGCGGAACAGCGCACCGAGGATCGGAATGTCGCCCAGGCCCGGCACCTTGGTCACGTTGTTGCTCTTGTTGATTTCGTAGATGCCGCCCAGCACCACGGTCTGCCCATTGTCCACCAGCACCGAAGTGTTGATCGAACGATGGTTGAGCAGGGGCACCTGGCCGCCACCCGGATTGGCGATGAACTTGTCCAGCGCGTCCTTGGTGACGTTGATCTTCAGGAACACACGCTTGTCGGCGGTGATGGTCGGCGTGACCTTGAGTTCCAGCACGGCGTTCTTGAACTGCACTGTCGGAATGGCGGTGCCACCCTGGGTGCCGCCCTGCACGGTGACATAGCCGATCTGCTGACCCTGCTGGATGTCCGCTTCCTGCTGGTTGGCGGTGATCACGCGCGGGCTGGAAATGATCTCGGTACGACCCTCGGTCTGCGCGGCCTGCAATTCCAGATCCACCAGGTAGTTGGCGCCGAGGATGGCCAGGGCCGCACTGCCGGCGGGGCTGGCGATCGGCAGATTGACGTTGTAGCCGCCGTCACCGAGCTGCATGGTGACGGGATCGCCGTTGTGCAGGTCGATGCCTTCCTGACCGGCCGTATTGGCGGTCGGGCCGGTGACGAAGCGGTTCTTGCCGCTGTCTGACGTCTGCCAGCCCTGCACGCCCCACCTCACGCCCAGGTCGCGGGCAAAGCTGTCGGTGGCGGCGACGATGCGCGCCTCGATCAGCACCTGCTGCACCGGACGGTCGAGTCGGGCGACGAGATTCTTGATCTCCTTGACCTTGTCCGGCGTGTCGTTGATGAGCAACGTGTTGGTGCGCACGTCGAAGGTCACGCTGCCACGCGGCGACAGGAACCCGTGCCCACCGCCACCGCTGCCGCCGCCCCTGCCGCCGGAGGACAGCAACTGGGCAATGTCCTTGGCCTTGCCGTAGCTGATGGGAATGTAGGCCGCCACCAGCGGCGCGGAGTTGGCCGACTTGATGCGCGCTGCAGCCAGGCTTTGCTCGTAGGAAGCCAGCTCCTGCTGTGGCGCAATCCAGATGACATTGCCGTTGCGACGCTTGTCCAGACCCTTGGCGCGCAGGATCACGTCCAGCGCCTGATCCCACGGTACATCGTCGAGGTTCAACGTGACGCTGCCTTGCACGCTGTCGGCCGCCACCAGATTCAGGTGCGAGGTTTGAGCGATCAGCTGCAACGCCGCGCGCACCGGGATGTTCTGGAAGTTGAACGTCACGCGGGTGCCGGTGTAGGCCTTCTCCTTGACCGCGCCCACCTCATCGGCGGTTTTCTTCTCGACCTTCTTGGCCACTTCGATCACCAGCTGGTGATCCGCCTTGTACGAGGAGGTCACCACCGGGCCGTCGACGGCCAGCGTGACGGTGCCGCCACCGATGCTGCCGGGCTTGGTGTCGATGGTCTGGACCGGCGTGGCGAAATCCATCACGTCCAGACGCTTGGCCAGGTTCTGCGGCACGCTCACATCATCAAGGTGCACCACCACCTGACCATCTTCGGTCTGGATGCGCGACTGCAAGCCGCTGCCGTTGAAATGGATCAGCACGCGACCGGCGCCGTTTTGCCCGCGACGGAAGCCGATCCGCGAAATCACGGCACTGCCGGGGCTGGCGGGCAGCGCCTTGGTCGGGTCGATGGTGGCCGCCACGGTTCCCGTGGTGGTGCCTTCGCCGTTGTCGACGATCAATTTCAGCGTCTGGCCGTCGACCTCGGTGCGATAGCTGGCCGGACGCAGCAAATCCACAACCAGGCGCGTGCGCCCGCCGGCGGAAACCACGGAAATGCCCGACGTGGCGCCGATACCGATATCCATGTGCTTGCGCGCCACCGCGTTGACGGTGTCGGCAAAATCCACGGCGATGCGCGGCGGCTGTGTGGTCGTGAAGATTTTCGGCTGCGGCACGGTTCCGCCCGTGAAGGTGAGGTCGATTTCGACCCGGCCTCCCGGCAGTTCCTGATGGCTGACCTGACCGAGCGTGGTCGTTGCAGGCGCAGCCAGCGCGCCGCCGGCGAATGCCAGCAGGACAAGCGCCAGCATACTGGACACCAGGGCCCGGCTCCGAAGATGAATGGTTTGATTGGTCATGTACATCACCCCCGATGGGTCCTCATTGCGTGCTGAGCGCGATGCTCGCCTTGCGTTCCATCCAGCCGCCATTGCCGTTGGGAACCAGTTCGACCAGGTCGACATGATTGCCCTCGATATCGGTGACGCGGCCATAGTTTTGCCCCATGTATTGATTGACGTGGATGCGGTAGATCTTGTGGTTGGGATCCTGGATCAAGGCAACCATGCCGTTGCCGGTTCCGATGCTGCCGACCATTTTCAGACTGTCCAGCGCGAAAGCCTCCAACGGCTGCCTGGGTCGGTTCTGATCCGGGTGCGGCCCATTGGCGATGCTCTGTTTCTGCTGATCGGACACCGGGACCGAGAACGGATCGCGCTTGTCCTGGTCCTTGTAGATGAAGGTCTCGAAGGTCTTGATGACCGGCAACGGCGGCATCGGCGCACCTTTTTTCGCCTTCTGCTTGGCCACCCACTGGTGCAGGTCGGCGGTGCCTTTCGTGCAACCGGCCATGGCGCCGAGGACAAGCAGGATCAACAACAGGCGCAGGTATTTGGCTTGCATTCTCACTTGCCCCCCTTGCCGCCATCGACGTCGTCGTCAAGGTAACGGTAGGTCTTGACCGTGCCCTGCAACACCAGCAGGCGGCCATCCGCCATGCTGCCCTTGTCGGGCTTTCCTTGCAGCGGCGTCAGCGACACGTTGTGCATGGTCAGGATGACCACGCGCGGCAGTGACGCGACATCACTGATGAAGGTACCGAACTGGTGGTAGGTGCCGACCATTTTCAGGCCGATCGGCTGCTCGGCATAGAAATCCTTGGTGTTTTCGCCTTTGACCTCGAACACCTCGGTGTCGATGCCCGCAGCCAGTGCGGTTTGCGAAATATCCACCAGCAGCTGCGGCATTTCGGTCTTGCTCGGCAGCTGGCGCAGCAACTGGTGCAGCATGTCCTTCATGTCGGCCAGCTGTTTCTCCAGCGCATCGAGATTGACCGCCTTGGCCTGCTTCTGGGCAAATTCCTGCTTGAGCTTGGTTTCCTTCTGTGCGGCACTGGCCAGATCATCCTGCTGGGTGCTGACCTTGAAGTACCAGCCGCCCAGGATCACCACGCCGAACAGCAGCACCATGAAGAACACTTTGACCGACTTCGGCCAGCCGCCCACGTTGTTGCGGTCGAGGTTGCGCAGGTCGTCGACAAGTTTCATGACTTGACTCCCTTTTCGCCGCCAGCCAACGGCAATGTCACGGCGCCGGGTTTTGCACCGGTCGCCGTCGTCTTGTCGCCGATGTCATTCGTCTTTCCTTGCGCCGGCTCTTTCGGCGCGATGACGTTGATCGCTCCACCCTGATCCGCCGCGGAAGCCGCTGCGGCCGGAAGTGCGGCGTTCGCGGTCGCCTTGTCGTTCTGGGCGGCCTTCGCATTCGCGGCCGCCTCGCGCTCCGCGTCGGATGGTTTGCTCAGATTCACGCCGAGGCTGAACGAATAGGGCATCCGCGATCCGTCATGATTGTTGACGGTCTTTTTCAGGACGGGTGTGCCCAACCAGGGCGATGCTTCCAGGTTGCGCATGTATTCGGCCACGCTCGCGTTGGACTGGGCCACGCCGACCAGCTCCAGATGCTGCTTGTTCTGCTTGAGCGAAGTCAGGCGTACGCTGTCGGGAGCGGTTTTCACCAGCACGTCGAACAGGTGCACCATCTGCGAACGGTTCGATTGCAGCTTCTCGATGATGCGTTTGCGATCCAGCAGTTGCTGGCGCACCTTTTCCAGATCCTTGATCTTGTCGATCTTGACCTGCACCTGCTTGATCTGGCCGTTGAGGTAGTCGTTGCGCGCATTCTGGTTGTCGATGCGCTGCCCCATCCAGAAAGCCCACCCGATCACCACGATCAGGCCGGCCACGCCGGCCAGCACCAGCTGGCCATAGAATTCGCGCTCGCGCTGCTTGCGCCGCTCCGCACGCCACGGTAATAGGTTGATGTGCGCCATCAGTCAAAACTCCTCATGGCGAGTCCAGCGGCGATCATCAACGCCGGTGCATCCCGGGACAGCCGCTCGCGGATACGCGGCGGCACGTTCATGCCCGCCAGCGGATTGGCAACGCAGCACGGCAGGTCGAGCTGTTCCTCGGCCATGTCCGTGATGCCTTCGATCGAGGCGCAACCGCCGGCGAGCACCAGCTGGTCGACCTTGCTGTGCTCGCTGCTGGCATAGAAGAACTGCAACAATCGACTGATCTGCTGGACGGCGTTTTCGCGGAAGGGATCGAGCACTTCCACTTCGTACGTGTCGGGCAACCCACCCTGCAGCTTGGCGCGAACGGCATCTTCCTGCGACATGCCGTAATGGCGCATGATGTTTTCGGTCAGCTGCTTGCCCCCGAACACCTGCTCGCGCGAATACACGGTGCGCTGATTCTTGAGAATCGCCAGCGAAGTCATGGTTTCGCCGATGTCGACCACGGCCACCAGGGCATCGCGCGACACCGCCATCTGGTCGACGATCAACTGAAAGGCGTTCTCCATGGCAAAGGCTTCGACGTCGACGACCTTGGCCGTCAACCCGCCCAGATCCAGCGCCGCCACGCGCATGTCCACGTTTTCGGTGCGCGAGGCCGCCAGGAGGATGTTGTTCATCTCCGGGTTGTCGCGTACCGGGCCGAGGGTCTCGAAGTCGAGACTGATTTCCTCGATTGGATAGGGGATGTACTGGTTGGCCTCGACCTGGATCTGGCCTTCGAGGTCTTCCTCGGACAACTCGGCAGGCATGGTGATGACCTTGGTGATCACCGCCGAGCCGGCCACCGCGGCTGCCGCATGCTTGAGCTTGCTGCCCGATTGCGACAAGGCACGACGAACCGCCTCGCCGACGGCCTCGACCTCGACGATGTTTTTTTCCACCACAGCGTTGGTTGGCAACGGCTCGACGGCATAGTGCTCGACGCGATAACGCGAGCCGCTGCGCCCGAGCTGCAACAGCCGAACTGCGGTGGAACTGATGTCGACACCGATCAACGGTGCCGTCTTGGGAGTGAACAGGCTCACAAATCCCCCTTCCCCGACACGACCTTACGAAATATTGGTTCGCATCTACATTAAATATCAGACTTAACAGTTTGGCAACAAGCACGGTTTTCGGCAACGGCCAACTGGTTCACATAACCTCGAGCCAGTTTCCTGTGCCTGCGACACCGACGCACACCCCGTCAATCGCGGAATTTGCGTTGCCGCGCACACGTTGTCTCGCTGAATACCCTTGTTTCCGGTTCCTCGCCAGCTGTCCCACCCCTATACTTGATCGATCGCGGGCAGCGCGTTGGGGCACATTACCCGCATGCAGCGTCTGCCGACCTTGACTCCCATCACAACTCACGCGTCCATGCGAATTTTCAAGCGTCTGCTGCGTTATGCCGTCATTCTCGTCCTGGTCGGCGGCCTGCTGGGGGCTGCCGCCACCGGCGTCGTCTACTGGCTGATTTCGCCGCGCCTGCCCTCGGTGGCGTCCCTGAAGGATGTGCATCTGCAGGTGCCGTTGCGGGTGGTCAGCGCCGACGGCAAGCTGATCGCCACCTTCGGCGAGAACCACCGCATCCCGGTACGCATCGAGAATGTGCCGAAAGACCTCAAGGACGCCGTGCTCGCCGCCGAGGATGCGGATTTCTATCACCATTCTGGCATCGACATCAAAGGCACGTTGCGCGCGGCCATGAAGGTGATCCTGTCCGGCGGCCGGAAAACCCAGGGCGGCTCCACCATCACCCAGCAGGTGGCGCGCAACTTCTTTCTCAGCCCGCAGAAGACCTATACGCGCAAGATCACCGAAATTTTCACGTCCTTCCGCATCGAGAACGAGCTGACCAAGGATCAGATCCTGGAGCTCTACCTCAACAAGATGTTCCTCGGCCACCGCAATTACGGGGTCGGCTCGGCCGCGCAGTATTACTACGGCAAATCCGTGCAGGAGCTGACGCTGCCCGAGTGCGCGATGATCGCCTCCAGCTTCCAGTTGCCCTCGCTGGTCAACCCGGCCGATGGCGGCAAACGTGCCCTCAATCGGCGCAATTGGGTGCTTGGGCAGATGCTGTCGCATCACTTCATCAACCGCGACCAGTACGAAAAAGCCGTGGCCACGCCGATCGTGGCGTCGGCGCACGAGCTGCCCATCGAGGTGCATGCCGCGTATGTGGCGGAGATGGTTCGCCAGAAAGCCCTGCAGCTGCTGGGCAATGCCGCGCTCACGGGCGGTTACGTGGTGCATACCACCATCGACAGCCACATGCAGGGCGCCGCCAACCAGGCGCTGCGTTCGGGGCTGATCGCCTACGACCAGCGCCATGGCTATCGCGGCCCCGAGGCGCACGTGAAGTTGTCGGCCACAGCCACACAGGCCGATTACGACCACGCGCTGGAAAAATTCGCGACCATCGCCAATCTCGAACCCGGTCTGGTGATTGACAGCGATGCCAGCCATGCGGTGGTGTATCTGGGCAATGGCAACGACATCACCCTGAAGCTGAAGGCCGTCGACTGGGCGCGCCGCTACATCAACCACAATCGCCAGGGCCCCAAACCCAAGGCCGTCGACGATGTGGTCAAGCGTGGCGACATCATCCGCGTGGCTCGCGACGACAAGGGACAGTGGCAGCTGTCGGAAGTGCCCGCGGCGGAATCGGGCATGGTGGCGCTGGATCCGGCAACCGGGGCCGTCAAGGCACTGGTGGGCGGCTTCAGCTTCATTCGCAATAAGTACAACCACGCACTCATGCCGGGCAGCGGGCGCGGCCCCGGCTCCGGCTTCAAACCCTACTTCTACGCGGCCGCACTCGATCACGGCTTCACGCCAGCCTCCATCATCAATGACGCGCCGGTGGTGTTTCCCGACCCGTCCAGGCCCGACGGCGTATGGACACCTTCCAACGACAACGACGAATTTGCCGGTCCCACGCGTTTGCGCGTGGCGCTGTACAAGTCGCTGAACCTGGTCGCCGTGCGTCTGCTGGACGCCATCGGCGTGGACTACGCGCGCCACTACGCGACCCGCTTCGGCTTCAGCCTCGACCAGCTGCCGGACAACCTGTCGCTGGCGCTGGGTACCGCCTCGCTCTCGCCCATGAGCATGGCCCGCGGCTACGCCGTCTTTGCCAACGGCGGATACCTGGTCGATCCGTATTTCATCAGCTCCATCGACAACCGCGACGGCCAGCCCGTGTATCGGGCCGATCCGCTGAGCGCATGCAACCAGTGCCAGCAACGCCTGCTGCAGGATCCTGACAACCCTGACAGCATTGCCCAACTGGCCAGTGCCGGCAGCGCGCCGCAACCCGTTCTCGTTCCGGTATCCGCCGCATCGGCATCCAGGGCCGATGCATCCGAACCGCGTCTGGCGCCCCGCACCATGGGCGTGCGCACGGCCTATCTGATGACCTCCATGATGCACAGCGTGATTCGCCGGGGCACCGGCTACGCCGCGCGGGCACTGGGCCGCAACGACCTGTCCGGCAAGACCGGCTCCAACGAGGATCGCGACGCCTGGTTCACCGGTTACAACGCGAACCTGGTGACCGCCGTATGGGTGGGCTTCGACAACTACTCGCTGCTCGGCCGCGGCGAATTCGGCGCCAAGGCGGCCCTGCCCATCTGGATGGATTTCATGGGCCCGGCGCTCAAGGGCACGCCGTCGGCCACGTTGCCGATGCCGCCCGGCATCGCCACGCTGACCATCAACAAGGACACCGGCCTGCCCACCAGCCCCGACGATCCGGATGCCATGCAGGAAATCTTCAAGGTCGAGGACGTGGCGCGGCTGCGCGCCGAGGCGCGGCAACAGAAGCATCAGCAGCAGCAGCAGAAGGCGTTCGACATCTTTTGACGGCCCAGAGCGCGTAGGGCGGGCACTGCCCGCCATGGAAATCGCAAGAATCCCGAAGACCATGAAGGTTTGCGTTTATCCGCGCACGTTGCGGCGGGCAGTGCCCGTCCTGCCTGGATTCGTGTCCGACCGACGCTTTCGCCGATGCTTCAAACAGCGGCCTGCTCTGCTACTCTGTAAGCGTGCAAGGTAACCGGAGCCGGTCATGTCCAGAGGCGAGTACCACCGCATCCATGCGCAGGATCGACTGCAACGCAATCGCTATCTCATCGCCCGCGAAGCGGCCCGATTGATCAGCGAGCACGGTATCCACGACTTTCGCCATGCCAAGCGCAAGGCCGCGCACCGGCTCGGCATCCATGACGACCAGGCGCTGCCGCGCAACCGCGAAATCGATCAGGCGCTGCGTGAACATCAGCGCCTTTTTCTTGCCGAAAGCCAACCGCTGGCCCTGCGTCAGCGACGCGAAGCCGCCTGCGAGGCCATGCGCTTTTTCGCCCGGTTTCAGCCGCGCCTGGTGGGATCGGTGCTGAACGGTACCGCCGACGAACACTCGGCGGTGCAATTGCACCTATTCTGTGACGACGTGGAAGCATTCACGCGCTTTTTGCACGAGCACGACATTCCGGCACGCCAACAGACACGGCGTTTGCGCCTGACCCGCGACACCTATGCCGATTACCCGATGTTTCTGTTCACTGCCGATGGCCTGCCCTTCGACCTCACGCTGATGCCGCAAGATCAACTGCGGCATGCGCCGCTCGACCCGCTGGACGAGCACCCGATGCCGCGCGCCACGCTGCCCGCCGTGGAAGCCCTGCTCGAAAATTACCCGTAGGGCGGGCACTGCCCGCCGTGGAACATCCGGCAAACCGAAAACTTCATGCAACAACTTGGTGAGCATTGCTCACCATGAAGCCGGACGCCTCGAAACCACCCATGGCGGGCAGTGCCCGCCCTGCTCGTGAGTGGCCACTCCATTGCCCGGATACGAAAACGCCCCGCACAGCGGGGCGTTTCGTGAAGCAAGCGGCGTCTTCGATCAGCCGCGCTTGTCGACGCCCACGTAGTCGCGCCTGTCCGCGCCCACGTACACCTGGCGCGGACGGCCGATGCGCGAACCTGGCGTTTCGTGGTGCTCGATCCAGTGCGACACCCAACCGGCGGTACGTGCGATGGCGAACATCACCGTGAACATCTCGGTGGGGATGCCCAGCGCCTTGTAGATGATGCCGGAATAGAAGTCGACATTGGGATACAGCTTGCGCTCGACGAAGTAGTCGTCCTTCAGCGCCGCCTCTTCCAGCTTCATGGCCACGTCCAACAGCGGATCGTCAACACCCAGTTCGTCCAGCACCTTGTGGCACATGTCACGGATGATGGTGGCACGCGGGTCGAAGTTCTTGTACACGCGGTGGCCAAAGCCCATCAGGCGGAAGCTGTCGTTCTTGTCCTTGGCGCGCTTGACCGCGCTCTCGACGTTGTCCGGCGTGCCGATTTCGGCCAGTTGCTTGAGCACGGCCTCGTTGGCGCCGCCGTGCGCCGGACCCCACAACGCGGCAATGCCGGCGGCCACGGAAGCGTACGGATTGGCGCCGGTGGAACCGACCAGACGCACGGTCGAAGCCGACGCGTTCTGCTCGTGGTCGGCATGCAGGATGAACAGCAGATCCAGCGCCTTGGCCACGACCGGGTTCAATTCCAGCGGCTCGCTCGGCACCTCGAACATCTGATGCAGGAAGCGGTCGACGTATTCCAGGTTGTTGCGCGGGTAACGCATCGGCCAGCCGATGGAATAGCGGTAGCAGGCCGCGGCAATCGTCGGCATCTTGGCGATCAGGCGGATCGCCGCCAGCTTGCGCTGCTCGGGATCCTCGATGTCCAGCTCGTCGTGATAGAAACCCGACAGCGAGGCGATCGAACCGCACAGCATGGCCATCGGATGCGCGTCGTAATGGAAGCCGCGCATGAAGTATTTCAGCGACTCGTGCATCATCGAGTGGTGCGTGACCTGATGCTCGAACTGGCTGAATTCGTCGCCGCTCGGCAGCTCGCCGTTCAGCAGCAGGTAGGCCACTTCCAGAAAGTTGGATTTTTCGGCCAGCTGCTCGATGGGATAGCCGCGGTACAGCAGCACGCCCTTTTCGCCGTCGATGAAGGTGATGGCGCTCTTGGTGCTGGCGGTGGCCGCGAAGCCGGGATCGAAGGTGTAGTGGCCGGTGTCCTTGTACAGCTTGGCGATGTCGATGCACGAAGCACCAAGCGTGGGCTCGATCAGCGGCAGCACGGTGCTCTTGCCGCTGGTCTCATCGGTCAGTTTGACGGTTTTGTCGGACACTTCGGACTCCTTGAATCATGCTTCGGCGCGGCGGTGCCGACACCGGTAGGTATGGGGAAAACGCGCGTCGGCAGCGGGGGACTCGGTCGGGCGCGCCGGACGGCATGTGTCATCCGGTAGCCGCTCATTATCGCATATTCCGCAAGGATATGCCTCTGGCGCAATGCGCGGCGAGGCGCCACAAACGCCAAAAGCCGCGGGGCTCCCCACGGCTCAAGGCATGCTTCGGCAAACCGGCAGCAAGAGCTGTCGGCTGCGGCAGGAAGGGCTTACTTCTTGCCGGTCGAGGCGTAGCGGCGACGGAACTTGTCGACGCGGCCGCCCAGGTCAAGCGACTTCTGCTTGCCGGTGTAGAAGGGATGCGAATGGCTGGAAACGTCCACCTTGATCAGCGGATACTCGTTGCCGTCTTCCCACTTGATGGTGTCCTTGCTGGACATCGTGGACTGGGTCAGAAAGGCAAAATCGGACGATGCGTCCTGGAAAACCACCGGCTTGTAGGTGGGATGAATATCGGGCTTCATGGCTCGCTCCGGAAAAAGCGCGGCGGAAAAGACGGGCATTTTAGCGTGGGGACGGCCTGCGCCGCAACAGCTGGGCGCACGGCGGTCAACGCGCGCCCAGCGCACGCCGAACCATGGCGATGAAACGCGCCTGATCCACCTCCAGCACGATGCGCGCGTTGGCGGGACGCCCCAGGCGATTTTCCCAGTCCACCACGGTGGCGCCGCGGGTCAGTTTGCCGTCCAGTTCGATGTCGACGTGATGCTCCACCGACTGCGTGATGCACTCCGGATCCAGCGCCACGGCCATGGCCACGGCGTCGGCAGCCACCAGCCCGTGGCGACCGCGCTGGGCATTCCAGGCGCGCGACTTGCCGACGATGGCGCGGAAAAAGTCCGCGCGCGCATCGCCCGCATCCAGCCATTGGTCAAATGCATCGCCCTCGAAGGCATGGCGCAGCGTCAATTCCCAATCGACCAGGTCAAACCGGGGGAAGCTTTCGAACACCACATGCGCCGCTTCCGGGTCGAAGCCGATATTGAACTCGGCCGGCACGCGCAGAGTGTTGCCATGGCCATTGACCGCCCCGCCCATGATGACGAGCCGCGCGACCCGCTCGGGCAGCGACGGATCCAGACGCAAGGCCAGCGCCAGGTTGGTCAGCGGCCCCAGCGCCACCAGCGTCAGTTCGCCAGGACGCTCGCGGGTCAGTCGCAACAGGGCTTGCGCCGCGGATTCGGCGGCAGCTTGCGGTACGGGATCGGGATAACCCACATCGCCGAAACCGTCGCTGCCATGCACCAGCGCGGCGTCTTCCATCGGCGCGCAGACCAGCGGCGTCGGACAGCCGGGAAATACCGGCACGTCGACGTCGCCAAGTTCCACCAGTCGGCACGCATTGCGCACCGTATGCTCAAGCCCGACATTGCCGGCGGCAATGGTCAACGCCGCGACATCGGCATGCGCCCACGCCATCAGGATGGCCAGCGCGTCGTCCACGCCGGGGTCGGTGTCGATCAGGAGTTGCGGTCGGGCCATGGCATCGTGTCTTGCTCGGATAATCGTTGATGGTAACCCCGAAGACATGTTTGCCCGCAAGTAAACGATGACGAGTAGGGTGGGCACTGCCCGCCATAAAAGGTTCACGCACGCGCAGGCCTTGTTCGGCGGGCAGCGCCCGCCCTACTCAGGCGTCGGCGTAGCGTGCGCTGCCGCCGACCCAGCGCGTGACCAGGCGCGTGGCCTGGCGCGGAGCGTCGCGCAACATGGCCTCGCCGACGTGTTGCACATCCGGCAGCAAATGCGCATCGCGGGTCAGGTCGGCGACGCGGAACTCCAGACGGCCGGTCTGGCGCGTGCCCAGCACTTCGCCGGGGCCACGCAACTCCAGATCCTTCTCGGCGATGCGGAAACCGTCGCTGGTGTCGCGCATCACTTCCAGCCGCTGGCGCGCCAGCGTGGACAACGGCGGGCGGTACAGCAGCACGCAACTGGATGCCACGTGGCCGCGCCCGACGCGCCCGCGCAACTGGTGCACCTGCGCCAGGCCCAGGCGCTCGGCGTTTTCGATCACCATCAGGCTGGCATTGGGCACATCCACGCCCACCTCGATCACGGTGGTGGCGACCAGCACGGCGGTCTTGCCCGACTTGAAGGCATCCATCGCCGCCTGCTTTTCCTTCGGTTTCATGCGCCCGTGCACGAGGCCGACCGCGAGGCTCGGCAAGGCCGCCACCAGCTCGGCGTGCGCGACCTCGGCAGCCTGCGCCTCGAGTTGCTCGGACTCCTCGATCAACGTGCACACCCAGTACGCCTGCCGACCCTCGGCGCAAGCAGCGCGGATGCGCTCGACGACTTGCTCACGCCGCGTGTGCGACACGGCCACGGTCTTGACCGGCGTGCGCCCCGGCGGCAGTTCGTCGATGCTGGAAACGTCCAGGTCAGCGTACGCGCTCATGGCCAGGGTGCGCGGGATCGGCGTGGCGGTGAGCACCAGTTGATGCGGCACCAGCGCGCCGTCCCTGCCCTTGTCGCGCAGGCTGAGGCGCTGGTGCACGCCGAAGCGATGCTGTTCGTCGATGATGACCAGGCCGAGGCGCGCAAACTCGACGCCCTCCTGCATCAGCGCATGCGTGCCGACCACGACACCGGCATCGCCGGCGGCATCGGCCAGCGCCGTCTTGCGTGCCCTGCCCTGCACCTTGCCGGCCAGCCACGCCACTTTGATGCCAAGCGGTTCGAGCCAGGCGCGGAAATTGACCAGATGCTGCTCGGCCAGCAATTCGGTGGGCGCCATCAGCGCCACTTGACGACCCGCGCTCACCGCCGCCAGGGCGGCCATGGCCGCGACAACCGTCTTGCCGCTGCCGACATCGCCCTGCACCAGACGCAACATCGGTTCGTCACCGGCCATGTCCCGGGCCACCTCGGCCTCAACCCGTTGCTGGGCGTCAGTCAGGCGAAACGGCAGCGCGTCGAGGAAACGCCGCGTCAGCGCCTTGTCCACGGCCAGACGCGGCGCACGATGCTTGCGCACCTGCGAGCGCAATTGCTTCAGACCCAGATGCTGGGCCAGCAGCTCTTCGAAGGCCAACCGTTGCAGGGCCGGATGTTGTCCGGAAACCAGTTTCGTCACGTCCGCACCGACGGGGGGACGGTGCACGCAAAGCAGAGCCTCGCGCAACGAACCCAGACCCAGTGGCGCGCGCAGGGTTTCGGGGATCAGTTCCAGTTGCGCATCCGCTGGCAGGCATTCGAGCGCCTGTTCCACCACCCGCGCCAGACGCTTCTGGCCCAGGCCCTCGGTACTCGGATAGATCGGCGTCAGGCGCTGTTCCAGCGGCGCGCCGCGAACCACGCAGCTGTATTGCGGATGCACCATTTCCGGCCCCTGCGCACCAAAGCGCACATCGCCGAAGCAACGCAGGCGCATGCCCGGTCGCAGCGCCTCGACCTGCGCACGGCGGAAATGGAAAAAACGCAGCAGCAAGGTGCCACCCTGGTCGTCGACCAGCGCCACGCGCAGCTGCGGGCGGTAACGAAAACTGTTTTCCGCCATCTCGACCACGCCCTCGACCAGGGCGGATTGCCCCGCAACCAGTTCATCCACGGCGGTGATGCGGGTTCGATCCTCGTAACGCAGCGGCAGGTGGAACCAGACATCCTGCACGCGCTCCAGACCCAGCCGCGTCAGGGCGGACGACAACGCCGGGCCGACGCCTTTCAGCGTGCCCAACGATTGCATGCCGGGATGGGTGGAGTGGTCGGTCACCCCGGCAAGCCTACCTTGTGATGGCCGTCCGGGGCAGCAGGCTTCTGCCCCGGACGGCTGTCAGCCACGGCCGACAATGCCTCAACGGCCGCCCACCATGATCGCATCCACCTCGACCAGCGCGCCCTTGGGCAGCGCCGAAACCTCGATGGTGGAACGCGCCGGGTACGGCTTGGCAAAGTATTCAGCCATCACCGCGTTGACCTCGGCGAAATGACCCAGGTCGGTGACGTAGATGCCCACGCGCACGATGTCGGACAGATCGCCGCCGGCGGCCTTGCATACAGCCTTGAGGTTGTCGAACACGCGCCGCGCCTGGGCGTCGATGTCGCCCTCGACCATGTTGCCGCTGGCCGGATCCAGCGGAATCTGACCGGAAAAATACACGGTGTCGCCGCTGCGCACCGCCTGCGAGTAGGGGCCGATGGCGGAGGGCGCCTGATCGGTGGTGATGATGGTGTGGGGCATGGCGACTCCTTGGGTGATGGCGTCCCCTGCGAGTGGGTTCGCACGGCGGAAGCACCAGCATAGCGGGTGGCCGTGGCGAATGAATTCTTTTGCCGCCGTTGGCGGGATTGTTTCGCCTGACGGCGGGTATCGCGCCCTGCGGGCGCTCGTTCATTTTCTTTGCTTGCCCAAAGAAAACGAACCACAAACGCGTCAGGAACGCGTTTGAACGGCGAAGCCGGCCCGAAGGGCGGAGGGCAGGAAGCCCGGAGTAAAAGAAAGGGCACCCCGGCAGACAGCGCCCTTCGGGTGCGCTCCCGGGTTCCGGGGTTTTTCCGAAGGGCCTTCCTGGCCCTCGGAAAA
>DASSBH010000072.1:0-9872 GCA_035698945.1 Oleiagrimonas sp.
AAGGGGAGGGCTTTTGCTTGAGGGTTGCTTTTGCTCCCTCCCCTTCAAGGGGAGGGCTGGGGTGGGGATGGTGTTAATCCACCAAAAGGCCACAACCACCACCCCGGCAACTCAATGCGTATCGTCACCCGCATCGGATGACGACCCACCCCATTCCAGAATGGTGTAAAGCACCGGATTGACCGGCGGCGCACCCGCCGAGCGCTTCAGTTTGTGGCTCTTGTCGACAAAATAGGTGTATGGCACGCCATGCTTGGGATGCACGCGCACCATGTACAGCTGGCCGCCCTGGTAATACTCCTCGATCAGCTTGCCCTCGTGCTTCGTCACCTTCACCGTCGGCGGCGACTCGCCACGGGCGTCCTTTGCGCCGCCCGGCAGCGGCGGAATCGGGATGGCCATGCCGTCCGCGGCGGGCTGATTGGCGGTGGCCGGCCTGGCCGTCGTCGCCTGCGGCGCCGGTTGGGCGCCCGGATCGTCGATGGACGGCGGCGGCAACACGGTCATCGTCGGCACGGGCGCGGTCTGCGCTTCGACCGGCGATGCGCCGACATACAGGATCGCGCCAAGTGCGCAGGCCAGACACATCACGGGGGCTTTCATGGCGGGGACTCCACGGGCAGCAGCGAATACACGATCAGGATAGCAGCGGGCCTGTGAACCGTGCATTCAGGGACTATCCTTGGGACTCCTCGAACACGCCCTCCGCCATGTCCGACCTGACCCTGATCGACGGTTCCTCGTACCTGTTCCGCGCCTACCACGCGCTGCCGCCCCTGACCAACGCCCAAGGCGAACCCACCGGCGCGCTGCTCGGTGTGGTCAACATGCTGCGCGCCATCCGCGACGCCGCACCTGCGCACGTGGCCTTCGTCTGCGATGCCTCCGGCCCCACCTTCCGCAACGAGATGTACGCCGAGTACAAGGCCAACCGCCCGCCCATGCCGGACGACCTGCGCGCGCAGATCGAACCGATGCTGGCGATGGTCGAGGCGCTGGGCTTCCCCATCCTGCGCGTCAAGGGCGTGGAGGCCGACGATGTCATCGGCACCCTGGCGCGTCAGGCCGAAGCCACCGGCATGGACGTCACCATTTCCACCGGCGACAAGGACTTCGCGCAACTGGTCGGCCCGCACATCACCCTGGTCAACACCATGACCCGCACCAGCATGGATGCCGACGGCGTGCGCGAGAAATTCGGCGTTGCCCCCGAGCAGATCGTCGACTATCTGGCATTGATCGGCGACAAGGTCGACAACGTGCCCGGCGTGGACAAGTGCGGCCCCAAGACGGCGACCAAATGGTTGGCCGAGTATGGCTCGCTCGACGCCATCATGGCCCATGCCGACAAGTTCGGCGGCAAGATCGGCGGCTATCTGCGCGACGCGCTGGAACAACTGCCGCTGTCGCGCGAGCTGGTGACGATCAAGACGGATGTGGCGCTGGAGGTGGGGCCGAAGGACCTCGCATTCGCCGATCCGGATGTGAAGGCGTTGCGGGGGTTGTATGAACGGTACGAGTTCAGGGCGGCATTGAAGGCGCTGGATGATGGTGCGGGACTCGGAGAAACACCAAATACGCCTTCCACGCAAGAAACCGACAACGCCAAGAACGATACTTCTCCACCCACCGATGCCACATCAAGCCCCGCAAATTACGAACTCGTCACCACCACCAAACAGCTCGACACCTGGCTCAAACGTCTCAAAGCCACCGACCTCATCGCCTTCGACACCGAAACCACCTCGCTCGACGCCATGCGCGCGCGCGTGGTGGGCGTGTCGCTGGCGGTTGAACCGGGCCAAGCCTGTTACATCCCGCTCGCGCACGATTACCCGGGCGCGCCGCCGCAACTGGATCGCCACACGGTGCTGTCGGCGTTGAAGCCGTTGCTGGAAGATGCCGACCGCCTCAAGCTGGCGCAGAACGCCAAGTACGACATCAACGTGTTGTCGCACGACGGCATCGTCGTGGACGGCGTGCGCCACGACACCATGCTGGAATCCTACGTGCTCGACGCCACCGCCTCGCGCCACGACATGGACACGCTGGCCAAGCGGCATCTCGACCACGACACCATCAAGTATTCCGACGTCGCCGGCAAGGGCGCCAGGCAGATTTCGTTTTCACAGGTGGATCTCGACACCGCCTGCCGCTATGCCGCCGAGGATGCCGACATCACCCTGCGCCTGCACCACGCGCTGTGGCCCGAACTGCAAAAATCCGGCAGGCGTCTGGACGTCTACAACGACATCGAGATGCCGCTGGTGCCGGTGCTGGCGCGCATGGAACAGCGCGGCGTGCTGGTGGACGTGAAGGCCCTGCGCAAGCAAAGCAGCGAACTCGGCAAGCGCATGCAGGAGATCAAGCAGGAAGCCTGGAAAAATGCCGGCCACGAATTCAACCTCGACTCGCCCAAGCAGTTGCAGGCCATCCTGTTCGACGAGCTGGGCCTGGCGGCCAAGGTCAAGACGCCCAAGGGCGCGCCCTCGACCAACGAGGAGGCACTTGCCGCCATCGCCGACGAACACCCGCTGCCGCGACTGATCCTCGATTACCGCACCCTGGCCAAGCTGCGATCCACCTACACCGAAAAGTTGGCCGACATCGTCAATCCGGATACCGGACGCGTGCACACCAGCTACCACCAGGGCGCGGTGGCCACGGGGCGCATTTCCTCGACCGATCCCAACCTGCAGAACATTCCGGTGCGCACGACCGAGGGCCGGCGCATCCGCCAGGCCTTCATCGCGCCGGAAGGTTCAAAGGTGCTGGCCGCCGACTACTCGCAGATCGAGCTGCGCATCATGGCGCATCTTTCCGGCGACGAAGGTTTGCGCAAGGCTTTCCGCGACGGCGCCGACATTCATCGCGCCACTGCCGCCGAAGTGTTCGGCGAAAAGCCCGACGAGGTCACCGCCAATCAGCGTCGCGCGGCCAAGGCCATCAACTTTGGCCTGATGTACGGCATGAGCGCGTTTGGCCTGGCGCGCAACCTCGGCATCGACCGCGGCGAAGCCGGCGACTACATCGCGCGCTATTTTTCTCGCTATCCGGGTGTGCACGAATTCATGGAAGCCACGCGCGAGCAGGCGCGCGAAAACGGCTACGTGGAAACCCTGTTCGGTCGCCGTCTGTACCTGCCGAACTTGAAATCACGCAACCAGGCCCATCGCGCCGGCGCCGAACGCGCGGCCATCAACGCGCCCATGCAGGGCACCGCCGCCGACATCATCAAGCGCGCCATGCTCGCCGTCGATACCTGGCTGCGCGACCGCGACGACGCGCACATGTTGATGCAGGTACACGACGAACTGGTATTCGAAGTGCGCGCCGATGCCGTCGACACCATCCGCGCCGGCGTCATCGAACGCATGCAAGGCGCCGCCGAACTCGCCGTGCCGCTGATTGTCGAAGCTGGCGTCGGCGAGAATTGGGATGAGGCGCATTGAGGGCATGAGGAACATGTGCACCCGATTCGTCATCCCGGCGAAAGCCGGTATCCATCTATATCTCGCCTTGAACCACAATGGATTCTGGCTTTCGCCGGAATGACGAAGAGCGCGTAGGGCGGGCACTGCCCGCCTCACACAGCCTGTCTACGCATGAACCTCCCACGGCGGGCAATGCCCGCCCTACGCGCCAATCATTTCATGCAGGCTCGTTAGGTTGGTGTTATCGAAGGCCTGATGAACCTTGGCAAGCGCTTGATTCGCAAATGAATGAACCGGTCGTAAATTTTTCTTCCGATGCCCTTGCAACTTTCTCCGACCATCCGCATCTAAGTTATCGGACGCACGCAACGGCGTCCGGTTCACTCACCTCCCTGAGTGACCCCCCGGATAGGATCTCTCCCCAAGATCCGATCCCTGCCCCGGGAGCTCCCCCCTGGCTCCCGGGGCAACTTTTATCCGCGATCGCGTCTGGCTGAATGCTCGCCCACCCACGTGGATACCTCGTGAAAGTCTTTTGCTATGCTCGGGCTCGTCCCAATTCGAGGAAATGCGATGCGCATCGTAGCCATGGTCATCGGCATCATCCTGCTGGCAGCAGGTATCTGGGTGGTTGCCGGCAATGGCAGCTATCCCAGCACCGACACCGCTCTCAAGGTGGGCGATTTTTCGGTTCAGACGACGCACGACAAAGCCATCCCGACCTGGGCCGGCATTGCCGGCATCGTGGTCGGCGGCGTGTTGCTGATTGGTGGCGTCACCTCCGGCGGACGACGCAAGCGCTGAATTTGGAACGGAGGGCAAACATGAACCGTCACCTTGCCGCTTCGATGTGCGCCCAGAGCTGACCTCGCCACCGCTTCCACGCTGACGTCTTGCATCGGGCCGCTACAATGGCCCGATGGATGTCTCGCACCTGCTCGATTCCCTCAATGCCGCCCAGCGTGAAGCCGTCAGCGCGCCGTCCGGTCATTACCTGATCCTGGCCGGCGCCGGCTCCGGCAAAACCCGCGTGCTTACGCAGCGCATCGCCTGGCTGGCCGAAGTCGAACAGGTGCCGCCGTGGGGCATTCTCGCCGTCACCTTCACCAACAAGGCCGCCGGCGAGATGCGTTCGCGTCTGGGTACGCTGCTGCCGCATGGTTCGCGCGGGCTGACGGTTGGTACTTTCCACGGCATCGCCCATCGCCTGCTGCGCCAGCACTGGCGCGAGGCCGGCCTGCCGGAAACTTTCCAGATCCTCGACGCCGACGACCAGCAACGCCTGGTCAAGCGCGTCATCGCCGGGCTGGGTCTGGACGAGGCGCGCTTTCCGCACCGCAAGGCCACGTGGACGATCAACGGCTGGAAGGACGAGGGCAAGCGTCCCGCCGCCATCGAACACCACGACCATCCGGTCACGCGCGCCTATGTCGATATCTACCAGGCTTACGAGGATGCCTGCCGTCGCGCCGGCCTGGTCGATTTCGCCGAACTGCTGCTGCGCGCGCACGAATTGTGGTTGCAGAACCCATCGATCCTGGAGCATTACCAGCAACGCTGGCGACACCTGCTGATCGACGAATTCCAGGACACCAATGCGCTGCAGTATGCGTGGATCCGCGTGCTGGCCGGACACACCGGGCGCGTGTTCGCCGTCGGCGACGACGACCAGTCCATCTACGGCTGGCGCGGCGCAAAGGTGGAAAACATGCAGCAGTTCCTGCGCGATTTCCCCGATGTCAAAACCATCCGCCTGGAACAGAACTACCGCTCCACGGCCACCATCCTCAAGGCCGCCAACACCATCATCGCGCGCAACGGCGACCGCCTCGGCAAGAACCTGTGGACCGACGGCGACGACGGCGAACCGATCGCCCTCTACGCCGCCTACAACGAACAGGACGAGGCGCGTCATGTCATCGAATGCATCGACGGCCACATCCGCGCCGGCGGCAGCCCGCGCGACTGCGCCATCCTGTACCGCTCCAACGCGCAATCGCGCAACTTTGAGGAACAGCTGATCCAGCGCGACTTGCCCTACCGCGTTTACGGCGGCCAGCGCTTTTTCGAGCGCGCCGAAATCAAGGACGCGCTGGCCTACCTGCGCCTGACCGCCAACCGCCATGACGACGCGGCCTTCGAACGCGCCGTCAACACGCCGCCGCGCGGCATCGGCGCACGCACCATCGATACGCTGCGCCGGCGCGCGCGCACGGATCGCGTGTCGATGTGGGAAGCGGCCATCGCCGAGCTGACGGCAAATGAACTGGCGGGGCGGGCGAAAACCGCGGTGAAGGGCTTCCTCGCCCTTATCGACGGCATGGCACGGGACTTCAAGCCTGTCTCCCTGCAGGGTGAAGGTACGCCAGAGCCGGAAAATCCCGCTTCGAACGAACCCTCACCCCCAGCCCCTCTCCCGCAGGGAGAGGGGAGCAACCCACTCACCCTCGACGAGCAAGTCGAACACGTTCTCGCCAGCACCCATCTGCGCGAACACTACGAACGCGACAGCCGCGGCAACGGCGAAGCGCGCGTGGAAAACCTCGACGAACTGGTCAACGTCGCCAGCCGTTTCGAACCCACCCCTGAAGACATCGAGGCCGGGCTTTCCGACCTCGCCGCGTTCCTCTCGCACGCCGCGCTGGAAGCCGGCGAGGGCCAGGGTCAGACCGGCGACGATTGCGTGCAGCTGATGACGCTGCACTCGGCCAAGGGCCTGGAGTTTCCCAAGGTTTTTCTGGTCGGCATGGAAGACGGCCTGTTCCCCAGCCAGCGCGCCGTGGAGGAAGACGGACGCCTGGAAGAAGAACGCCGCCTGGCCTACGTCGGCATCACCCGCGCCCGCGAATCGCTGACCCTCACCTACGCCGAGCAGCGCCGCCTGCACGGCAGCGACATGTTCTGCCGACCGTCACGCTTTCTCGGCGAACTGCCCGCCGAACTGGTCAACGAAATCCGCCCGCGCATCAAGGTCAGCCGCCCCGCCTGGACAGGCGCCCCACACGCCGACCTCGACACCCTTCCCAACGGCCTCCAGCTCGGCCAGCACGTGCGCCATCCCAGCTTCGGCGACGGCGTGGTCGTCAGCGCCGAAGGCAACGGCGCGCACACGCGGGTGCAGGTCAATTTCGACGAGAGTGGCAACAAATGGCTGGTGTTGGCGTATGCGAATTTGACGGTGGTTTGAATGAGGGGCGAGGGATGAGGGGCGAATAGCGAGGGCGTGTTGGTCGGAATTTCACGCTCGATCCGCCTCGCCAGATGACCCTGACGAACTCGTAGGAGCGAGCCTGCTCCTACGGAAATTCAATCAGAGGTTCCTTGCGAATAAACCAAGCGCCCTCGCTATTCGTCCCTCGCCCCTCGCCCCTCAGCCGGCAACCGCGGCAACCCATGCTCATCACGCCGATCCACCACCGGCGCAACGGCCTGTCCCGAGCCGACATGGCTGCCGGGCAAGGGTTCGACAGGCTCGTGACGGTATAGATGCAGGGCGTTGCGGTAGCAGCGCTGCGACAGGAGCACGTTGTGCTGGGCGGCGTGGACTTCGCCGAGGGCTTCCCAGGTGGCGGCGCTGGGGTTGAGCGCGAGGGCGCGGGCGAGGTAGTCGCGGGCCTTGCCCCAGACTTCCAGCCGTGCGCAAAGACGGCCCAGGGTGGACAGCAGGGCGGGATCGTCGGGATGGCTGCCGAGCCAGGTTTCGGCGCGGCGCAGGCGGGTTTCGACATCCTCGCCTTCCAGTGCGCCCCAGGTTTCCACCAGCAGCGGCGACCATTGCCGGTTCAGTGCCGCCTCGATTTCGCCCATGGCGGCCATCGACTGGCCGAAGCGCGCGGCGCAACGCGCGTAGGCATCCACGATTTCCGGCTGGCGTCGCTGCGCCTTGGGCAACGACGACCACAGGCTTTTCAGCGCGGCTCCGTCCTTGCTGTTTGCGATGGTCGCGACGAGTATCCGTGTTTCCAGTTCGGCCAGGGCGCGGGCCTCCAGCGCACCACTTTTACGCAACGGTTCAAGTGCTGCGTGCGCGCGTGCCGGCTCGTCGACGGCCAGTGCGGCCTTGACCAGTTCCAGCCAGCCTGCCGGCGAAAGCTTGCCGCTGTCGGCCTGCGGCGCCAGCAGGGCCACGGCTTCGTCGGCCCGGTTCGCGCGGCGCAACAATCGCGCCCGCTCGCTGCGCGCCGCCAGGGGCACTTCGGTGGTGGCCTTGTCCAGAAGCTCCTGTGCCGCATTGTCGTCACCGCGTCGAGCCGCGGCACGGGCCGCCATCAGCAAGGCCGCGCCTTTTTGCGGCGTGTAGCGCGCGGCGCGCGTCAGCGCTTTTTCGGCGGCGGCGTAATGGCCTTCGGCCAGAAACACCAGGCCGGATTGCAATTGTTTGCGGCTGACGCGCCGATGCCGGCGCCCGGCGGCGCCAAATGGCCAGCGCGCCAGACGCCACAGCCAGACCAGCGCCAGCACCACCAGCACCACGATGATGACGGCGGTCAGCACCGTGGTCTGCGCTTCCCAGCCGCGCAGACGCACCAGCACGTAACCCGGATCGGCCGCCACCCAATGCCAGCCGAAAGCGGCCAGCGCGGCCAGCAGCACCAGCAGCAGGATCCAACGCCACAGTTTCATGCCGATGTCCCCACATGGGTCGACGCGGCAGGCGCCGGTGTCGCGGTCGGCGACGGCGTGTCGGCGGCATCGCGCACGCGGCGCAGATCCTGCAGTTCCTGCAGCGCCTTGCCCAGATGCGGCGGCGAGGCTGGTTTTTCGGCCAGCAGTCGGGTCACGGTGGCGCGCGCCTCACGCACATCGGCGTCACGGGTATCGAAAACCGTATCCAGCGCCCTGGCCACCCGCTTGAGCGCGGCATGAGTGGCCTCGACGTCCCACGCCAGACGTGCCGCCTGGGCCTGGGCCGCGTCCAGCGCGGCCAACTGCCGAGCCATGCGGGCGTCAGCCATGCTCGGTACGGAACCGTCGACGCGATGTACCACCACGGCCGTCGACAAGGCATGCCAGACGCGTTGCCAGAAACCCTGACCGGCCGGTTTGGTGTTCGCGTCCAGCGGTTTCAGCGGCAAGGTGGCGATGACGGCACGCAGATGCGCCAGGGCGGCAAGATCGGCGGCGCGCGAGGCCGGATGCGTGAGCGCCAGTGCCTGACGTTCCGCATCCAGCGTCTGGCGTACGCCGGCCAAAGCCGGATCGCCGATGGCGGCCAGCGTCTGGTCGGCCAGGGCCAGGGCCTTGCTTGCGCCTGCCGCATCATGAAAAAGTTCGTAGCGTTGCTGGCCCATGCGCAACAGCATCGCGGCCTGATCCAGCGCCATGGCTTCGCGACCATGCTGGTTGTGCCGCGCCAGCGCCGCCACCGCGGCTTCAAGGCTGTTCACGCGCCCGGACAATCCGGCCACCTGCTGCTGCAACGCCTGGTTGGCGGCCTGCAACGCCTGCTGCGTTTGCGCCTCGGCCTCGCGCTGCTGCCTTTCATCCGCCACCGACTGGTGCAATCCGTCCACTTGTTTGCCCAGTTGCGCGACCGCCGCATCGGCCTGTTGCCGTGCCTGTCGCCCTTGCCACCACTGCCAACCGCCGTAGGCCACGACGGCCAGAGCCAGCAGAGCCAACAACAAGGCCAGTACCGCCAGCGCGCCGCCTGGTCGTGGGTTGGATGTCTTCGGCGACTTCGGGGGTTTCGGTGGTTTGGACGATCCCGACGGCGCCGATGGCCGGGGCAGCTCGGCGGCAGGACGATCCGCAGACGGCTGCGGGGCGGAAGCGGACGGCGCAGGTTGGTCGCTCATGACATCATGCTATCCCGGTTGCGGCGCATTTCCCACTGACGCGATTCAGGACACGGCATGCCATTGGACGACGCGCGCCAGCAGGTCGGCGCCCAGTGCCGAAGCGGCCACCTTCACCTGTTTGAAGCCGGCCTGATGCGCCGCCACGCGCACGCGTCCACTGCTGACCACGGCGCGGGCGGCAACGATGCGCTGCCAGTCGGCATCCTCCAGCGCCGCGCGCAGGCAGCCCAGCGTTTCCACGCTGGAAAGCAGCATGTAGACGTCGCCTCGCAGCCCGCGCACGGCTTGACGATGGCGACGATCCAGCCGCGCCGGCACGCGCCGATAGACATGCACGTCGCGCACGTCCGCACCGCGCTGGCGCAGCACCTGTTGCAAGGTTCCGCGCCCGGCCGGCGCGCCGATCACGGCCACCGCGCGCCCTTGCATGTCGTCCAGGGCCGTGTGCGCCAGCAGGCCTTCGCTGTTGTGCATGGTGGCGGGCACGACGACATCCGTGACGCCGTGACGCGCCAGCGCGCGCGCCGTACCCGCTCCGACCGCAGCCATCCTGGCGCGACCATGCAGCGGCGCCAGCCGCGCCGCGAAACGCACCGCCGCCGGACTGGTGAAAACGACCAGATCATCCTGCAGCGCA
>DASSBH010000073.1:0-5540 GCA_035698945.1 Oleiagrimonas sp.
AGGGCTGGCCGTGGGACATGTCGCAAGCATTCGTTTCGACCCGCGGGATCGCTCCCGGGTCATCATCGACTTTCATGTCCAACGCGATACCTACATCACCCACGCCACCTATGCGGTGCTGGCAAGACAGGGATTGACCGGCGGCAAGACATTGGAGCTCAAGCTGGCCAAGGGAAATGCGGCGCCCCTGCCAACCAGTAGCGATCACCCGGCACTGATCCCCCTGCACAAGGGGCTTTTTGCCAAACTTGAAGAGTCCGCCCAGCAGGACATGCAGGATCTGCACGCCATACTGGACAGCGCCAAGAAGATGCTCGATGCGGACAACCGCGAACACATCGCCGCATCGATCCGGCAGATCGACACGGCCACGGCGAAACTGGTCGCCCTCGAAAAGCAGTTGATGCCGGCCATGGAACAGGCGCCCGCCCTGGTGCGAAGCGCACGCAAAACCCTCAAGCAGAGTCAGGCATTGCTTGCCAATGCCAATGTGCTCGCCAAGCAAGCCCGTGGTCCGATCAAGAAGATCGGCAAGGCCAGCGACAGCGTCCAGCACCTCACGCGTAAACTGGACAGGCAAACCGCGCCCGACATCGACGCGCTCAGCCAGAGCCTGATGCGCACGTCGCGCCAGCTGCAGGAACTCCTGCGCGAACTGAAGGCCAAGCCGCAAAGCCTGATTTTCGGTCCGCCGAAACATCCGCCGGGGCCGGGCGAGCCGGGTTTTCATGCACCCGCCCACAATCAAGGTGATAGCCATGAATAGGATGTTTGCGCTGCTGTGCGCATGCACGCTGGTTCTCGGCGGTTGCATGAACACGACCAAGACGAGCTTCACCACCCATTACACGCTCGGTGAATCTTCGCCCGCCATCACGGACGCTCGTCACGGGCAGCAAGTCCTCAGGATTTCGCGCATCGATGCGCCACCCTGGCTGGAAGGCACCGCCATGCATTACCGCCTGGATTACCGCCACGACAATCGCGTGGCCGCCTACGGGCGTGCGGACTGGATCGCGCCACCAGCCACCATGCTGGAAAACCTGATCCGGAACACGGCTGCCGCAGGCGGCGGCTGGCGCGCCGTGATTGACCCTGGCAGCACCGCCACGGCCGATGCCGACCTGCATCTGCAACTCGAAAACTTCAGCCAGGTTTTTGCGCAACCGGATCAAAGCGCCGGTCTCATCGAGGCGACCGCCACGCTGGTGGATGATCATGACGGCAGCGTCATGGCGCAAAAACATTTCCGCGTCAAAGTCCCCGCTTCGACGCCGGATGCGCAAGGCGGAGCCAAGGCGTTGGGTGAGGCCGGCCGACAATTGGCCGCGCAGCTGGAACGCTGGCTTGAATCGGCCGTTGAAAATCAGAGTGTACGCATGAACCAGCGGTCGCAGCCGTGATGCCCCGTGTTGCCTAGCGGCGAACGCAACGGCTGAAAATCGTGTTTGCGGTACAGCGCCTGCGCCGCGTCCATGCCGGTCAGGGTCTCGATATAACAGCGCTTGAAGCCAAGCGTGCGCGCCGTGTCGAGACAGCGCGTCATCATGGCATGGCCCGCGCCGAGTCCGCGCGCCTCCGGCAGAAAGTACATCTTGCGCAACTCGCAGATGTCCGGTTCCCCCTGATCCAGCGGCGCAACACCGCCACCGCCGATAACCTTGCCGTCCATCTCCAACACGAAATAGGCACAACGCGGCATCCCGTACGCCTCGCTCATGCCGTCGACCTCGGCATCGTGGATCGCGAAGCCTTCGCCGCCCGCACCGAACTCCGGCATCACACTGCGAATGATGGCGGCGACCGAGGGGTCATCACGTGGTTCGATGGGACGGATCAGGTGCATGGAAGGCATGGAGGCACTCAAGGTTGGAAAAGCCATGGCAGGCATACGCCATCAGGCGCATGTGCTTGCAAGCATAAACCGGTCAAGTCGATGTCATCCTTGTCATTCGCCGATGTCCTCGTTCCAGACATCCGCATGCCGCGTAATGAACTCATGCATCAACGCGATGCAGGTATCGTCCTGCAACACCTCGACCGTGACGCCGCGCGAGCGCAGCAGTTCCTCTTCGCCGAGAAAGCTCCGGTTCTCGCCCACGATCACGCGCGGAATGCCGTAAAGCAGGATCGCTCCGCTGCACATCGAACAGGGCGACAGTGTGGTGTAGAGCACCGACTCGCGGTACACCTTTGCGGGCTGACGTCCGGCTCTTTCCAGGGCATCCATCTCTCCGTGCAGGATCGCACTGCCCTGCTGCACGCGCCGATTGTGGCCGCGCCCGATGATGCGGCCATCGTGCACCAGCACCGAACCGATCGGCACGCCGCCTTCCGCCGCGCCCGCGCGCGCCTCGTCGATGGCCGCCTGCATGAAATTGTCCAATGCCGTGTCCCCGCTTTGCGTTGCGCCAACCATACCAGCACCCCGCCCGAAAACATCTGCGTAGGGCGGGCACTACCCGCCGAAACACAACCTGCGTACGCACGAAACTTCCATGGCGGGCAGTGCCCGCCCTACCCGCAAGCTCCCGCGTGTTGGCATATCATCCATAATGCCCATGTATTCCGCCTGTGGAGAGCGAAACACCGTGACAACGCCAACACCCTCACCCGTCACCATCCCCACCCGCGACGGCGCCTGCCCCAGCTACGTTTTCACGCCCGAAGGCGATGGCCCGTGGCCGGCGGTGATCGTCTACATGGACGCGCTGGCCATTCGCCCCGCCCTGATGGAACTCGGCCGCCGCCTGGCCGATGTCGGCTATTACGTGCTGGTGCCGGATCTGTTCTACCGTTCGGGGCCTTACGCGCCGATGGATCCGCGCACCATCTTCGCCGACCCGAACGCCTTCAAGGAGCTCAAGGAAAAGCACATGGTTCACGCGACCATGGACAACATGATGTCCGATACCCAGGCGTTTCTGGATTTTCTTGACCGGCAGCCGCAGGCAAAACCCGGCCCCGTCGGCGTCACCGGTTATTGCATGGGCGGGCGTTTCGCGCTTGCCGCCGCCGGTCACTGGCCCGAGCGCATCAAGGCTGCCGCTTCCTTCCACGGCAGCAACCTGGCCACCGACGCACCCGACAGTCCGCATCTGCTGGCGCCGCGCATGCAGGCGCGCGTCCTTGTCGCCGGCGCCACCGAAGACAAGAGCTTCCCCGACGATATGAAACAGCGTCTGGAAACCGCGCTCACCGAAGCCGACGTCGAGCACGCCGTGGAAACCTGGCCGGTCAAGCACGGCTGGGTGTTCCGCGATACGCCCGTTTTCGACGAGGCTGGCAGCGATCGGCATTACCAGCGCCTGCAGCAGCTTTTTGCGGAAACGTTGAGCCGCTGACCCCGACGCATTTGTCGCGCCCCTTCCGGGTACAGCCAGGCAGGCAGTAGCATGGGCGGATGAATACCGTTATCCCTCCCCGCCTCGCCCGACTGCGCGACGCCATGCGCGCCGCATCCGTCACCGCCTGTCTGATCCCCAGCGCCGACCCGCACCTGTCCGAGTACCTGCCGGAGCATTGGCAGGCCCGCGCCTATTTTTCAGGCTTCACCGGATCGGCCGGCACCTTGATCGTGACGGCCGACTTTGCGGGCGTATGGACCGATTCGCGCTATTTCGAGCAGGCCGAACGCCAGCTCGACGGCACCGGCGTCACCTTGATGCGCCTCAACGTGCCGCATACGCCCGAACACATCGAATGGCTGTGCGACTATCTGCACGATGGTGACGTTCTGGCCGTGGCTGGCGACAGTCTGGCATTGACTGCCGAACGTCACCTGCACCACGAACTGGATGTCGTGGGCGCAAAACTGCGCATCGACCTGGATCTTCCAGGCCAGGCCTGGGATGAGCGTCCGGGCATGCCGCACGCACCCGTCACCGAACACGCGCTGGCATACGCCATCACCTCACGTGGCGACAAACTGGCCCGCGTGCGCGACGCCATGACACGCGCCGGCGCCACGCACCACCTCATCAGTGCGCTGGACGACATCGCCTGGATTACCAACCTGCGCGGCAGCGATGTCGCGTACAACCCGGTATTCCTGTCGCACCTGCTGATCGAAACCGACCATTGCACGCTGTTTGTCGACGCCGGCAAATTTACCGACGACCTTCGCCGGACACTGGCCGCCGACGGCATACATCTGGCCGACTACGCCGACGCCAGCCTCGCCTTGTCCGAGCTGAGTGGCGACGCCCGCATCATGTACGACCCGCAGCACGTCGTGGCCGCCATCATCGACGCGCTGCCGGACGATGTCGCGCACGTTGAATTGCCCAATCCGTCCACGGCCATGAAGGCGGTCAAGTCCGACGCCGAACTGGAGCACATCCGCGCCACCATGCGCGAGGACGGCGCCGCGCTGGTGCATGGTTTCCACAAGATCGAGCAGGCCCTGGCCGGCGACGAAACCGTCACCGAGCTGGACGTGGAAATCATACTGCGCCAAGCGCGCGCCGCCCGCCCCGGCTTCGTCAGCGAGAGCTTCGGCACCATCGCCGGCTACATGGCCAACGGCGCACTGCCGCATTACAGCGCCACGCCCGAAAACCACGCCACACTCAAGGCCGAAGGTCTGCTGCTGGTCGATTCCGGCGGCCAGTACCAGGGTGGCACCACCGACATCACCCGCGTCTGGGCCTTCGGCGACAACACCACCGAGGAACAACGCCGCGATTGCACGGCCGTGCTCAAGGGCATGATCGGCCTCAGCAAGGCGCGTTTTCCCGAAGGCGCCAGCGGTCAGCAGATCGACGCGCTGGCGCGCGCGCCGTTATGGGCGATGGCAGCCGATTACGGCCACGGCACGGGCCATGGCGTGGGCTATTTTCTCAACGTGCACGAAGGCCCGCAAAGCGTGCGTCCGCCACGCTCGGGCGGCATCCACGTGGCGCTGGAACCGGGCATGATCACGTCCATCGAACCGGGCCTGTACAAGCCTGGCCGCCACGGCATCCGTCACGAAAATCTGGCGGTGGTGCGCAACGGCCCGGAAACCGAATTCGGACGTTTCATGGAATACGAAACCATCACGCTGTGCCCCATCGACACCCGCGCCATCGAGCCCGCGCTGCTGGAAACCAGCGAACGCGAATGGCTCAACGCCTATCACGCCCGCGTGGAAAAGGAACTGGCGCCGCTGCTGGACGACGACGCCGATCGCGCCTGGCTGAGCGAACGTTGCCAACCTTTGTAGGGCGGGCATTGCCCGCCGTCACGGCATCCAACGGCGGGCAATGCCCGCCCTGCCCGTTGCCGTAAAATACCCGCACAACACCATCCGACCTACGGATCGACCGGAACCACACCACGCATGAACAGTCGCTACAACGCCGCCGACATTGAAGTCCTCACCGGCCTGGATCCGGTACGCCGCCGCCCCGGCATGTACACCGACACCACCCGTCCCAACCACCTCGTGCAGGAGGTCGTCGACAACTCCGTGGACGAAGCCCTCGCCGGCCACGCCAAACGCATCGACGTGATCGTGCACGCCGACGGTTCGGTGGAGGTGACCGACGACGGTCGCG
>DASSBH010000074.1:0-5621 GCA_035698945.1 Oleiagrimonas sp.
GTGGGTCCGGATTTTTCGCGTCCGTCCGCGCCAGCGGTCAAGCGATACATGCGCACGCCGCTGATGGCCACCGTGTCCACGCCCGGCGTGGCCGGTGGCGCGGCGCAACGGGTGGTCAAGGGTGCGGACGTCGATCCGGCGTGGTGGCATCTGTTTCATTCGAGCGGACTCGATGCGCTGGAAAAACAGGCGCTGGCGCACAACCCGACCCTGGCTGCGGCCCGCGATACCTTGCGCGCGGCGCAACAGCAGACGCTGGCCGGACGCGGGGCGTACGTTCCAAGCATCAGTGCCGGCGTATCGGGCACGCGCACACAGGATCCGTCCGCCGCACTGGCACCGGTGCCCAGCAACAACGCCTATCTGTACAACCTGTTCACGCCGCAACTCAGCATTGCCTACGCGCCGGACGTGTTCGGCCTGGCGCGGCGTCAGGTGGAGTCGCTCGCGGCCCAGGAGCAGGCGGCGCGCTTTGCCGCCATCGCCGCCTACAACACGTTGACCACGCAGGTGGCGGTGACGGCCATCGAAGCCGCGTCGCTAGATGCGCAGATCAAGGCCGCGCAAAAGATGGTGGGCATCAATCGGCGCGTGCTGAAGATGGCGCGCTATCGCCTCAAGGCAGGCTATGCCAGCGGCATGGACGTGGCCGCCCAGCAGGCTCAATTGGCGCAGGCGCAGGCGGCCCTGCCGCCCTTGCGCAAACAACTGGCCGCGGCACGCAACCGTCTGGCCGTGTTGTGCGGGCAATGGCCCGGCCAGTGGTCGACCGTCACGCTCGCATTGTCCGAACTGAAGCTGCCGAGGCAATTGCCGCTCAGTCTGCCATCGCAACTGGTCGCGCAACGTCCCGACGTGCGCCAGGCACAAGCCAACTGGCATGCGGCCAGCGCCGCCGTCGGCGTGGCGGATATCGAGCGGTTGCCGCACATCCAGCTGACCGCCAATGCCGGCAGCACGGCCTTGGCCATTGCCGACGTGTTCACCTCCGGCACCGGCTTCTGGAATCTGGCCGCGGGCATCACGGCGCCGCTGTTTGACGGCGGAACATTGCGGCACCAGGCGCACGCGGCGCGGGCCGAACTGGCCGCCGCGGCCGCGCAATATCGCGGCACGGTGCTGCAAGCCTTCGAGGATGTGGCCGACACATTGACCGCCATCGATCAGGATGCCCGCGCATTGCAGTTGGCCGAGCAGGCGGACAAGGCATCCCGAACCACACTTGCCGCTGTGCGTCGTCGGTTCCGTGACGGTTACGCCAGCGGTCTGGACCTGGCCCAGGCCGAACAGGGACGCGAGCAGGCGCGCATGGCGCTCATCCAGGCGCGCGAAAGCCGCTACACCGACACCGCCGCACTGTTCCAGGCATTGGGCGGTGGCTGGCAGCATCGTCATTCACTGGCACAACCATGACCCATTCCATGTCATCCATCCGATTCGCGGCCCCGCTGCTGCTGGCCTGTGCCGGCGTCCTTGCGCTTGCCGCCTGTGCATCGAAATCCGAGCCTGCGTCCAAGGCGAATGCCGACGCCGGCTTGACGCTGACCTCGGCGCAGCGCAAGCACATCCATTTGTACACCGTCACGCGCAAGGCATGGCACGAGACGCGGCAGCTCACCGGCGTGGTCGACTACGACCACGATCAGGCCACGCCGATACTGGCGCCGATGTCAGGCCAGGTAACGCGCGTACTGGTCAGCGTCGGCGACACGGTAAAAAAAGGCCAGGCGCTGGCGCGCGTGGACTCGCCGGATTTCACCCAGGCCATCGGCGATTACCGTCAGGCCTTGGCGCAGGCCAGGAGCGACCGCAAGCAGGCGCAGCAGGCGAACGATCTGCTGGCGCATCAGGGCATCTCGGCCGTGGATGCGGCGCAGGCGCAAAACGCGGCCATCGCCGCCGAGACGGCGCGCGATGCCGCGCTGCGCAAATTGCAGGCGCTGGATGTGCCGGCGTCGGTCATCAAAGCCATCGACGCGGGCAAACCGGTGGGCCGCGTGGCCGGCGTCATCCGTGCGCCGATTGCCGGCACCGTGGTCGCGCGCTCGATCACGCCGGGCCAGCGCATCGCCGCCGACGGCAGCACGTGCTTCACGGTGGCGAACCTTTCGCGCATGTGGGTGAAGGCGCGCTTGTTCGACTCGGACATGCAGGCCGTGTCCGTGGGTGATGCCGCAAAAGTGTGGGGCGCGGGCGGCGGCGAACCGTTATCGGGCAAGGTCACGGCGGTGTCGGCCATGGTCAATCCGGCCACTGGCGCGGCCACGGCCAGGGTGGAGGTTGCCAATCCCGGCGACCGGCTCAAGAAGGACATGTTCGTGCGCGTGGACATCGCCGCGAAGCAGTCGCGCGAGGATCTGATGGTGCCGATGTCGGCAGTGCTGCGCGATGCCGACAACCGACCGTTTGTGTATGTGGCGGACAAACAGCATCGCTTCGTGCGCCGGCAGGTAAAGCTCGGCCATCGCAGCGGACAAGACGTGGTCGTCGCCTCCGGCCTCAAGGCCGGCCAAAAGGTGGTGTCCGATGGCGGCATCTTTCTGCGCTTCATGCAAACCCAATGAGCGATAAAAAATCTCCCGAAGCGGTGTCGGCATCCAGCACGGCGTCGTTCATGAACCGCATCGTCGCGGTGTCTCTCAACCAGCGCTTCATCGTCATCCTCTTGACGGCGGTGCTGGTGGTTGCCGGCGTCTGGGCCTGGAAAAGTCTGCCCATGAACGCCTATCCCGACCTCTCGCCGCCGATGGTCGACATCGTCACCCAATGGCCGGGCCATGCCGCCGAGGAAGTCGAGCGACTTATCACGGTACCGGTCGAACGTGGCATGAGCGGCATACCGGACATGACCGTCAAGCGTTCGGTATCGTTGTACGGTTTGTCCGACGTGACCCTGACTTTCGCCGACGGCACCCAGCCGTATTTTGCGCGTCAGCGCGTGTTCAACCGGCTCGGCGATCTGGATTTGCCCGATGGTGTCAGCCCGTCGATCTCTCCGATGACGGCGCCGTCGGGGCTGATCTACCGCTACGTGCTGCAAAGCCCCGACCGCAGCCCGATGGATCTGAAGACCTTGAACGACTGGTTCATCGCGCCGCGCTACCGGGCCGTTCCCGGCGTGGCCGACGACTCGGTGTTCGGCGGCGGCACCATGCAATATCAGGTGTATCTGGATCCGGCCCGGATCGCCGCCATCGGCATGAGCGTGCCCGAGGTCGAGGCGGCGCTGGCCGCCAACAACGCCAATGCCGGCGGCGGGTTCTACACGCAGGGCGGCCAGTTTTATTACGTGCGCGGCCTGGGCCGGCTGAAAACCGTCAAGGACATCGGCAACGTGGTGCTGACCGTGCATGACGGCACGCCGGTCAGGGTCAGCGATGTCGGCCATGTCGTCATCGGCACGGCACCGCGCCTGGGCGAGTTCGGATACGACAACAACAACGACGCCGTCGAAGGCGTCATCATGGTGCGCAAGGGCGAGAAGACGCAGGAAGTGCTCAGGCGCGTCGAGGCGGAAACGCAGACGCTCAACCACGGCATCCTGCCCAAGGACGTCACCATCCATCCGTATTACGACCTGAGCCATCTGATCGCGCTGACCACGAACGTGGTGCGCCAGAACCTGGTGCGCGGTACGGTGCTGGTGATCGTGGTGCTGGTGTTCTTCCTGTACGACGTGCGTTCGGGATTGATCGTCGCTGTCACCATTCCGCTGGCGTTGCTGTTCGCCTTCGTCTGTCTGGACATCAAGAACGCCTCGGCCAACTTGTTGTCCATCGGTGCGGTGGATTTCGGCATCCTGGTCGATGGCGCCATCTTCATGGTGGAAAACATCTTCCGCCGCGTGGCGCTGCATCGGGAAAGCGGCGAGGCGCTCAAGGTCAGGCAGATCGTGCTGGAAGCCGCCGCGGAAGTGGACCGGCCGCTGTTCTACGCCGTGGCCGTGATCGTGGCGAGCTTCGCGCCGATCTACGTGCTGACCGGGCCGTCGGGCACGCTGTTCAAGCCGATGGCCGACACCATGATCTTTGCCCTGATCGGTTCGCTCATCGTCACGCTGACCTTGCTGCCGGTGCTCTGCGCGTTCTTCATGCGCAAGGGCGTACGCGAGCGGCGCAACCGGGCGTTCGAGGCCATCAAGCGGTTCTACACGCGCACGCTGGATGCCTGCATGCGCCATCCGTGGTGGACGCTCGGCGTGCCGACGCTGCTGCTGGTGCTGTCGCTGTTGCTGGTGCCGCGCATCGGTGCGGAGTTCATGCCGCATCTGGACGAGGGCTCGCTGTGGGTACGCGCCACCATGCCCTACACCATCTCGTTCAAGCGCTCATCGGAGATCGTGCCCGAGATCCGCAAGGTGATAAGCGCGTTTCCCGAAGTGACCACGGTCGCATCCGAGCATGGCCGCCCCGACGACGGCACCGACGCCACCGGCTTTTTCAATGCCGAGTTCTTCGTCGGCCTGAAACCCTACAGCGAGTGGAGCGGCAAGTATCAGACCAAGCAGGAGCTGATCCACGCCATCAATGCCAAGCTTCAGGATTTCCCCGGCATCACCTTCAATTACACCCAGCCGGCCGAGGATGCGGTGGACGAAGCCGAGACGGGCCTGAAAAGCGCGCTGGCGGTCAAGGTGTTCGGAACGGATCTGGACGTGCTGGAAGCCAAGGGCAAGGCCATCAAGAAGGTGCTTGGGACAGTACCCGGCATTACCGACATCACCCTGGTGCACGAGCTTGGCCAGCCCAGCCTGAGCATCAAGATCGACCGCGAGAAGATCGCCCGTTACGGCCTCAACGTGGACGACATCAACGGCCTGATCCAGTCCGCCGTCGGCGGCGCGGTGGCGACGCAGGTGGAGCAGGGCGAGCGCGAGTTCGACTTGGTCGTGCGCCTTTCCAAACGCTATCGCGACAACCCGCGCGCCATCGGCAACATTCCCGTGGCGACGCCGGGCGGGCAGCAGATTCCGCTGCGGGAACTGGCGTCGATCAAGGTCACCAACGGCGCTTCGTTCATCTACCGCGAAGACGGTTCGCGCTACATCGGCGTGCAGTTTTCCGTGGCCGGCCGCGACTTGGCCGGGGCCGTGCATGATGCCATCGCACGCGTGAAGAGCAAGGTGAATCTGCCGCAGGGTTACCGCGTGGACTGGGGCGGCGAGTACAAGGAATACACCGCCTCGCGCGCGCAGCTCAACACCATTTTGCCGCTCACCGTGGCCGTGATCTTCCTGTTGCTGTTCGTGCTTTACAGCAACTTCAAGTTTCCGCTCATCACCGTGTTCGGCGTGGTGCTGTCGGCGCCGGTGGGCGGCATCGTCGCGCTGTGGCTGACGGGCACGCCATTCTCGGTGTCCTCGGCGGTCGGTTTTCTGGTGCTGTTCGGCGTATCGGTATTGACCGGCGTGGTCTACATCTCCTACGTCAACGAACTGCGCCGCGGCGGCATGCCCGTGCGCGACGCCGTACGCGTCGGCGCCATCGAACGCCTGCGTCCGATCATGATGACGGCGCTGGTGGCCGCGCTCGGCCTGCTGCCCGCCGCCATCGCCCACGGCGTAGGCACCGATTCGCAGCGCCCGTTCGCGCTGGTCATCGTGGCCGGCATGATTGCGCGCC
>DASSBH010000075.1:0-7814 GCA_035698945.1 Oleiagrimonas sp.
ATCACCATGCAGGTCGGCAATTGCGAACTGTCCGCGAACGGCTCGTCGTAGACATCTGGCATTCGCGGGACCATGGCAAGAACGTCGCTCTCGCCCATCACCAAGGTGGTGTGGTCGGTCCCGAGATGCCGTGCCACCTCGGCGGCGAACGGCGCCTCGTCGAAAGCCCGCTGCGAAAACCCGATGCTGTAGGTACGCACGGACCGGTCCGCCTGCGCCTGCATCAACGCCACCACCAGCGACGAGTCCAGTCCACCGGACAGCAGCACGCCGTAAGGCACGTCGCTCATCAGGTGCCGATGCACCGAAGCTTCCAGCGCCGCGCGCAAGGCCGCCGGATCCTCCGGTCCATACTCGACCGCCGAATAGGCGCGCCACGTCGGCTGGTAGTAGCGCGCGGGTTTGGTCATCGCCGCACTCTGCCAGCAGCCGGGCGGAAACGTCTCCACACTGACGCACACCTGCGCCAGCGCTTTCAGTTCGGAAGCCACCCACAAGCGATCTTCCGCATCGCGTCCGGTATAGAGCGGAATGACGCCGATGGGGTCGCGCGCGATCAGCCAGTCGTTGCGTTGGCGATCCCACAGGACGAACGCGAACATGCCGTTGACGCGATTCAACCAGGCGCCTGGCGATTGATCGACATGCGCGGCGTACAACGGCAGCAGCACCTCGCAATCGGAATCGGTACGAAAAGTGTCGACGGCAAAATCCGCGCGCAATTCACGATGATTGTAGATCTCGCCATTCACCGCCAGCACGTGTTGCCCGTTCATCGACACCAGTGGCTGCGCGCCGTGCTGCACATCCACGATGGCCAGCCGTTCGTGCGCCAGAATGGCATGCGGATCGGCCTGCACACCGCTCCAGTCCGGGCCGCGATGGCGCAAGCTGCGCGCCTGCGCCAGCACGCGCGGGCGCAGCGCCGTCACGTCGCCATCGGGATCCAGTACCGCCACAAAGCCACACATCGCACACCTCCGGGAATGAGGCCGATGCTGGCATGGGCCTGCCGCGGCGATAAATGATGCGCATGCATATCCCGGCCGATGACGCCAAGCTCGCAAAACGGCGAGCTTGCTACACTCCAACCATGAATCCCGACACCATCCTCGCCTTCTGGTTCGACGAGCTGGAACCGAAACAGCACTTCGTCAAGGATGCAAAGCTGGACGCGACGATCCGCGAACGCTTCGGCCACATGCATGCTGCGGCAGCCCATGGCGAACTGTTTGCCTGGCGCGAGGATGCGCGCGGTCGGCTGGCCGAGATCATCGTGCTCGACCAGTTTTCGCGCAATCTGCATCGCGACGATCCGCGCGCCTTCGCCTGCGATCCGATGGCGCTGGTGCTGGCGCAGGAACTGGTGGCACGCCGCGACGACGATGCATTGCCGGTCGCCTGGCGCGCGTTTGCCTATATGCCCTACATGCACAGCGAGTCGCCGCGCATCCACGAGCTGGCCATGCAGCTTTTCAGCCAGCCGGGGCTGGAATACAACCTCAAGTTCGAACAGGCGCACAAGACGATCATCGACCGCTTCGGCCGCTATCCGCATCGCAACGCGGTGCTGGGGCGCACGTCCAGCAAGGAAGAAATCGCGTTCCTGAAGGAACCGGGCTCGTCATTCTGACGTTGACCCTCACTTTCGGGAATGGGGAGGGGTAGGAGCCCCTTACCGGGTGGCGCCGCTGACAACCGGTTTGCCGTTTACCAGCGAGAAACGAAACACGTAATCCTGACTGAATGGCTTGGGCTCGCTTTTGACCACCTTTTGGCCGCCGTCGGGCATCTCCTTCCAGTGCTGGATGAGCAAGGGTGCGAACGTCCATTGCAGCGTGGCCTTGCGTACGGCCTGCTCGAAAGCTTTACGCACGGCGTCGACATGGTCGGCATCGGTAAAGCGGACCCCGGTCACCTGGCCCTGAGCGTCGACGATGAGCTTGACGCGCACGCTGACTGGCGGCAACCGACGTGCGATCAGCATCGGCGGATACACCGGCGAATCGTTGTCGCGATGCATGGTCGGAGAGACGGCGGTTTCCGCGGGTGTCAGTTGATAGTGTTTGGCATGCTTGTCGGCCACCGCGTGGTATTGCACGTCAGTATTCGGCGCGGGCAGCGGTGGTGGTGGCAAGCTGGCGCAGGCGCTCAGGCTTGCCAGAACAAGCAGCCATGATGATCGTCGCAAGGGCATGTGCATTTCCTGGAATTCCTGTCTCTGCCTTACTAACGATTACATTTGTAATACATAACATCCCGCTTGGCCAGTCATGTCTTTTCCCCAGTCTCGAATCACGCCACGATCATGCCGCTGAAAGCGTCGGCGGGTTTCAATCGTCACCCTGCTTCGGGGCCGGTTCGAGGTGTTCCAGCTGCGGCTTGTAGGCTTCGACGAAAGCGTTGTGCAGCACGTTGACGATGGCTTTCCAGGTGCCGATCTTGCTGTTGTCGATGCGGCCGCGGATGGGTACGCGTGTGGCGAACTGGTCGACCTGGTGATTCTTGAAGATCCAGGTGATACCGTTCACGATTGCTTCCCAGGCCACGCGGAATGGATTTTCCTTGTTCTCCTCGACGTCCTGCTTCCAACTGAAAATCTTCATGTTCTGGAACAGCGGTTTGGCGTAACCGCGCAACTGCCCGTCGCGCGCATTCAACTCCATCACGAAATCGCCGTGGCCGGAGGCGAAATCCAGCCCCGCATAGGCGCGCGCCAGGTCATTGAGTTTGGTGAGCTGGATGCGCAGGACGCGCAGGGTGAAGCTGAAATCCTGGAAGTCGCCCAGCGGATCGAAACTCGCCGTGGACTCCAATGGCGCTTCGCCCAGAATGTCGGCGGTAACCCGCATGCTGGCGACGCGACTGCCCTTGCTTTCGTTCGCATTGGTCAGGTTGGTCACGCTGGCCTGGACGTCGGTGGCCTTGAGATCGACACGCGGCCTGGACACGAAATTGTGAAAGGTGACGATGCCGTCATGCACGTTCACTTCGTCGAGGCGGATCGGGATCAGGTCTTCCAGTTTCTTGCGCCAATCGACGCCGCGTCCGACCTGGCTGCTTTTTTTGCTGTTGCTGTCGACAAAATTGAGTACCGGATGATAAAAATCGACCGTCGCACGGATGGCGCCATGCAGCAGCGCATTCCAACTCAGGGCGATGTCCATGCTGCGCGTGGCGAGCAGCGGCACCGGCACCTTGCCGCTGATCTTGGTGATGCGAAGGTCATTGAGGCTGTACGCTCCGCGCCACAAATTGATGTCCACATCGGCGACATGCCCGTGATAGTCGCCCATGTGATCCATGCGCTTGTTCAACACGTTGCGCACGATGGTCGGCAACGCCAGCCGCAAGGCGACAAGCACCACGATCAGGGCAAGCAATGCCCACAAAGGCCAACGGTGATGTTTTTTCGTTGCTTGGGCATGCACACCGGCAGTGTATGGCCCGGCAGCATCGCCAAGTCGAACCGCGCCTGACCATTTGGCTGCCGCTCAGGAAGTTTCTTTCCGCTGCCCGTCAAATCGGGATCCACGCACACGCAAACGCCGGCGCGAGGCCGGCGTTTGCGTGGACGACAACAGTCGCCTGCGGCTGTCAGTGCTTGATGTTCTGGTGCAGACGAGCCAGGGCCTGCAACTGGGCCAGAGCCTCGGCCAGCTTGGCCTGCTGCGCGGCGACGTCTTCCAGTTCTTCGCGGTTGGCCAAAGCCTTTTCGGCTTCTTCCTTGGCGGTCTGGGCGGCGGCTTCATCAAGGCTTTCGGCACGGGCGGCGGTGTCGGCCAGCACGGTGACGACCTGCGGCTGCACTTCCAGAATGCCGCCGGAAACGTACAGTGGCAGATGTTCGCCGTCGGCCTGGATGACTTCCACCACACCGGGCTTGAGGCGCGTGATCAGCGGCGCGTGACGGGCGGCGATGCCCAGTTCGCCTTCTTCGCCGGACGCGATCACCATGGTGGCTTCGCCATGGAAGATCTCTTTTTCGGCACTGACGATGTCGCAACGGAAGGTGGTCATGGTTTGCTCGCTTCGCTCGGTTGCGGGACTCGGGACTCGGGACTCGAGACTCGGTTGGAGTCACGCCCTGAGGCGAGTGGTTGCCGCATGATTCTCTCCGAGTCCCGGGTTTCAGGCCTGCGGAAGCCGCTTTCGCGAGTTCCGAGTCCCGAGTCCCGAGTCCCGGCTCTTACGCCGCCTTCCTGGCGCCCATGTCCTCGCCCTTCTTGATGGCCTCGTCGATGCCGCCGACCATGTAGAAGGCCTGCTCGGGCAGGTGGTCGACTTCGCCGTCGATGATCATCTTGAAGCCGCGGATGGTTTCCTTGAGCGGCACGTACTTGCCGGGTGCGCCGGTGAACACTTCGGCCACGTGGAACGGCTGGCTGAAGAAGCGCTCGCACTTGCGCGCGCGCGCCACGACCTGCTTGTCTTCCTCGGACAGCTCGTCCATGCCCAGGATGGCGATGATGTCCTTGAGATCCTTGTAGCGCTGCAGCGTGCCCTGCACAGCGCGGGCGACGTTGTAGTGCTCTTCGCCGATGACCTGCGGATCGAGCTGGCGCGAGGTGGAATCGAGCGGATCCACGGCCGGATAGATGCCCAGCGAGGCAATCTGACGCGACAGGGTCACGGTCGAATCCAGATGCGCGAAGGTGGTGGCCGGCGACGGATCGGTCAAGTCGTCGGCGGGCACGTACACGGCCTGGATGGACGTGATCGAGCCGGTCTTGGTGGAAGTGATGCGCTCCTGCAGCACGCCCATTTCCTCGGCCAGGGTCGGCTGGTAGCCCACGGCCGACGGCATGCGGCCGAGCAGGGCGGACACTTCGGTACCGGCCAGCGTGTAGCGGTAGATGTTGTCCACGAAGAACAGCACATCCTTGCCCTTGCCGCTCTCGTCCTTCTTGTCGCGGAAGTATTCGGCCATGGTCAGGCCGGTCAGGGCCACGCGCAGGCGGTTGCCCGGCGGCTCGTTCATCTGGCCGTAGACCATCGCCACCTTGGACTCGGACAGGTTGTCCAGCTTGACCACGCCGGCTTCCTGCATCTCGTGATAGAAGTCGTTGCCCTCGCGGGTTCGCTCGCCGACGCCGGCGAACACCGACAGACCCGAATGCTCGGTGGCGATGTTGTTGATCAGTTCGAGCATGTTCACGGTCTTGCCCACGCCGGCGCCGCCGAACAGGCCGACCTTGCCGCCCTTGGCGAACGGGCACACCAGGTCGATGACCTTGATGCCGGTTTCCAGCAGATCGTTGCTCGCGGCCTGCTCGTCGTAGGACGGGGCCTCGCGATGGATGACCCATTGATCCTCGGCTTCGATCGGACCGATCTCGTCGATGGGCTCGCCGAGCACGTTCATGATGCGGCCCAGGGTGGCCTCGCCGACCGGCACCTTGATGCCTTCGCCGGTGTTGGTCGCCATCAGGCCACGCTTGAGGCCTTCGGTGCTGCCCAGTGCAATGCAGCGCACCACGCCATCGCCCAGCTGCTGCTGCACTTCGAGCGTGATGTCGGTGCCGTCGACCTTCAGTGCGTCGTACACGGTCGGTACTGCGTCACGCGGGAATTCGACGTCGACGACCGCGCCGATGATCTGAACCACTTTGCCTTGAGACATGTTCAACGCTCCGGATAACTCGATTTGCAACATTTGCGTCAATGCTTTTCAGGCGACGCTCTTGAGAGAAGTGCGGCCACGGATGGCCGCTTTTGATGTTCATGGTCACGGACAATTGTTCATGTCCATAGCCGTTTGTTCCTGCAGCGATCAGGGATGATCGCAAAAATAAACACTCGGATGTTCACACCGCCGCAGCGCCGCCGACAATCTCCGAAATTTCCTGGGTGATGGCCGCCTGGCGCGCCTTGTTGTAGCTCAAGGTCAGGTTGTCGATGACCTTGTTGGCGTTGTCCGAGGCGCTCTTCATGGCGACCATGCGCGCGGCGTGCTCGCTGGCCAGGTTTTCAAGCACGCCCTGGTACACCACCGACTCGACGTAACGCCCCAGCACGTGCTTGAGCACGACGGATGCCTCGGGTTCGTAGAGGTAATCCCAGTCGTGTTCGCGCTGGATGTCCAGGGGCACCACGGTATCGTTGCTGCCGGGCTCGGGCGTTTCCAGTTCCTTGGCCGCCACGGGCAGCGGCAGCAGGGCGTCCACACGCGGCTTCTGCACCATGGTGTTGACGAAGTCGTTGTAGACCAGGAACACGCGCTCCATCTGTTCCTTGCGGTAGGCGTCCAGCATGACCTTGATGACGCCGACCAGTTGTTCGAGCTTGGGGTTGTCGCCAAGGTGCGTGACGCTGGCGACCAGATCGACACCCTTGGTGCGGCGGAACAGTTGCACGGCCTTCTGCCCGATGGCGACCACCTCGACGGCCACGCCCTTGTCCTGCCACTGCTTGATGTCGGCCAGCAGTTTGCGGAACAGGTTGGAGTTCAGGCCGCCGCACAGGCCGCGATCGGTGGAAACCACGATGTAGCCGACGCGCTTGACCTCGCTCCTTTCAATCAGGAACGGATGCTTGTACTCGGGCGTGGCATGCGCGATGTGCGCGATGACCTGACGCATCATGCGCGCATACGGGCGCGAGGACTGCATCAGTTCCTGCGCTTTGCGGATTTTGGAGGCCGAGACCATTTCCAGCGCGCGCGTCACCTTGCGCATGTTCTGCGTGGATTTGATCTTGGTTTTGATTTCGCGTCCGCTTGCCATGGGTTCTCGCTCGCTGTGCTCGCTCTGGGCGTGGAAATCGGGAGCGCTGAACGGCTCCCGAATTTCGGCTCTTACTTACCAGCTGCCGGTCTTCTTGAACTCGTCCAGCGATGCCTTGAAGGTGGCCTTGATGTCGTCGTCCCACCTGCCGGTTTCGACGATGTTGTTCATGAGGTCACCGTGGTTCTGGTGCATGAAGGCATGCAGCGACTTCTCGAACGGCAGCACCTGGTTGACCGGCAGGTCGTCCAGATAGCCTTCCTCGGCAGCGAAGATGGAGATGGCCATTTCGGCGATGGACAGCGGTGCGTACTGCGCCTGCTTCATCAGTTCGGTGACGCGCTCGCCGCGATCGAGCTGGGCCTTGGTGGCCGGATCCAGATCGGAGGCGAACTGCGCGAAGGCGGCCAGTTCGCGGAACTGCGCCAGCGACAGCTTGATGCCGCCGGACAGCTTCTTGACGATCTTGGTCTGCGCCGAACCACCCACGCGCGACACCGAAATGCCGGCGTCGACGGCCGGGCGGATGCCGGCATTGAACAGGTCGGTCTGCAGGAAGATCTGGCCGTCGGTGATCGAAATCACGTTGGTCGGCACGAACGCGGACACGTCGCCGGCCTGGGTCTCGATGATCGGCAGCGCGGTCAGCGAGCCGGTCTTGCCCTTGACCTCGCCGTTGGTGACGCTTTCGACGTAGTCGGCGTTGACGCGGCAGGCGCGTTCGAGCAGACGGCTGTGCAGGTAGAACACGTCGCCGGGGTAGGCTTCGCGGCCCGGCGGGCGCTTCAGCAGCAGCGAAATCTGACGGTAGGCGACGGCCTGCTTGGACAGATCGTCGTACACGATCAGGGCGTCTTCGCCGCGGTCGCGGAAGTATTCGCCCATCGAGCAGCCGGAGTAGGGCGCGATGTACTGCAGCGCGGCCGACTCGGAAGCCGAGGCCACCACCACGATGGTGTTCTTGAGCGCGTCGTGATCTTCGAGCTTGCGCACCACGGCGGCGATGGAGCTGCGCTTCTGGCCGATGGCCACGTACACGCAGCGGATGCCCGAATCCTTCTGGTTGATGATGGCATCGACGGCCAGCGC
>DASSBH010000076.1:0-7358 GCA_035698945.1 Oleiagrimonas sp.
ACAGCCCGCTCAACGTCAAACACGGTCGCGCGGCGCAGTTGGCCATCTGGCAGCGCGACGAAAAGGGACTGTACCGGACGCACGCTGGCGCGCCGGCATTGCTGGTCGTGGATGAATGGATCCTGCGCGCGCACCAGCGGCCGAAGTGGCTCGGCTCGGTATGTTCACGCATGGCCGATCCGCAATTTCTCGAACGGCTGGACTTGTACGACAGCGAGCGCCGTTTCGCTTTTTACGCAGCACACGTGCCCGCGCATGCGCTGCCCGCGAGGCCGCGCGATGCATGCGTGGTATGGCGCAAGGCTTACGCGGCGGAACAGCGGTTCCTGAAGGAAATGTAGGTCGGGCCGGCTCCATCAATCCGACAATTTCGAACGGTGTGATGTCGGATTGATGGAGCCGACCCGACCTGCGTCCTCGCGTAGGGCGGGCACTGCCCGCCGTCGCCGTGCCTCGAACTATGTTCCGTGCCCATGGTTTCGTATATCGACGTTGACGAATTTTTTGCGGCGGACAGTGCCCGCCCTACGCGCTGCGGGACTCAGGGGAGCGGGATGCCGCATTCGCGCAACAGATTGGCCACGGCAATCAGCGGCAGGCCGATCAGAGCGGTTGGGTCGTCGTTTTCGATGCGCTCGAACAACGCGATGCCGAGACCTTCACATTTGAAACTGCCGGCACAATCGAGCGGCTGCTCGATGGCGATGTAACGCTCGATGGCGGCCCGGTCCAGCTGACGAAAATGCACGCATGTCGTGTCCATGGCATGGCGTTCGACGGCGTCCGGGCCGACGACGCAGACGGCGGTGTGAAACATCACCGTGCGCGCCGAGCAGCGCGTCAACTGGGCCTGGGCCGTGGCCGCATCGCCGGGCTTGCGCAGGATATCGCCATCCAATGCCGCCACCTGATCGGAACCGATCACGATGCCGTCTCCTGCCTGACGGGCCACGGCACGCGCCTTGTCCATGGCCAATCGCGCGGCGCGCTCGGAAGGTGCTTCGCGGGGGCGAGGCGTCTCGTCCACGTCGGGCGCTTGCTGCTCGAAATCCGGCAGCAGGCGACGCAGCAGTTCGGCGCGGTAGCGTGAGGTGGAGGCCAGAGTGATGCGCGGAGGGTTCGACGAACTCATGACTCGGGTTCGATGTGCTTGCGCACGGCCTGCTCCAGTTCGCGCTGGGCCTGATCCAGCGCCCGCAGTTGCGATTCGAGCTTGGCGCGGGCCTTGGACATCGCCGCGGCCGCGCCTTCGAGTTCCTTCTGGCTGGCCAGCGGGGCACGGTCGCGAATCCACAGGCGATGTTCCAGCAGGGAACGCAGCCCGGCATCCACCGCCTGGCGCACGTTGTCTTCGCCCGTCACGGGGATATCCGGCGATACCGCCATCACCGCATGGGCGCGATCCAGCCGCTGGCGACATGCCTTGAGATCCGATTCCAGGCCATCGGCATCGTCGAGCATTTGCCGCAAAGTGGTATGGCGTCGGCGCAGGCGACCATAGCGCCACAGGCTGACGCCTGCCACAATCACGATGACGACAATGAGCGCGGCAATGGCCAGTGCCGGTACGTTCACGCTTGATCCCCCAGAACCTGATCCATCGAGTCAAACACCTGCTGCTTTGCAAGGCAAGTTTTCCGTCTGGGGATGTGGGGCGGTTCGGGTTTGTAATTGACTCTGCCCATGTACTTGCCTAGAATTGGTGGGCTATGTCCATGACTTTACCCGAGACTGTGGATGCTTGGCGAATGGTCTCGACCCGGCGTTCATTCCAGGGCGTCTTGCCGGTGGCCCGGCTGAAGCGCCTCGGCGAGGTGCTGGCTGATTCCTCTGGCGAGGTGGATTACACGCTGGATTTTGACCGTGATGAGTTGGGCACGGCGTATCTGGCGGTGCATGCCCACGCTCCACTGACGCTGCTGTGTCAGCGTACTCTGGAGCCGTTCGTGCTTCCAGTGACGCTGGATACGCGACTGGGGCTGATCTCCGATGACAGCGAGGAGGCAGCCTTGCCGCCGGGATACGAGCCGCTGCTGGTCGTGGACGACCGCGTCGATCTTGCCGCGGTCATGGAAGATGAATTGCTGCTTGCCGTGCCGCTGGTGCCGGTGTCGCCGCAAAGTGAATGGCCCGATGAGGGCAAGGTTGCGAAGGCGCCGGATGCGCCGGAGGAACCGAAACAAGACAACCCGTTCGCGGTATTGCGCGAACTCAAACGCAAGTAAGTCCGGAGAAACATCATGGCCGTTGCCAAAAGCCGCAGAACGCCTTCCACCCGTGGCATGCGCCGCGCGCACGACAAGCTGAAGACCGTGCAGTTGGCGACCGACCCCACCACCGGCGAAGTGCATCGTCGCCACCACATCACCAAGGACGGCTTCTACCGCGGCCGCAAGGTGATCGAAGTCAGCGACGCCATCGTCGACGAAGACTGAACGTTTAGGCGTTCACGTCGATTTCGACACGCGTTTCGACAACACGCGGCGGTGCGGCAACGCACCGCCGCGTGTTCGTGCGTGCGTTTTTCAGGCAGGTCGCGGATCGCGACTTTTCGGCTTGCGCTAACATTCCGGAATGCCTTTTGCCGATCCCTCCCAGCCTCTGACGCCCTGTGTGGGCACCTGCCGCCTGGACGCCGCCGGCCTGTGCCTGGGCTGCCGGCGCACCATGGATGAAATAGCCCGCTGGAGCCGCATGAGCGACAGCGAACGCCTGCGCCTGATGCGCGACGTGCTGCCGGAGCGCGGCGAGCCGATCTCATGAGCGAGGCCGGCGAGCGTCTGTTCGACGCATTGATCCCGCTCGACGACCCACCGACCGCGCCCGGCTGGAATCACACCGACGTTGCCGAATGGCTGGGCGACGAGCCGCTGATGCCGGCAGCCGTACTGGTTGGTCTGCGCGAAGGTGGGCAGGAAAGCATCGTGTTCACCCGTCGCCATGACGCTCTGCCCAAGCATCCCGGTCAGGTGGCTTTTCCCGGTGGCAGCATGGAGCCCGACGATGGCGACATGGTCGATACCGCCCTGCGCGAAACCGAGGAAGAAATCGGTTTGCCGCGCGAGGCCGTGACTGCCCTGGGTTATCTCGACTGTTTCGAAACCATCAGCGGCTTCTGCGTCACCCCGGTGGTGGCGCGCATCGCCGCCGACGCCCCCGCGTTCGTTCCCAGCGCCCGCGAAGTGGCCGACGTGTTCGAGGTGCCGCTGGACTATTTTTTACGCACCGACAACATGGTGCGTTACACGATGCGCTATCGTGGCCAACACCGGTCGATGGTCGAGTTCCGCTACGGCGGATTCCGCATCTGGGGCGCCACGGCCGCCATGTTGTTCAACATGCTCGAAAGAATGGGCGAATCATGGATACACGCACACCCCTGATTTCCGTCGATGAACTCGCACAAACCCGCCCCGACACCTGTTTGGTGGTGGACTGCCGATTCGCCCTGAACGATCCGGAGCAGGGCTGCCGGGATTATCTGGCAGGGCACATCCCAGGCGCGGTCTACGCCGACCTGAACCGGGATCTTTCCGATCTGCGCAAGCAGGGCCTGGGCCGGCATCCGCTGCCCGAAATCGACGACTTGTCCGAAACGCTGGGCCGCTGGGGCTGGCGCGAAGGCATGACCGTCATCGCCTATGACGCCGGTTCAGGCGCCATGGCCGCGGCACGCCTGTGGTGGCTGATGCGCTGGGTGGGTATTCCCTCCCGCGTCCTCGATGGCGGCCTGACGGCCTGGGAAGCCGCCGGACAACCGCTGCAATCGGGCGCGGTGAAACGCGACCCCACCCGAATCAAGCTGCAGGCCGACCCGGCCCAGGTACTGTTCACCGAGCGTACGCGTGAACTGCTCGCAAAAGACGACATCCTGCTGCTGGATGCACGTGCGGCCCCGCGCTATCGCGGCAAAACCGAACCGATCGATGCCGTGGCCGGGCATGTACCCGGCGCTCTCAACCATCCGTTCGCCGGCAACATCGAAGATGGCCGCTGGCGACCACCGGAAGCATTGCGCAGCGAATTCCAGCAACTGATCGGCCACCGTGACCCGGCCAGCGTCGTGCACATGTGCGGCTCCGGTGTCACCGCCTGCCACAACCTTCTGGCCATGGAGCACGCCGGCCTGCACGGCTCCCGTTTGTATGCGCCGTCGTGGAGTGGGTGGATTGTGGATTCCGACAATCCGGTGGCGGTTGGCGAGGGGTGAGTTGCGAGGGGCGGAGACGAGCGTACCCGGTAGGAGCGAGCCTGCTCGCGATTGTTTGAAGCCTGCGGCAAGCCTCCGACAATCGCGAGCAGGCTCGCTCCTACGCTCTACTCATCCGCCGCCGTCCAGCTGTAATGCACGCTGTAATCCAGCGTGGTGCTGCCCTTGGCCGGCACCTTGACCTGGAATTCCAGCACGTCCGGTGTCTGTTTGCTGGGCTTGATGCTGGAAGACGTCAGCGTCCAGTTGCGCCAGCGCCAGGGGTGTTCGCGCACGGTGATGGTGCGATCGGTGTCGCCGGCGTTGCTGAGGGTGATGCGGAAACCTTCGTCGATGCTGCGCGCCGCCGGGTCGAGCGCGAAGCTGGTGCGTTCGCGGGTGCCGGTGAGGTCGAAGGCGGTGCCGAGGGTCAGGTCGATTTCCTGACCCTTGGGCGTGTCGTTGATGTGGCCTTCGCCGAGAAATTCGGCGTTGCCGTCGCTGTCCATGGTCAGCACGCGCAGATAGCCGGCAGGGAAGCTGTCGAAGGCGGTGAAGGCGAGGGTGCTGATGATCGGTGCGTGGCGCGTGCCGCTGTCGTTGTCGCTGGTGACCGGATGCGATGGATTCCAGGTGTTGCCGTTCTCGAACACCCACGTGCGTTCGCACGACACGGTCTGCGGCTCGTACAGCGGCGTCAGGGTGACGCTGCCTTTGGGCAGGGTCACCGGGCCGGGCAGGGCGTAGGTGCGGTAATCGCCCAGCGTGTGCTGTTCGGGCGTGGAGGCGTAACGCGCACCGGCGGACATGGCCTTCATCATGACCGGGCGCGGCGCGGAATTCTTGGCGAAGCTGGGTGAGCCGGCCACCAGTTTGATGTCGGCATCCTTCCAGTCACGCCCGCTGCGGTTGGCGATGCTGGCCATGGCCTTGACCCGCATGCGGCAGCGATGGCCCGATTGCAACATGCCGGTATAGGCGCCGCGCCAGCCGATGCCGGAGGTGGGGTAGGTCAGGTTGGCCTGGGTGGCGCCGGAGTCGTCCGCATCCACGCGCAGCTGCAACCGGGTGCCACCGCCGACGTGGCCGCCGGTGAGCTTGATGGCGGCGTAGTTGCGCACCACCGTGGGGCCGAACACATCGCCGCCGATGACCAGACTGCCGTCGGAATCGACCTGCATCAACTGGCCCTGGGCCAGCTGTTGACCATTGCTGCCGATGATGGTCACCGATTTGCCGATGTGTCCGCTCAAGGTGCCGTTGCGACCGCTCGGCAGCAGCAGGCGCTGCGAGATCACCTGGTTCTTGCTCGAATCGAAACCCAGATTGACGGCTTCCGGATCAAGGAAATCAGGCAGGTTGCTGATGACGATGTCGTGCGTGCCCGATTGCAGGTGCACGGTACGCTGCTCGTGCACCACGGCATGGCCGGCATCGACGGCGCCCGCGTTGGAGGCGCTGAACAGCGAACTGCTGTCGCTGCGGTAGATGGTCAGGTCGGTGTTGTCGTCGGCATGTGCGATGGCGGGGGCTGCAACGACGGCTGCCACGGCCAGTGCAAGCAGGGTGCGGGTCATCATGGGGAAGCCTCCTGTTTGGCGAGGCTTCCATCTTAGAGCCTGAACGCAAGCTGTGCCCGGTGAACGGGGTCACGGTTCATGCAACGTCCATCATGAAACGGCGTCGCGGATGGCTTGCGGCAACGGCACCGATTTCCCGCTGGCCGGATCCATCCACACCATCACCACACGGCCGTCGCTGTACAGGCAATCGGCATCTTCCGCGTCGACGATGCGGTGGTCGACGGTGATCGAGCTTTTGCCCAGCCGCTCGCAGAACAGTTCGACCACGATGTCGGCGGGCCAGCCGATGGGACGACGGTAGTTGATTTCGCTGGTGGCCAGCACCGGCATGGCATGTTCGTCGAACCAGGTGCCGGGCACTTTCCTGAGCCACACCAGGCGCGCCTGTTCCAGATAGGTCAGGTAATTGGAATTGTTGACGTGGTTGAAGGCGTCGAGGTCGCGCCAGCGGACTTCGATGGGCGTGCGGATGAGGGGAGAGGTTGGCTGTTCGGTCATGCCGTCCATGATACCGGCAGCGCCCCGCCTCATAGGAGCCGGCCTGCCGGCGATTGGATGCTCGGAGGAGCACGATGGGAATTTTGATCGCGAGCAGGCTCGCTCCTACAGTTGAGGGTCAGGATTTCAGGTGCGGAGCAAGGAATCGCCCGGTGTGCGATTTTTTGGCTTTCGCGATGGTCTCCGGCGTACCGGTGGCGATGATCTGCCCGCCGCCATCGCCGCCTTCGGGACCAAGGTCGACGATCCAGTCGGCGGTCTTGATGACGTCCAGGTTGTGTTCGATCACCACTACGGTGTTGCCGTGGTCGACCAGTTGATGCAGCACATCCAGCAACTGTTCGATGTCGTGGAAGTGCAGGCCAGTGGTGGGCTCGTCCAGGATGTACAACGTGCGCCCGGTGTCGCGGCGCGACAGCTCCTTGGACAGCTTCACGCGCTGCGCCTCGCCGCCCGAGAGCGTGGTCGCGCTCTGGCCGAGCTTGATGTAGTCCAGGCCTACGGCGCGCAGGGTGTCGAGCTTGCGCGCGATCACCGGCACCGGCTCGAACAGCTTGTGCGCTTCCTCGACGGTCATGTCCAGCACGTCGGCGATGGTGTGGCCCTTGTAGGTGATTTCCAGCGTTTCGCGGTTGTAGCGCTTGCCCTTGCACACGTCGCAGGGCACGTACATGTCGGGCAGGAAATGCATTTCCACCTTGATGAGGCCATCGCCCTGACAGGCCTCGCAACGCCCGCCGCGCACGTTGAAGCTGAAGCGGCCCGGCGTGTAGCCGCGTGCGCGCGCCTCGGGCACTTGCGCGAACAGCTCGCGCAGCGGCGTGAACAGGCCGGTGTAGGTGGCCGGGTTGGAGCGCGGCGTGCGTCCGATCGGCGACTGGTTGATGTCCACCACCTTGTCGAACAATTGCATGCCGGCGACCGACGCGTAGGGCGCAGGTTGCGTGCTGGCGCCGTTCAAGTCCGCGGCGGTGAGGCGGAACAGGGTGTCGTTGATGAGCGTGGATTGGCCCGAGCCGGAAACGCCCGTGACGCAGGTGAACAACCCCGCCGGGATGGCCAGATCAACCTTTTTGAGATTGTTCCCG
>DASSBH010000077.1:0-5612 GCA_035698945.1 Oleiagrimonas sp.
TCGCTGATGATCGGCGAAAACGCCGACCCGACGGTATGCGCCGATCTGGATCGCTTCTTCGCGCGCCTGGTGCCCGATGGCGATCCGCTGTTCGAGCACGATGCCGAGGGGCCGGACGACATGCCGGCGCACGTGCGTTCCATGCTGACGGGAACCAGCCTGTCGATACCGGTCGAAGACGGCCGGCTGGCGCTGGGTACCTGGCAGGGCGTGTTCCTGTGGGAGCACCGCACGCGGCCGCATGAGCGTCGCGTCGCCGTCACGTTGATCGGGCACTGACCATGGCCGACGGTTTTCCGCAACGCATCGTCTGTCTGACCGAAGAGCCCACCGAAGTGCTCTATGCCATCGGCGAGCAGAACCGCATCGTCGGCATTTCCGGCTTCACCGTGCGCCCGCCGCGGGCGCGCAAGGAAAAGCCCAAGGTGTCGGCCTTCACCAGCGCCAAGATCGGCGAGATCCTGAAGCTGGAACCGGATTTCGTGATCGGCTTTTCCGACATCCAGGCCGATATCGCGCGCGAACTCATCAAGGCCGGCGTGGAGGTGTGGATCAGCAACCATCGTTCGGTGGACGGCATCCTCGCCTACATCCGTCGCCTGGGCGCGATGGTGGGGCAGGCGGAAAAGACCGATCAGCTCGCGCGCAGGGCCGAGGCGCACATCGACGAAGTGCGCGCCGCCGCCGCGCGTTTGCTGCGCCGCCCGCGCGTGTATTTCGAGGAGTGGGACGAACCGCCCATTACCGGCATCCGCTGGGTCGCCGAGCTGGTCCGCATCGCTGGCGGCGACGACGTGTTTCCGGAGCTGGCGGAAAAGGAACTGGGCAAGGACCGCATCCTGGCCGACCCGGCGGAACCCGCGCGACGCGAGCCGGACATCGTCATTGGCTCCTGGTGCGGCAAGAAATTCCGTCCGGAAAAAGTCGCCGCGCGTCCTGGTTGGGCGGACGTGCCCGCCGTACGCAACGACGAGCTGCACGAAGTGAAATCGCCGATCATTCTGCAGCCCGGCCCGGCAGCATTGTTCGATGGTCTGGATGCCTTGCACGCCATCATCGCGCGTTGGGCAACCTCGTAGGGCGGGCACTGCCCGCCGAACATGGCTAAAAGGTGCACAAACCTTTCATGGCGGGCAGTGCCCGCCCTACGCGTCGCGCGTGCGTGGCGGTTCCGCCAGAGTTTTTCAAGACGTGTGGACGCGGATCAACGCGGATGAACACGGATGCAGAAAGCGCATTTTTATCCGTGTCTATCCGCGTTGATCTGTGTCAAAAAATCAGACTCACTTGTGCTTCCAAGCACGGTTTCGGCATGTGCGACCTTTTCATGGCGGGCAGTGCCCGCCCTACGGGGTGGGCAGGGGTTTTGTCGGCCGGTTTCAAGGCTCGTAGCTGTGAACGAAGTGCAGATGCGTCGTACCCGCATCCTGCGGCGTCACATCGAGATCGAAGCGCAATGTTTCACCACTGGACACGGTGAACACGACCAGCACCGAATGATGGTCATGGCCGTCGTCCACATGGCGAAAGGTCAGCGGCACCGGCTTGCCCAGCAATGTGGCGGCATGGCCGCTGACGCCGAATGGCACATTGGTGCCGGTATCCGGATCACCCTTGTTCACCGCGATGACGACCAGGCCCTGGTCGGACGCATGACGCAAACCGTAGGCGCGCGTGGATGCAAGCGGCAGCGCGTCGCCGCTCAGGGCGTTGTAGTGGATGGTGTATTGGCCGCTTTGCACCGTCCCGGGGTATGCCAGCGCGCCTCCCGGCAGACCCAGCCACAGCAGGCAGGTGAGCAGGGTGGCAAGGGCGGGCAGGCGTCGCACTACAGGGCCAGGCGCATGCCGGCGGCAAGCAGCGGTTCGGCGATCAGGATGCGCGCCAGCATCAGGATCAGGATGGCCACTGCCGGCGAGAAGTCGATGCCGCCGAGGGTTGGCAGGCGCTGGCTCAGGGGGCGCACCGCCGGCGCCACCAACTGCTCGACGAACTGCAGTACCGGATGCGGCGAATGGGTTGAAGAGCCGGCACTCAACATGCTGGCCAGCGCCCAGACGAAAATCAGCACCACGTACATGACCATGACAAAACTGAGCAGCGAGCCCAACCCCAGTACCAGCAGGCCGCCGATGTGCGGCATTGAACCGTAGATGCCGAAAAGCGCCAGCCATTTCAGCAACTCCAGCACGTAAGCCACCAGCAAGGCGGCCATGTTCCAGCGGTGCCAGTTGGGAATGTGACGACGCAGCGGCGCCAGCACCGGGTTGGAGTAGCGGTAGATGAACTGGCTGAGCGGGTTGTGGAAATGCGCCCGCCACAGCTCGGCGAACAGACGCAGCAGGAACAGCGCCAGCAGGGCGTCGAAGGCGAACTGGATCAGCAATTCCAGGGCATTGGCCAGGTAGGACATGGACGATGGTTCACAGGCAAAAGTCGGGGAGAGAATACCGGAGGGAGTTTTGATAAGCCCGAAAACGTCCTTGATTTCCCGTCATTCAGGCGAAAGCCCGCTGCTGTCCGTAGAAAGCTTCCGAACGCTGACACGCAAACATCCATCTACCTCAGCGTCATCCCGGCCCTTCGACAGGCTCAGGATAGACCGCGCTTTGCGCGAGCCGGGATCCATTTTCATACTTGCCAAAGTGTTGAGAATGAACGTCTTTTGCCCCGACTGCAATGGATTCCGGCTTTCCTCGCTCCTCGAAGCCGAGTCCATCCATGGACCCTCCCCGCGTGCGCCGGGATGACGGCCATGGATGTTTCGAAGTTCTTTGGAGTGACGGGTATCGGGCATTAGTCGTCGTTGGCCGCGGCCAGTTCGCCGCCGCGTTTGCGCGCGGCATCCACGGCGTGCGCGACGATGCCGCGCAGGTCGTCGCGGTCGAAGCTGTCCAGCGCCGCCTGGGTGGTGCCGTTGGGCGAGGTGACGCGGCGGCGCAGATCGGCCGGCGCTTCGCCGCTTTCCATCATCATGCGTCCGGCGCCCAGGCAGGTCTGCGCGGCCAGCCGGCGCGCGCTTTCGCGATCCAGTCCGTGCGCGGCGGCGGCATCCTCCAGTGCTTCCACCATCAGGAAAAAATAGGCTGGAGCGGAGCCGGAGATGCCGGTGACGGTGTCCATCAGGCCTTCGTCGTCGACCCATGCGCAGATGCCGCTGGCATCCAGAATGGCTTGCGCCTGTCGACGTTGCTCGTCGTCGACGCGGGCGTTGGCGTAAAGGCCGTTGGCGCCTGCACCGATCAGGGACGGGGTGTTGGGCATCACGCGCACAATGGCGGCTTTGCCGCCCAGCCAGCGTTCGATCTGGTCGGTGCGGATGCCAGCGGCGATGGAAATCACCAGCGGCTGCGACTGGGCCAACGCCGGCCCCAGCGCCTGGCACACGCCGGGCAGCACCTGCGGTTTGACTGCCAGCACCACGATGTCCGCATCGCGCACGGCGTCATTGCCGTCGGCATGGGTGACGACGCCGAATTCGCGCTCCATGTTCTCGCGCGCCGAGGCATTGGGTTCGGCCACATGGATGGCCCCGGCATCGCTGCCGCTGCCGACCAGGCCGCCGATGAGGCTGCGCGCCATGTTGCCGCCGCCGATGAAGGTGATGCGTTGCATGCCGGCTTTCTCCTGTGAAATCGCCCTATACCTTAAGGAAGCGCCGCCCGAATGACCACCGGCATGACTACGGGTAGGGCGGGCACTGCCCGCCGTCGTACCGCCCGTGTATGCATGGGGCCTTCCACGGCGGGCAGTGCCCGCCCTACGTGATCGTCATCATCGCGCGGCTTGTGCGCCAGCGCAGGTTTTGGCGTGATGCAAAGCGCCTATGCTATGGCATTATGGTCTTGCCGACGCGGGTTTGCCGCTGCCGGTCAGCTGTCTTTGCCAAGGGGAATCTGGGAACTACCATGGATATCGCCGAACTTCTGGCCTTTTCGGTCAAGAACAAGGCCTCGGATCTGCATTTGTCCGCAGGTCTGCCGCCAATGATCCGCGTCGATGGCGACGTGCGTCGCATCAACATTCCCGCGCTCGAGCACAAGCAGGTGCACTCGCTGATCTACGACATCATGTCGGACAAGCAGCGGCGCGATTACGAGGAGTTTCTGGAAACCGACTTCTCGTTCGAGATTCCCGGCCTGGCCCGCTTCCGCGTCAACGCCTTCAACCAGAATCGCGGCGCGGCTTCGGTGTTCCGTACCATTCCTTCGGAAGTGCTGACGCTGGAAGACCTGGGTTGCCCGAGCATCTTCCGTGACCTGGTCGAGCAGCCGCAGGGGCTGATTCTGGTCACCGGCCCGACCGGTTCGGGCAAGTCGACCACGCTGGCGGCGATGGTCGACCACGTCAACAAGCGCGAGTACGGCCACATCCTCACCATCGAGGATCCGATCGAGTTCGTGCACACCTCGCAGAAGTGCCTGATCAACCAGCGCGAGGTGCATCGCGACACGCATGGCTTCAACGAGGCGTTGCGCTCGGCCTTGCGCGAAGATCCCGATTTCATCCTGGTCGGCGAGTTGCGCGACCTGGAAACCATCCGGCTGGCGCTGACCGCCGCCGAAACCGGTCACTTGGTGTTCGGCACCCTGCATACCAGCTCGGCGGCCAAGACCATCGACCGTATCATCGACGTGTTCCCCGCCGGCGAAAAGCCGATGGTGCGCTCGATGCTGTCCGAGAGCCTGCGTGCGGTCATCAGCCAGACCTTGCTGAAGAAGGTCAGCGGCGGACGCGTGGCGGCGCACGAGATCATGGTGGGCATCCCGGCCATCCGCAACCTGATCCGCGAGGACAAGGTGGCGCAGATGTATTCGGCCATCCAGACCGGTCAGCAGCACGGCATGCAGACGCTGGACCAGTGCCTGCAGGATCTGGTCACGCGCGGCCAGATCACCCGCCAGCAGGCGCATGGCCGCGCCAAGAACAAGGGCACTTTCCAGTAACGACTGGACTCGTGATTCGGGAGCAACACCATGGCTGACATCGATTTCACCTCCTTCCTCAAATTGATGGTGCACAAGAAGGCCTCCGACCTTTTCGTCACCGCCGGTGTGCCGCCTTCATTGAAGGTCAATGGCCGTATCGCGCCGATCACGCAGAGTCCGCTGACCGCGCAGCAGGCGCGCGACATGGTGATCAACATCATGACGCCGATGCAGCGCGAGGAGTTCGAAAAAACCCACGAGTGCCAGTTCGCCGTGGCCGCCAAGGGCGTGGGCCGTTTCCGCGTGTCGTGCTTCTACCAGCGCAATTGCGTGGGCATGGTGCTGCGCCGCATCGAGTCGAAAATCCCCACGCTTGAAGAGCTGGGTTTGCCGGCGGTCATCAAGGATCTGGCGATGACCAAGCGTGGCATCATCATCTTTGTCGGCGCCACCGGCACCGGCAAGTCGACCTCGCTGGCGGCCATGATCGGCTACCGCAACCACAACTCGACCGGGCACATCATTTCCATCGAGGATCCGATCGAATACGTGCATCGGCACGAGGGCTGCATCGTCACCCAGCGCGAGCTGGGCATCGACACCGACAGCTGGGATGCCGCGCTCAAGAACACCCTGCGCCAGGCGCCCGACGTGATCCTGATCGGCGAGGTGCGTACCCGCGAG
>DASSBH010000078.1:0-8477 GCA_035698945.1 Oleiagrimonas sp.
ATCGCGATCTGCCCGCCGACTTTCGGCATGTACGCCGTGTGTGCCGCTGTGCAGGGCGCGGGCATCGTTCGAGTACCGCTCGATGACCGTTTTGCATTGGACGCGGATGCCGTACTGGAAGCCTGCACGCCGGCAGTCAAATTGCTGTTTCTGTGTTCGCCCAACAACCCGACGGGCGGCGTCATTGCGCGCGAGACCATCGAGTATCTGGCCAAAGCCTTGGCGGATCGCACCCTGATCATCGTCGACGAGGCCTACATCGAATTTGCCGACACGCCGGGCGTCGCCGATCTGCTTGCGCGCCACTCCAACCTGGCCGTCCTGCGCACTCTGTCCAAGGCCTGGGCCTTGGCCGGGGCACGCATCGGCGCCTTGCTGGCGGATGCAGGCATCATTGATTTGCTACGGCGAATCATGCCGCCGTACCCTTTGCCGACGCCGAGCGTGCGCGCGGCTCTCGAAGCATTGGACGAAGACGGCGAACGGCGCATGCTCGAACGGGTCGCCGTCATCCGCGAGGAACGTGAGCGTTTGCGCGAGGCATTGCGTGACACGCAGGAAGTGCGCGAGGTGTTGTCTTCGCAGGCCAATTTTCTTGCCGTGCGTCTCGACGATGCGCAGGCCGTTTATCGCCGGCTCGCCGCGCAAGGCATCGTGGTGCGCGATGTCAGCCGTTACCCGGGTCTCGCGAACTGCCTGCGCATCAGCATCGGCACGCCCGTCGAAAACACCCGCTTCCTGACCGCGCTCACACCTTCCCCTGTAGGAGCCTGCCCTGCAGGCGATAGCCTCGAAGCTGGATCAGGGCTGAGGCCGTCGCCTGCAGGGCAGGCTCCTACAGGGGGAGATTCAGTGCATGCAAAGGTGCGTGGGAATGTGTCGACGAGGGAAGGCGCATGACACGCAAGTTTATATTTGTGGATCGCGACGGCTGTCTCATCGAAGAACCCGCCGACGAACAGGTCGATCGCCTGGACAAACTGGCCCTGCTGCCGAACGTGATCCCGGCCTTGCGCCGTTGTGTCGCCGCCGGTTACGAACTGGTGATGGTGACCAACCAGGATGGCCTGGGCACCGACAGTTTTCCGCAGGCCGATTTCGAGGATCCGCAGCGCTTCCTGCTGCAGTTGCTGGCCTCCCAGGGCATCACTTTCCGCGAAGTGCTGATCGATGTCAGCCTTCCGCACGAGGGGAGAGATACGCGCAAGCCCGGCATCGGACTGGTGCGTCACTATCTGGCTGACGACGGCTGGAGCCGCGCGGCTTCAGTCATGGTCGGCGACCGCGAAACCGACATGCGGTTTGCCGCCAATCTCGGTGTGCGTGGTTTGCGCGTGGGTCGGGAAGGTATGGACTGGATGCAGGTCGCGCGGCAGTTGTGCGACGTGCCGCGCGTGGCCGAAGTCGAACGCGTGACGCGCGAGACATGCATTCGCGTGAAGGTGGATCTGGATACATCTGATCCTGTCAGCATATCGACCGGCATCGGCTTTTTCGATCACATGCTGGAACAAATCGGCAAGCACGGCGACTTTTCGCTGGAGCTTGCCTGCGATGGCGATCTTGCGGTGGACGATCATCACACCGTGGAAGACTGCGCACTGGCGCTGGGCGAAGCCATTCGCAAGGCACTGGGAGACAAGCGCGGCATCGGTCGCTACGGCTTCACCTTGCCCATGGACGAATCGCTGGCCAGCGCCGCGCTGGATCTTTCCGGGCGCGCCTTGTTCGTATTCGATGGCGCATTTCCGCGCGAACAGGTGGGCGGGTTGTCCACCGACATGGTGAAGCATTTTTTCCGTTCGCTGTGCGACAGCCTCGGCGCCAATCTGCATGTGAAAGTGCAGGGCGAAAACACGCACCACATGGTCGAAGCCTGTTTCAAGGTGGTGGCGCGTTGCCTGCGTCAGGCTCTGCGTCGCGAGGGCGATGCCTTGCCCAGCACCAAGGGTGTGCTGTGATGGACGTGGTGTTGGTTGAAGCCGGCGGCACCAATATCGGTTCAGTGCGCTATGCGCTGGAGCGTCTGGGTGTCGTCGCCGAACTGACTGGCGATCCGGCACGCATCCGTGCGGCCAGTCACGTCATTTTGCCGGGTGTGGGTGCGGCGGCTGAAGGCATGCGGCGTTTGCGCGAACAGCACCTGGATGTACTGCTGCGCGAACTCACGCAGCCGGTGCTCGGCGTGTGTCTTGGCATGCAGCTTCTGTTCGTGCATTCCGAAGAAGGCGATACCGAAACCCTCGGGCTGCTGGAAGGGAATGTGCGCAAGTTGAGCGGCGGCTCATCCTTGCGCATTCCGCACATGGGCTGGAACAGGCTCGACATCGAACGTGATGATCCGTTGCTCGACGGCATCGCCAAGGGTGCGCACGCCTATTTCGTGCACGGCTACGCTGCGCCGGTCACGTCAGACACGCTGGCCTCGTGCGAGCACGGCGAACGCTTTGCGGCGGTCGTGCGCAAGAACAATTTCTGCGGCATGCAATGCCATCCCGAACGCTCCGGTGCGCTCGGTTCCCGTCTGCTCAAGAACTTTCTGAACCTGTGAACGATTTTACCGTCATCCCTGCCATCGACCTTCGCAACGGCCGCGTGGTGCGCCTTCTCAAGGGCGACTACGCGCGCCAGACCGATTACGCCGTCGATCCATTGGCGTTGGCCGAAAACTATGCGGCCCTGGGTGCCGAATGGTTGCATGTGGTGGATCTGGATGGTGCTCGCGCCGGTACGCAAACTCATCTGTTCACGCTGAAAGCACTGGCCGGTACGAAACTCAAACTGCAGGCCGGCGGCGGCATTCGCAGCGAGGATGACGTCAAGCGTCTGTTCGATGCCGGTGTGTCGCGCGCGGTCATCGGCAGTCTGGCCATGCGCGAACCCGAACGTGTGGCAAAGTGGATCGAGCGCCATGGCGCCGACCGGCTGACGCTCGCGCTGGATGCACGTTGTCGGGACGGCGTCTGGCGGTTGGCTAGCGCAGGCTGGACGTCCGACGAGGATGTCGCACTGAACACCCTGGCCAATTTTTATGCCAAATGCGGCGCACGCCACGTGCTCAGCACAGACATCGACCGCGACGGCGCCATGACCGGCCCCAACATCGATTTGTACGCGCACCTCGCGCGCGCATTTCCAACCCTCGCGGTGCAGGCTTCCGGTGGCGTTCGCAGTGGCGACGATGTGCGCGCCGTGCGCGCCAGCGGCGCGGCCGGCGTGATCCTCGGTCGCGCCTTGCTCGAAGGCAAACTGGAACTTGCCGATGCACTTGTTGCCGGCTCGGCGGCATCATGCTGAGCCGGCGCATCATTCCGTGCCTGGATGTGCGCGATGGCAAGGTGGTCAAGGGCGTGCGTTTTCGCGACCACCGCATCGTCGGCGACATCGTGGAACTGGCCTTGCGTTATCGCGATGCGGGCGCCGATGAGCTGGTGTTCTACGACATTGGCGCCAGTCCCGATGGGCGCACGGTCGAGCGTGACTGGGTCGAACGCGTGGCACGTGCCATCGACATGCCGTTTTGCGTTGCCGGCGGCATCCGCAGCGTCGAGGATGCACGCCATGTGTTGCATGCCGGCGCCGACAAGGTATCGATCAATTCACCCGCGCTGGAGCGCCCCGATCTGATCGACGAACTGGCCGCTGCCTTCGGCGTGCAGTGCGTGGTCGTCGGCATCGACAGCCTGTGCGACGAGGACGGCGAGTGGCGCGTGCGCCAGTACACCGGCGATCCTATACGGACGCGCGCACTGCGCCGCCGCACGCTCGACTGGGTGGTCGAGGCACAGCAGCGCGGCGCCGGCGAGGTCGTGCTCAACTGCATGGGCAGCGACGGGGTGCGCAACGGCTACGACATCGAACAGCTCGTCGCCGTGCGCGACATCTGCCATGTGCCATTGGTGGCCTCGGGCGGCGCCGGTGCGGCGGAACATTTCGTGGATGCCTTCCAGGACGCCGATGTCGATGCGGCCTTGGCTGCCAGCATTTTTCATGACGGCCACATGGCCATCGCCGATCTCAAGCAAACGCTGGCCCGGGCCGGCATCGAGGTACGCCTGTGAACACGCGCATCGATTTCGATCCCGACGCATTGGCCTGGAGCAAAGGCGATGGCTTATTGCCGGCCATCATCCAGCATTGGCGCAGCGGTGAAGTATTGATGCTGGGCTACATGACGCGCGAGGCGCTGCAACACACACTGGACACGGGCCGCGTGACGTTCTGGAGCCGCAGTCGCCAGAGTTTGTGGATCAAGGGTGAGACTTCCGGACATTGGCTCACGCTCAAGACGATCCATGCGGACTGCGATGCCGATACGCTACTGGTGCAGGCCGATCCCGAGGGGCCGACCTGCCATCAGGGAACACGCACCTGTTTCGGCAAGGCGATGGAACCCGCAATGGCTTTCCTCGATCAACTCGACGAGCTGATCGAAGCGCGTGAACGCGAACGCCCTGAAGAAAGCTACACCACGCATTTGTTCGAGAGCGGCACTCGCCGCATTGCACAGAAGGTAGGCGAGGAGGGCGTGGAAACGGCCCTGGCCGGTGTGGCGCAGGACGATGATGCCCTGCTGGATGAAAGCACGGATCTCGTCTACCACCTGCTGGTGCTGTTGCGCGCGCGAAACCTGAGTCTTGCCGATGTGACGGAACGTCTTCGCGAACGTCACAACACCGACACGTAGGGCGGGCACTGCCCGCCGATATACCCCATGGCATGCAGGATACTGCCCGTCGATAAAACACGCATCGTGCGGCGGGCAGTGCCCGCCCTACGCATCTTGTTTGTCGAAAAAGTTTCGCAATACCGGGTGCCCCATCCACGGATTGCAGTGCACACGTGCATAATGCTTTCGTGCAGGCGCCACCCGTGCCTGCGGAGAGGCCGCCATCTGGAACACGCTCGACAAGCAGCCACCACAAATCATCGCCCATCGCGGCGCCAGCGGTTATCTGCCCGAACACAGCATGGCCGGCTATCGCCTGGCGGTGGAGCAGGGTGCCGACGTCATCGAGCCGGATCTGGTAGTGAGTCGCGATGGCGTGCTGTACGTGCATCACGACTTGGGTCTTTCGAAGACGACGGACGTGGCCGCGCATGCCGAATTTGCCGATCGGGCGCGTGACGGCGACTGGTGGGTGAATGATTTCGATGCCGCCGAACTGGATTGTCTGCGCCTGGTGCAGCGCTGGCCGCAGCGGGATCACAGCCACGATGGTCGTTACGTCATGCCGCGTTTTGCCGACATGCTGGATCATGTCATGGCGCTTGGCGATGCCGCCGGGCGTGCCATTCGGCTTTATCCAGAGATCAAGCATCCCGCTCATTTTCGCCAGCGTGGACACGATCCGCTGGCGTTGCTGCTGCCGATCCTCGAAGCGCGCCATGCCACCGGGCCGGATGCTCGTGTGTGGCTGCAATGTCTGGATCACGCGGTATTGCGCGAGGCTCATGAACGCTGCGGCAATCCCTGCTACGCGTTGGTCGAGGAAGCCGATCCATCGGCCCTCGAAACCATGCTCGGGGAACTTGCCGCGTGGGCGCAAGGCGTCGCGCCAGACAAGAACCTGCTCTGGGGTGCACACGGGCACGACAGCGAACTGGTTCGGAGGGCCCACGATCTGGGCCTGGAAGTCCACGCCTGGACGTTCCGCGACGACGTCGACGCGCCGCCCTTTGCGCATCCCGAGGACGCCCTGCGCATGGCATTGTCGCTTGGCGTGGACGCATTGTTCTGCGATTTTCCCGACACCGCGCTGGCCATGCGGCATACCATGGCAACCAGATAAGTATTTGAGGAGGCACGACATGCCTGACACGATCATCGAAGCACGCAGTCACGACCTGGGTGGTGGCTTTCTGGTGGCACGGGTGCTGCCCAGCCGCCAGCAACGCATGGTCGGCCCGTTCGTTTTTCTCGACCACATGGGGCCGCTTGATCTGGAAGCACCTGTGCGGCGCGATCGCGATGTGCGCCCGCACCCGCATATCGGGTTGTCCACGGTCACCTACCTTTTCGAAGGGCAGATGACGCATCGCGACAGCCTGGGCTTCGAGCAGGCCATTCAGCCCGGCGCGCTCAACTGGATGACGGCGGGTCAGGGCATCACCCACTCGGAACGCTTCGATGGCATGCGCGAAAACGGCGGCCACATCGAAGGCGTGCAGGCCTGGGTCGGTTTGCCCGAAGCAAACGAGGAAGGCGTGCCGGCTTTCGATCATTACGACGCTTCCGTGCTGCCCGTGATCGACGCCGATGGCGTGAAGGCGCGCGTGATTGCGGGCAGCGCCTACGGCGTCGTCAGCCCGGCGAAAACGTTTTCGCCGTTGTTCTATGTGCATGCGGAACTTGAACCGGGCGCCAGCCTGACCCTGCCCGAAGGCCATCCCGAGCGCGCGGCCTTCATCGCCAGCGGCGAAGTGGAAGTGGCGGGCCAGCGTCATCATGCCAACCAGATGCTGGTGTTCGGCGCCGGCGCCGCGCCGGCCATCAAGGCCGTGCAGTCGTCACGGGTGATGCTGCTGGGCGGTGAGCCGCTGGGGCCGCGTTACATCTGGTGGAACTTCGTGTCCTCACGCCGCGACCGCATCGAACAGGCCGCCGCCGACTGGAAGGCCGGATGCATGCCGCTGCCCGACAGCGACCACGAGGAATTCATCCCGCTGCCGGACATGCCATTCCCCAAGCGCCACGCCGAACCGTAGGGCGGGCACTGCCCGCCGTCGCAGCCCTTTTTGGCGGGCAGTGCCCGCCCTGCGAGTCATGCCCATGGTGCCGCCGGATACTCAAGCCACCCCATCCGGCTTCACATGCTTGAAATCCACCGGCGGCGCCAACTGCGTGGTAAAACCGAACACCCCCTTGTGCACGACGCGGCTCAGGTGCACGTCGATCAACGTGGTTTCGTTGGGGTGGATGAATGACAGCAGTTCATGCATGGAGGTGTCCAGCATGGCCTGCCAGTACTCCACGAACAGATCCTCGTGTCGCGGGTCAATGCGGATGCCGTAGGGCGGTCGCGGCAAGAGTTCGGCCCGTGCCACGCCGCCGCCAGGTTCCGGAATGGGCGGGCAGCCGGCCAGCACCGCAAAGTTGAGGTAGAAGGTGAGATTGCCGGGCACTTGCTGGTTGGCCTGACGGTCGATCAGGAATCCGCGCGGCAACTCATTGGGGCTGTCCTGCGGCCCGGCGGTGAGCAACAGGTTGACGTCCGACACGTGCAGCCCCGTCGAGTCGAACAGCCGAAAGATGACCATGCTGCACGGATCATGGATGTATGTGCGATCGGGCAGCACGGGCACGTGCTCGATTTCAAGACGGTTGGTGATGGCCTGGTGGGCGGCGTTTTCGGCGTCGAAGGTGTCGCGCAGGGCGTTGTATGCGGTGGCGTCGCGCACGGCCAGGCAATCGAGGATGGCGCTGACCGTGGCATCGGGCTCGCCGTTGTTCCTGACGCTGCCCATGATGCCCATCTTGCTGCCGGAATGGGATTTGCCCGGCACGATCTTGAAAGCCGTCGGCATCGCACGCGCGACCGATTCCAGCTCCAGCGTGCGCAGGCGCTTGCGGGCCGTGGGCAACGGTTCGCCGCGTTCGGTGGCCGGTTGGCGCAGCACGAGATGCGTGGCGTTGAGATTGGTCGCGGCCACGCGCATCACGCCGTCGGAGCCGTTTTCGCCGGTGTAGGGATTGATGTGGTCGTAGAAGCTGCGGTCGATGGCGTCTCCGGTCAGCACGAACGGAAACACGGGGTTCTTGCCGCCGGTGAGCTTGAGCTTCGGGTAGTCGTGAATCCAGCGCAGATTGAGCGCGCGGGCGGCGGGACTGCCCAGTTCCAGCCAGTCGAGCACCTTCTGGCCCGGTTCGACACCGTTGAACCAGGACTTGATGGCGCCGATGCGGCTCTTGCCCAGTTGCGCCAGCGCCGAGCCGAAATTGGCCGGCGCCAGCATGATGAGATGGCTGACGGGGCATTGATCGAGCCTGCCGGGCTGGACGATATGACGATCCAGCCATTCGCGCACCACCGGACCGCCGGTGGAATGGGTGATGCAGACGCAACGCTGATTCTTGCCATAGCGCGCGAGAACGTCGGACAGCGCGCCATCGAAGGCGCGGGCGATGTCCTCGACGCGAACCTTGTCGTGAAAGCTCACGTATTCGCCAAGATAGATGTGCCGGATGTCCAGCGACGGGCCGCCACGCCGCTCGGCCTCGCTTTTCAGGCGCGCCGGCAATTGGCCGTAGGTGGCGGTGCTGGTCACGCTCCAGCCGTGGACGAAGACGAGCGTCGTCATGTGGTGGTCCTTCCCGGGGTGGCCGCAGCGTAGCAGGCAGGACGGCGACTCCCTGCAGGAGGGCATACCCTGAGCACGCCCCGCGGTCCGCAGCGGTTGCGCTCCTGCACGACCTCCCGCTCATCTTTGCGTCCGCATAATGCCGGGCTCGACCGTGGAGAGCGTTGCCCATGACC
>DASSBH010000079.1:0-3351 GCA_035698945.1 Oleiagrimonas sp.
CCTTGCCCCGCAAGTCGCCATCGACTACTGGAACTTGGCTCCCAATGCACGTCTGCGCGACGTGGTGGTGGTCATCCGCGCCGATGAAGTGGGACATCGCGACGTCAACCATGGCTTCGCCGACGACCTGGGCTACAAGGACAAGCGACAGAAAGTCGTGGAGTTCTGATCGCGCCTTCCTCATCCCTCAACCGGCGAAGGGTGACTCCAAAACCCTTCGCCGGTCATGATGTAATCCGCCACATTCACTTGGGTATTTCACCCGCATCCAGTTGCAATCCGGGAACGCTGGCCAGCAATTCGCGCAGCAACTCGCGGAAGGTTTCCAAGTCTTGCGCCCACGGCGAAGCCTGACGCCAGTACAGGGCGATGTGTCGGCCCGGGGGCGCATCGATTTCCTCGATGCGGGCCAGTTGCACGTCGGCGATGGACGCCAGGCGCTGACGGGCGAGGCTGGGTACGAGGGTGTAGCCACCACGCAAGGCGACCAGCGCAGCCAGGCTTTCGAGGCTGACGTCCTGGATGCGCTTGTCGTCATCCTGATCGGCATCGTTGCCGTGGCCTTCGGCCATGAGGATGGCGTCGTCGTCCAGTTCCTCGATGCGTACATGGTCGCGGTCGGCCAGCGGGTGCGAGTGGTGCATGAGCACGTCGTAGGGCTCGAAGAACAGCGGTTGCATGGTCACGCCCGGCGGGGTTTGCGCCGGTTGGGCGAGCACCGCGTCCAGCTCGCCTTCGTGCAGGCGGCGCAGCAGGCCGCGCGGTTTGCCTTCGGACAGGCTGAGGCGCGTGCCGGGGAAGGTCTGCGGAAACGGTTCGACCAGGTGCGGCAGCAGATAGGGGCCGAGCGTGCTCAGCACGCCCAGGCGCAGTTCGCCGCCGAAGGCCGAGGCGCTGTTGTGCGCGGCGTGTTGCAGGTCTTCGGCGGCGGCCAGCACCTGGTCGATCTGCGCCAGCAGGCGCTGGCCGGCGGCGGTGGGCAGGATGCTGCGGCCGCCGCGTTCGAACAGCACCGCGTCCAGCGCCTGTTCGACTTTCTGGATCTGGTGCGACAGGCCCGAAGGACTGATGTGCATGGCCCGCGCGGCGGCGGTGAAACCGCCCAGACGATGCACCGCCTGCACCAGCGCCAGGTCGCGCAGGGACACGGCGGCGAGGCTCGTCGAAATCATCGAACGCTGCATGCGCACAAATCCGTTGGTCAGGGTGGAAACAGGCGGGCATCATGCTTGTTTGCAATGCATTGTAGCCGCGCAAGACACCCTGTATTCGCGTCCGTTGCCCGGTTTGCGCGATAATAGGGGTTTGATTGACGCCAGTGCATGCCGCGCACGCCCGCATTCGCGTCCCGCAGTCGATCCAGCCAGGAGCAGCCATGAAAGACTCTTTCTCTATCCGCGACAGCCTTGAAGTCAACGGCAAGACCTACGCCTATGCCAGCCTGCCCAAGCTGGGCCAGCACTTCGACATCAAGCGCCTGCCCTACTCCATGAAGATCCTGCTGGAGAACCTGGCCCGACGCGAGGACGGCAGCGATGTCAGCGCCGACTCCATCAAGGCTGTGGCCACCTGGGACGCCAAGGCAGAGCCCAGCACCGAGATCGCCTTCATGCCGGCGCGCGTGGTGCTGCAGGACTTCACCGGCGTGCCCTGCGTGGTCGATCTGGCCGCCATGCGCGACGCGATGAAGAACCTGGGCGGCGATCCCAACAAGATCAACCCACTGTCGCCGGTGGAACTGGTCATCGACCATTCGGTGCAGGTCGACGTGTTCGGCAAGGCCGACGCCCTGGCCGAGAACACCCGCATCGAATTCGAGCGCAACCAGGAGCGTTACGCGTTCCTGCACTGGGGCAAGAAAGCCTTCACCGATTTCAAGGTGGTGCCGCCCTCGACCGGCATCGTGCACCAGGTGAACCTGGAGTACCTGGGCCGCGTGGTGATGTCCAACGAGGTCGACGGCACGCTGTGGGCCTATCCGGACACGCTGTTCGGCACCGATTCGCACACCACCATGATCAACGGCCTGGGCGTGCTGGGCTGGGGCGTGGGCGGTATCGAGGCCGAGGCCGCGATGCTGGGCCAGCCGTCCTCGATGCTGATTCCGCAGGTGGTCGGCTTCAAACTGGATGGCCGTCTGCCCGAAGGCGCCACCGCCACCGACCTGGTGCTGACCGTGACGCAGATGCTGCGCCAGCACGGCGTGGTCGGCAAGTTCGTGGAATTCTTCGGCCCCGGCCTCAAGCACCTGGCGCTGGCCGACCGCGCCACCATCGGCAACATGGCGCCCGAGTACGGCGCGACCTGCGGCATCTTCCCGGTCGACGCCGAGGCGCTGAACTATCTCAAGCTTTCCGGCCGCAGCGACGAGCAGATCGCGCTGGTCGAAGCCTACGCCAAGGCCCAGGGCATGTGGCACGACGAGAACACGCCGGAAGCCGAATACAGCGCCGTGCTGGAACTGAACCTGGCCGACGTCAAGCCGTCCATGGCCGGCCCCAAGCGCCCGCAGGATCGCGTGCTGCTGACGGACGTGAAGTCCAACGCCAGCAAGGTCATCAAGGATCTGACAGCCAACCGTCGCCAGGACGGCGAGGGAACCGCCGAGTTCGCCAACGAGGGTGGCGCCACCGCCATCGGCAACGCGTCCAACGACATCGTCAACAACGCCGTGCGCGTGGAAATGAACGGCGAGGACTTCAAGCTGCGCGACGGCAGCGTGGTCATCGCCGCCATCACCTCGTGCACCAACACCTCCAACCCCGCCGTGATGCTGGCCGCCGGCCTGGTCGCGCGCAAGGCGCAGGCGAAGGGCCTGAAAGCCAAGCCGTGGGTGAAAACCTCGCTGGCGCCCGGCTCCAAGGTGGTCACCGACTACCTCGAAAAGAGCGGCCTGATGAAGGACCTGGACGACATGGGCTTCTGGCTGGTCGGCTACGGCTGCACCACCTGCATCGGCAACTCCGGCCCGCTGCCCGAAGAAATCAGCGCCGGCATCGCCGACGGGGATTTGTGCGTGGCTTCGGTGCTCTCGGGCAACCGCAACTTCGAAGGCCGCGTGCACCAGGAAGTGAAGATGAACTACCTGGCCTCGCCGCCGCTGGTGGTCGCCTACGCCATCGCCGGTTCGCTCAACGTGGACATCACCAGCGAGTCGCTGGGCCAGGACACCGACGGCAACGACGTCTTCCTGAAGGACATCTGGCCGTCCAACAAGGAGATCAGCGACCTGATCGCCAGCACCGTCAGCGCCGACATGTTCAAGAACAGCTACGCCGACGTGTTCAAGGGCGACGAGCGCTGGAACGCCATCCAGTCGCCGGACAGCGACCTGTACGCCTGGGACGAGGC
>DASSBH010000080.1:0-11625 GCA_035698945.1 Oleiagrimonas sp.
CTGATTCTGGCCACGCAACGTCCGTCGGTGGACGTGATTACCGGTCTGATCAAGGCCAACATTCCCACGCGCATTGCCTTCCAGGTGTCCTCGCGCATCGACTCGCGCACCATTCTCGACCAGTCCGGCGCGGAAACCCTGCTGGGTCATGGCGACATGCTGTATCTGCCGCCCGGAACCGCCATGCCCGAACGCGTCCACGGCGCGTTCGTCGACGATCACGAAGTGCACAACGTGGTCGAATGGCTGAAGTCGCAGGGCGACCCGAACTACATCGAAGGCGTGCTGGAAGACGAGCAGACCATGGGCGATGGTCGCATCATCAACGAATCGGGTATCCCGCAGGATGCCGATGGTGATGGCAACAGTGACAATGCGCTTTACGACAAGGCCGTGGCGGTCGTCACGCAAACCCGTCGCGCCTCCATTTCCGGCGTGCAACGGCATCTGCGTATCGGCTACAACCGCGCCGCGCGGCTGATCGAGCAGATGGAAGCCGATGGCGTGGTCAGTGCGCCGCAGCACAACGGCACACGCGAAGTGCTGGCGCCTGCGCCACCGCGCGATTGAACCCGCAGGCCGGGTCGCTGTCGGATCAGGGCAGGGCTCGCACGGTCGGCCCTGATTTTGCCGTCAAACTTCATCGTCAGATTTCCCGCATGGAACACCGAATGAAACGTTTACTTGCCATCGCTGCGCTGCTGGCCGTTTCGGTCCTGGCCTTGCCGGCCTTTGCTTCCGGCAATCAGACAGGCACAAGCGCGCGCGCACGATTGAATGCCTTTGCCACGGGATTGCATTCCCTGTCGGGACATTTCCGGCAGACCCTCATCAGCGCCACCGGGCAGGGCAACAAGACCAGCTACGGCACCGTTGCGCTCAAGTCGCCGCGTCAATTCCGCTGGCAGACCACCTCGCCCTACAAGCAGCTGATCGTGGCCGACGGCAGCCACGTATGGATGTACGAGCCGGATCTGGAACAGGTGACCGTGCGCCAGCAAAGCATGGCCGAGGCGCACAGCCCGCTCACTGTGCTCACCGACGTCGACCGTCTCGACAAGGACTTCATGGTGACCGAACTGGGCAACCGCGACGGCCTGGTCTGGTTGCGCCTGACACCGAAAGACAAGCAGGCGCATTTTGCCTATGCCGACCTCGGTTTCGATGAGGGTGGTCTGCGCGAGATGACGTTCAAGGATCAACTGGACAACATCACGCGCATCCGGTTTTCCGACTGGCAGCGCAACCAGCCGCTGCCGGCTTCCACCTTCAACTTCACGCCGCCCAAGGGTGCCGACGTCATCGGCGACACCTCGTCGGTGCCGCAAATACATCCATTGCAGCACTGAGGCTTGTCATGCAGACGGGCTTCTGGCAATCTTGACTGATAATCATTATTGATTGCAGGTTGCCATGTCGTCCCCTCCGACGTTCCGCTATAAACCCTTTCAGCGTCATATGCACTGGATCATTTTCGGCCTGGTGCTGACCGCCTATGTGCTGATCAATCTGCACGAGGCGACGTCGCGCGGCAATCCGCTGCATGAAGTGACCGAGCATGCGCACATGGTGGTGGGCATGCTGGTGCTGCTGCTGGTGCTGCCACGCCTGTGGATGCGCAAAAAGTACGGCGCGCCGCCGATCGAACCGCCCATGGCATTCGTCGCGCGCTGGTTTGCGCGGGTGACGCATTGGGCGCTGTACGCCTTTCTGGTGGTGCAGCCGTTGCTCGGCATCACCACGCGCGAAGTGGCGGGCAGGGGCGTCAGCCTGTTCGGCGTCACCCTGATTCCCGCCTTCCTCAGCCATCCCAACAGGGAGCTGGCGCGCGAGATCTTCCAGTACCACGCCTGGATCGGCACCGCGTTCTACTACGTGATCGCCCTGCACATCCTGGCTGCGCTGTGGCACCACTACGTGCGCCGCGATGACACCATGAAGCGCATGCTTGCCGCCCGCCGCAGCGTTTCCTGACGTCATCAAGTAGCGAACCCGGGTAGGGCGGGCACTGCCCGTCACGCATGGTTCGATGAATACCATGCCATTTCAGGTATGCGTGTCTATGGCGGGCAGTGCCCGCCCTACTGTTTTTTTCGAAGGGCAGCGAGTGGCCATGCCGCGTATCATGGCCACATGGCACGTCAAGCATCATCTTCCAATCGCAGTCTGTTTGAATCGGATGCGGCATCCGAAGGCCTGAAACCTCTGGCCGAACGCATGCGTCCGCAAACTTTGGACGAAATCGTCGGCCAGCCGCGGGTGGCCGGTGAGGACAGTGCATTGCGTCGGGCGCTGGAAGCGGGCAGCGTGCATTCCATGGTGTTGTGGGGGCCGCCGGGTTGCGGCAAGACCACGTTGGCCTTGCTGGTGGCGCGTTACGCCGACGCCGAATTTCGCGCCATTTCCGCCGTGCTGTCGGGATTGGCCGATGTACGCAAGGCCTTGGCCGAGGCCGAAGTGCATTTTGGCCAGGGACGCCGCACGGTATTGTTCGTCGACGAGGTGCATCGCTTCAACAAGGCGCAACAGGATGCTTTTCTGCCGCACATCGAGAAAGGCATCATCATCTTCGTCGGCGCCACCACCGAAAACCCTTCGTTTGAACTCAACTCGGCATTGCTGTCGCGCTGCCGCGTACATGTCATGGACGCGGTGGATGCCAGCGCCATCACCGAGGCTTTGAAACGCGCTCTGGTCGATGCCGAGCGCGGGCTGGGCGGGCAGGGGCTGCAAGTCGATGGCGAAGCGCTGGGTCTGATTGCACAGGCGGCCGATGGCGACGTTCGGCGTGCGCTGACCCTGCTGGAGATCGCCGCCGAACTGGCCACCGACGGACGTATCGACGAAACGACATTGACGCAAGTTCTGGCCGACCGCACACGACGCTTCGACAAGGGCGGCGAGCAGTTCTACGATCAGATTTCGGCGTTGCACAAATCCGTGCGCTCGTCGGATCCGGATGCCGCGCTGTATTGGCTGGCGCGCATGCTCGACGGCGGCTGCGATCGCGCCTATCTGGCGCGACGCCTGCTGCGCATGGCCATCGAGGATATCGGCCTGGCCGATCCGCGCGCCTGGCAGATGGCCGTCAACGCCTGGGACACCTATGATCGCCTGGGCTCGCCTGAAGGCGAACTCGGTCTTGCCGAAGTGGCCATCTACATGGCCAGCGCGCCCAAGAGCAATGCCGCCTATGCGGCCTACAACGATGCGCGCCGCACGATCCGCGACACCGGCACGCTGGAGGTGCCGATGCACCTGCGCAACGCGCCGACCAAGCTGATGAAGGAGCTGGGTTACAGCAAGGGCTACCAATACGACCACGATGCCGAAGGCGGTGTGGCGCTCGACCAGCAATGCCTTCCGGATCAATTGGATGGGAAGGTTTTCTACAAGCCTGTCGAGCGTGGACTGGAAATCAGGTTGAAGGAAAAACTCGATGCCCTGCACGCCGCCCGCCGCGAAGCCCGCACATCGCCGGATGCGGATACGTGAAACGCGCGATCAAGGCCTTGCGTGGTCTGCCGCGCGTGGTGTGGCTGCTCGGCCTGATCAGCCTGGCCAACGACAGCGCCAGCGACATGGTCTATCCGCTGATCCCCTTGTACCTGACGGCGGTGCTCATGGCCGGCCCGCGTGTGCTGGGGCTGATCGAAGGGCTGGCCGAGGCGGGCAGCAGTTTGCTGAAACTCGTGTTCGGCGTGCTTGCCGATCGTCATCAGCGCATGCGCCGATGGATCGGCAGCGGCTATGCCGTGAGCGGTATCGCGCGTCCGTTGATCGGTTTGACCACGAGCTGGGCCGGCGTACTCGGTTGCCGCCTGGTCGACCGTATCGGCAAGGGCGTGCGCACCGCACCGCGCGATGCTCTGCTGAGTCTTGCCGTGGCGCCGGAGCAACGTGGTCTGGCGTTCGGTTTTCACCGGGCCATGGACAATGCCGGCGCGGTGGTCGGTCCGCTGGTGGCCGCGGGACTGTTGGCGTGGGGGCTTTCCCTGCGCGCCATTTTCCTGTGGTCGATCGTGCCCGCCGTGCTGGTGATCGTGCTGGCGCTGCGTATCCGTGAGCCGGAAGGCAGGGTGCCGATAAAACACGCCGCTTTCGACTGGAAGTTCAGGCGTCTGCCGGCGGGGTTCCGACGTTACCTCGTGGCGCTTGGCCTGTTCACCCTGGGCAATTCATCCAACATGTTCCTGCTGCTGCGCGCCGAGGACATGGGCGTCGGCGCCGAACGCATCGTTCTGATGTGGGTGCTGTATTCGGCCGTGGCCATGTTGTTGTCCACGCCGCTTTCGGCCCTGTCCGACCGCTTCGGCCGCATCCGCGTGCTCGGTACGGCCTGGGCGATCTACGCCGTCGCCTACCTGGTCATCGGCTGGCTGCCGCAGGCCGGCTGGGCGCTGTGGCTGGCGTTTGCATTGTATGGCGCGGTCACCGCCGCCCTGGAAGGCACCGAAAAGGCGCTGGTGGCTGACCTGGTCGACGGCGAGCGCAGCGGCACGGCCTATGGCTGGTACAACCTGGTGGCCGGCATCATGCTGCTTCCCGCATCGCTGATTTTCGGCGAGCTTTGGCAAACCTGGTCGGCCGCTGTGGCCTTCGGTTTTGGCGCCGCGTGCGCGTTCGCCGCCACCGTCCTGTTATGGGGATGGGTGAATCGCGCCGCGCCGCCATCCGCCGATCAAGGCGGGTTTGCGCCGCAAGACGCGCTGCCACGATAATGACGGTTTGATCTTTCACCCCAAGGATTGACCATGCTCGATCCAGCATTGTTGCGTTCGCAACTGGCTGACACCGCCGCGCGTCTGGCAACGCGCGGCTACACGCTCGACACCGCTGCCGTGGAATCCATGGAAGCCGAGCGCAAGCGTCTTGCCACCGAAACCCAGGAACTGCAGAACCAGCGCAACACCCGTTCCAAGGCCATCGGCAAGGCCAAGGCGCAGGGCGAAGACGTGGCGCCGTTGCTGGCCGAAGTAGCCGGTCTGGGCGACAGGCTCAAGGCCAACGAGCATGTGCTGGCCGAGATCAAGATGAAACTGGCGGATCTGACGCTGGGCGTGCCCAACCTGCCGGATCCGGCGCTGCCGATCGGCAAGGACGAGGCCGACAACGTCGAGCAGTCGCGCTGGGGCACGCCGCGCACGTTCGACTTTCCGGTCAAGGATCATGTCGAACTGGGCGAGCGCCATGGCTGGCTCGACGGCGACGCCGGCGTCAAATTGTCCGGCGCGCGCTTCACCGTCATGCGTGGTCAACTGGCGCATCTGCATCGTGCGCTGGCGCAGTTCATGCTCGATCTGCACACGCGCGAACACGGCTATCTGGAATGCAACGTGCCGCTGCTGGTGAACGCGCAGACCATGCAGGGCACCGGCCAATTGCCCAAGTTCGAAGACGACCTGTTCGCCACCGAAGTGGGCGAATCGAAGCGTTACCTGATTCCGACCGCCGAAGTGTCGCTGACCAACCTTGTCGCCGACACCATCCTCGACGCCGCCAACCTGCCGTTGCGCATGACCGCGCACACGCCATGCTTCCGTGCCGAGGCCGGCAGCTACGGCAGGGACGTGCGCGGCATGATCCGCCAGCATCAGTTCGAGAAGGTGGAAATGGTGCAGATCGCGCGCGCCGAGGATTCGGCCGCGCAACTGGAAGAAATGGTCGGTCACGCCGAAACCGTGTTGCAGAAGCTCGGCCTGCCGTATCGCAAGATGCTCCTGTGCACCGGCGACATGGGCTTTTCCGCCACCCGCACCTATGACCTGGAGGTCTGGCTGCCCAGCCAGGACACCTACCGCGAAATCAGCTCCTGCTCCAACTGCACGGACTTCCAGGCACGCCGCATGCAGGCGCGCGTACGCAACCCCGATACCGGCAAACCCGAGCTCGTCCACACCTTGAACGGCTCCGGCCTGGCCATTGGTCGCTGCCTGATCGCAGTGATGGAAAACTACCAGAACGCCGACGGCTCCATCACCGTGCCGGAAGCACTTCGCCCCTACATGAGTGGACAGGAAACCCTGCGCTGACGCACGCCAGTGAATGTAGGAGCGTGCCCCTGCACGCGACAGCGCCCATTCCAAGGCTGAAGCCATCGCGCGCAGGCGCGCTCCTACAAAAGAACGGCATGCTGCTACAATTCCGCCGCTCGACAAGCAGGTGAGGTGGCCGAGTGGTTTAAGGCAGCAGTCTTGACGCGGAGGCAGGACGCCGAAGCGAACATCGGCGCAGCCGATGGCCCGAAGGGCGTAGGGCAGGATGCCCGGAGTCAAACTGCCGTGGGGGCGTGCGGAGCACGCCTTCAACAACTAGCAGGTGAGGTGGCCGAGTGGTTTAAGGCAGCAGTCTTGAAAACTGCCGTGGGTTTCCGCCCACCGTGGGTTCGAATCCCACCCTCACCGCCAGACATGAAAGCGCCCCGTCAGGGGCGTTTTTGTGTCTGGTAGTGAGGGTGGCGTGGACGAAGCCACCCGGTTCGACAATTTTGTCGGGAACAAAATTGGACCGCCGAAGGCGGGCCCCGGAGCACGAAGTGCGGAGGGGTGAGGCCCAGGAAGGGCCGAACAATCCCACCCTCACCGCCAGACATGAAAGCGCGTAATATGAACCTGCATCGCCTTTCGGCGGTGCGAAGCAGATGTGGTTCAACACCCACTCAAAGGGGAGACAAGATCATGCGCTATGCATTCTTCGAAAATCGCAGGAATGAGTTCTTGCTGGTGGCACGCATCTTGATGGTAATCCTGTTCGTCTGGAGCGGCTGGGGTAAATTGACAAATTTCTCCGGTGCGGTCGGGGCAATGGCCGGTGCAGGTTTGCCGATTCCGACTGTTGCCGCTATCGTAGCCATCGCCATTGAATTTTTTGCAGGCATAGCCGTCGCCATCGGCTTCCTCACTCGACCGCTGGCGTTATTGATGGCGGTCTTCACACTCGCCGCGGCCTTCATTGCCCACCATTACTGGACGATGACCGGTCCCGAACATATCGGGAACATGATCAACTTCTACAAAAACATTTCGATCGTGGGAGGCTTCTTGTTCCTGTGCATCACAGGGGCGGGTCGGTATTCGATCGACCGTGAGTAGATCGTTGGACGACGTATCGATCAAGACGGGCGGTGCTCCCGAAGTGACGCTGCGCATCTTCCCGCGCCAATAACGAAAAAGCCGCTGACTCCAGCGGCTTTTTCGTCGTCTGCCATTACAACCCCAGCAACCCGATCACGCCAACCACGATCAGGTAGATGGCCACGATGTAGTTGAGCAGCTTGGGGCGGATCAGGATCAGGATACCGGCGATCAACGATAGCAGCGGTACCAGGGCAACGTGGAGGGTCATGGACGTGGCACCTCGTGAGGCGGAAAGGGGCGTCCAGCTTGCCATGAGTCGCGTCCCTGCGACATGACGGGTGCCTCAGGCTGCGAGGGCGGTCACCTGGTGGATGTCGGCCAGTGCCGTTTCGATGGCCTGGGCTTTCTGTTCCGGGCCAAGGCCCACGCCTTCGGCGCGCACGAAGCGGATGTCGGTGATGCCGAAGAAGCCCAATACGGTACGCAAGTAGGGCTCCTGAAAATCGGCCGCCGTCGCGGGGCCTTCGCTGTACACGCCGCCTCGCGAGGAAGCGATGATGACGCGCTTGCCGCCGGCCAGTCCTTCCGGACCGCTTTCGGTGTAACGGAACACCTTGCCGGGAACGGCAATGCGGTCGATCCAGGCCTTGAGCTGGCTGGAAATGCTGAAGTTGTACATCGGCGCGCCGATGACGATGACGTCGGCGGCCAGGAAATCGGCCAGCACGCGCTCGCCGAGATGGTCCGGCTCCCGGCTCGCGTCCACGACGGGCAGCCAGTGCGGGATCGGGTCGGCGGCCAGATCGTGATAGTCGACCTGCGTGCCCGGATGATCCTGCACCCATTTTTCGACGACGGCAGCGGACAGTTGGCGGGAAACGGAATGTGATCCAAGGGCACTGGTGTCCAGACGGAGCAGTTTCATGGGAGACCTCATGCGTGTGTGAAAGGGGAGACGCGGTGTGCGTTGGCGACAAAGTTAAAGGTTGGACAATGACCTGATAAGTGGGCAAAATCGGGAATTATCGTTCACGAGGAGAAACAGTCATGCAGACCATGACTGGCGCCTTGCAGGATCTCAACGACCTGTATTTCTTTGCCGCGGTGGTGGAAAACGGCGGGTTTTCGGCAGCGGGCAGGGCGCTCGGCATCCCCAAGTCACGCTTGAGCAAGCGCGTGGCACAATTGGAAGAACGCCTGGGGGTGCGTCTGTTGCAGCGAACCACGCGCAAATTCGTGGTGACCGAAACCGGCGAGCGCTTCTACGAACACTGTCGTGCCGTGCTGGAAGAGGCGAGGGCGGCGCAGGATGCCGTCGATGCCGTGCGCGCCGAGCCACGCGGCATGGTGCGGATCAGCTGCCCGGTGTCGCTTGCGCGCTCTTTGCTGGCGCCGATCCTGCCGGATTTCCTGGCCGAGCATCCCAAGGTCCAGGTGAGGCTTCTGGCCAGCAATCGTCGTGTGGATCTGATCGACGAGGGCTACGACATCGCCATCCGCGTGCGTTTCAAGCTGGATACCGACGCCACGCTCATCGTGCGCGAATTCGGCATGTCCAGCATGATCCTGGTGGCCGGCAGTGCGCTTTGGGAGCAGTTCGAGCGGCCGCAAACGCCGGCGGATCTGAGCGCGCTACCTACCTTGTCGATGAACGAGCAGGGCGGCGCGCAGACATGGGAGCTGATGCACACCAATGGCGACAAGGCTCACGTGGATGTGACGCCCCGCCTCGTCAGTGGCGAATTTGCGGTATTGCTGGAAGCCGCGCAACGCGGCATGGGCGTGGCGCTGTTGCCGGAATCGGTATGCGCCCGTTTTCTGGAAGAAGGCCGACTGGAACGCTTGCTGCCGGATTGGAGTGGTCCGCAGGGAACCATGCATTTCGTTTATCCGAGCCGTCGCGGTCTGCTTCCCGCCGTGCGCGCGCTGGTGGATTTTCTGGCCGAGCGTCTGCCCCCGTCGGCGGCACGTACGGCAGATACCTGCTAAGAAATAACGGAACCGTTCGTGTTGAGCGTAGCGAAGCGAAGCTTCGTGAAGTCGAAACACCGGAATGCCTACTCGACTTCGCCTGTTCTGAGCTTGTCGAAGCGCTCAAGGCCTACCCGGCTTTGCCCCGCGTCTTGACTGCTTCCAAAAAACGCGCCAACACCGGCGACGGGTCGTCTTTGCGCCAGGCCACGGCCAGCAGCAGGTCGGCCTGCTTGTCGGCCAGTTCGATCATGCACACCTCGGGCAGTTTCACCGCCCGCAGCGAGGCCGGCACCAGCGCCATGCCGACGCCGGCCGACACCAATGCCAGCAATCCCGTCACCTGTTGCGCCTCCTGGCGAATCACCGGATGGAACCCATCCAGCGCCGCCATCTGCATCAACGTGTCATACAGCGTGGTGCTGTAGGCGCGCGGCTGCGTCACGAAAGGTTCCTGCGCCACGTCGCGCAGATGGATGCGCTTGCGCGAGGCCAGTGGATGCTGGCAAGGCATGGCTATCAGCAAGCGTTCGTGGTCGATCACGTCCACTTGCAGTTGCAGCGCCATGCTTTGCTCCTTGGGCATGGCGCGCACCAGGCCGACGTCGATCTGTCCGGCAATCAAGGCGTCGTACTGGGTCTCGGTGTACATCTCGTGCAATTCCAGCTGCACCCTGGGCACGATGTCCGAAAACCGCAGCAGCGTCTGGGGCAGGGCATTATGGAAGGAGAGCGATGCGGGGTAGGCCAGACGGAGTCGTCCCGTGCAACCTTCGGCCGCTTCGCTGACCACCGTGCGCGCGGCTTCCGCGCGTGCCAGAATCTCGCGCGCCTCGTTCAGGAACAGGCGGCCCGGTTCGGTGAGCGCCACGCGGCGCTTGTTGCGATCGAACAGCCGTGCCCCCAGATCGTCCTCCAGCGCACGGATCTGCTGCGACAGGGGAGGCTGCGAAATATGCAGTTTCCGGGCGGCCTGGGTGAAGCTGAGGGCCTCGGCCACGGCCACGAAGTAACGTAACTGGCGCAGATCGAACATAGTCGTTTTCGCGATAACTGACGGACGAAAAATATATTGGAGTTTAATCCATACGGGCCGTACATTGGCACCGTTCGTCGCCACTCCCCTCCCCCTGGGCGGCGAACCACACGCCCCGCAGACGGCGCGCAAAACACGGCATCGATCTCTCCCCTCCGATTCGATCCCGTGGCGCCAGCTCTGCGGGGCGTTTTTTTGCCGGGCAGGTCACAGAACCAGGCGTTGAAGACGACGTCGCCCGACCATGTCTGCCCCGACGGGGCCAGTGCTGCTAAGTTGTCCGCGTCACGGGGGGATTGTCATGTGGGGATATTACGTTGCGCTGGCGTTGCGAAGCAGTGCGCGAAGCAAGGCCTTGACGGCGTTGGTGATCGTGCTGCTGGCTTTCGGGGTGTCGGCCTGCATGGTGTCCTATGCCGTGTTCCGTGCGACCACGAGCGACCCCATTCCGTCCAGGTCCGCCCATCTTTACGTGCCGCAGATCGACAATGTCGGGCCATCCCGCACTTGGCAGGGCCAGCCGCCCAACATGCTGAGCTACTCCGATGCGGTCGCGCTGTGGCAGGCGCACAAGGCCAGGCGGCAAACACTGCTCTATCCCACGAAATGGCAAGTGCAATCGGACAACCGATCTGTTCCCGCCATGTCAAAGACTGGCGATGCGGTGACCGCCGACTTTTTCCCCATGTTCGACGTGCCGTTCCGCTTCGGCAGCGGCTGGGCCGCGAATGACGATGCACAGCACGCCAACGTGGCCGTCATCAGCCGGCGTTTGAACGAAAAGCTGTTTAGTGGGCGAAACAGCGTGGGGCAGGAGATCCGGCTGGACGGGAAGGTCTTCCGCATTGCCGGCGTGCTGGACGACTGGAACCCGAAGCCCCGTTTCTATGACATCGGCAATCTTTCAGTCGGGGACGCATTCGACGACGTGGGAGACATCTACATCCCGTTCACCCGTGCGACCGACATGAAAAAGAACAGCCGATACGCCAATTGTCCGACGGCGACGGGAAATGCGGATACCACCGATTGGAATGCCTATCTGCACAGCGAATGCGACCGCATCGGCGCCTGGGTGGAGCTTGCGACACCCGCCGATGTCAAACGCTACCGCGACTACCTGCACAACTATGCCGAACAGCAGCAACGCCTGGGTCGTTTTTCATGGCCGCCCAATGTGCGCTTGCGCAATCTGATGGACTGGATGGCGTACTTGCGCGTCACGCCCAAGGCATCCAGCCTGTCCATGCTGGTTTCCGCCAGTTTTCTGCTGATCGTGCTGGTCAACGTCGTCGGGCTCATGCTGGCCCGATTCATGCGGCGTGCGCCGGAAATCGGCATTCGCCGCGCATTGGGCGCTTCGCGCGCGGCCGTCTATCGGCAGTTCCTGATCGAGGGGGCAACCATTGGCATGGTCGGCGGCGTACTGGGCGTTGTGCTGACGCTGCTGGGCATATGGGGCAGCGGGGCGCTTTGTGAGCCAAAGATTGCACGTCTCGTGCACGTCGATGCCTCGCTGATAGCGCTGACCGTGCTGCTCGC
>DASSBH010000081.1:0-10525 GCA_035698945.1 Oleiagrimonas sp.
CCATCAAGCGCGAGGTCGACGGCCTCAACGCCGTGTGCATCCAGCACGAGCTGGATCATCTGGACGGCAAGGTGTTCGTCGATTACCTCTCGCCGCTGAAGCGTTCCTTGCTGCTTCGACGTCTGGAGAAGCAGCGCCGCAAGGCGGGCTGAGCGATGCCCTCGCCGTTGCGCGTGGTGTTCGCCGGGACACCCGAATTTGCCGTGCCGTGCCTGCGCGCCTGTCGCGATGTCGACGGCGTGGAGTTGGCGGCGGTCTATACCCAGCCTGATCGTCCGGCCGGACGCGGCCGCAGGCTCGAAGCCAGCCCGGTAAAACAGTCCGCGTTGGCCGCCGGCATCGTCGTCGAGCAGCCGAAAACCCTGAAGGACGCCAGCGCGCAGGCGCGCCTGGCCGCGCTGGCGCCTGATCTCATGATCGTGGTGGCCTACGGCCTGATCCTGCCGCAGGCCGTGCTCGACATCCCGCGCCTGGGCTGCTGGAACGTGCACGCCAGCCTGCTGCCGCGCTGGCGCGGCGCCGCGCCGATCCAGCGCGCCATCGCCGCCGGGGACGCCGAGACCGGCGTCAACCTGATGCGCATGGAGGCGGGCCTGGACACCGGCCCGGTGCTGCTGGAGCGGCGCACACCGATAGCCGCCGACGATACCGGCGGCCGTCTGCATGATCGCCTGGCCGCACTTGGGGCCGAGGTGTTGCGCGAAGGGCTGCAACGCGCCTCGCACGACGAAGAACTGGTCGCCACGGCGCAGACCGAAACCGGCGTCACTTACGCACACAAGCTGGACAAGGCCGAAGCCGCACTCGATCTTGCCGCCCCGGCAAGCCAGCTCGAACGCATCATCCGCGCCTTCAACCCCTGGCCGGTGGCCACGCTGGAGCTGGCTGGCGAACGCGTGCGCGTCTGGCAGGCCACGACGGTCGAGCGGACCGCCGAGGCCGTTCCTGGCCAGATCCTGGCCGCCAACCGGGAAGGCATCGACATCGCCTGCGGCGAAGGCGCCCTGCGTCTGGCCGAGCTGCAGCGACCCGGCAAACGCCGCATTCCCGTGGCCGATTACCTCAACGCCCGCCCCGGCCTGATATCGGAGGCTGCGGCCGCCAAAGGCTAGCCGACGGCCCCGCGAACCGCCGACGAGGCCCATGCGGATGCGACAAATGACATCCGCCACTTGCAACACGCCGCATCCGCCACCATCGTTGGGCCTGCCCCTAGAGCCACGATACGGCGCACCGACGACAAGGATCGATCACCGCTTCATGCAATCCACTCCCGCCAAAACCTTCAACGTCCGCGCCCTGGCCGCCGAAGCGCTGGCCGAGGTGGCCATCAAGGGTGTTTCGCTGCGCGAAGTGCTCACGCGCAGCGCGCCGCGCCTGGCCGATCCGCGCGACCGGGCCATGCTGAGCGCCCTGCTGCACGAGGGGGCGCGCTGGTGGCTGCGCTTCGATGCCGCCCTCAAATTGCTGATGGATCAGCCGCTCAGAAAGCGCCAGCCGGCCATTCACGCGTTGCTGGTCATGGGCCTGGTGCAGGTCGAGATACTCAAGCTGCCCGCCTACGCCGCCGTGGCCGCCACGGTCGAAGCCACCCGCGCCCTGCAACGCCCGCGTCTGGCCAGCCTGGTCAACGCCGTGCTGCGCCGCTGGCTGCGCGAGCGCGAAACATTGTGCCAATCCTTGGACGCCGATCCGGTCACCCACCATTCGCTGCCCGGCTGGCTGGCCCGCGCCATCCATCACGACTGGCCCGAGCGGGCCGAAAGCGTGCTGGCGGCCAACAACATCGAGCCGCCGCTGACAATTCGCGTCAACCGTCGCCGCGGCAACCGCGAGGCCCTGGCCGCCGCCTTCGCCAACGCCGGCTACGGCAGCGAACCACACGACTGGCTGCCGGACGCGTTGATGCTCGAACGCAGCACCGACATCACCCGCCTGCCGGGCTTCAACGACGGCTTGTTCGCCGTGCAGGATGGCGCCGCCCAGGCCGCCGCCGACCTGCTCGACGTGGCCGACGGCCAGCGCGTGCTGGATGCCTGCGCCGCCCCCGGCGGCAAGGCCTGCCACCTGCTGGAGCGCGCCGATGTTCAGCTCACGGCACTGGAAGCCAGCCGCCATCGCGTGTGCCGCATTCACGACAACCTGCAACGCCTGGGCCTGACGGCCAAGGTGATCACCGGCGATGCCGGCCATCCGCAAGCCTGGTGGGACGGCAAGCCGTTCGAGCGCATCCTGGTGGACGCGCCATGCTCGGCCACGGGCGTCATCCGCCGCCGCGCCGATGTGCGCCTGCATCGCCGTGCCAGCGACATCCGCGCCATGGCGGCTACGCAAAAGCAGCTGCTGAAAGCCTTGTGGCCACTGCTTGCGCCGGGCGGCCGACTGCTCTACGTCACCTGCTCATTGCTGCGCGCCGAAAACGAGGAAGTCGTCAATGATTTCCTGCGCCATCACAAGGATGCCAGCGCCATCAAGCCGAAACTCCCCACCGGCCACGCCGCCGGCCCGGGCTGGCAGATCCTGCCCGGCGAGGACGAGCTGGACGGCATGTATTTCGCGGCCATCGAGAAATACCGGTAACACCGGCGACTGTGACAAGTGCGGCTGCAGGAGCCAGCCCTGCTGGCGATGACGGCGCATGGCGCAAGACCAGGCAATCGCCAGCAGGCTGGCTCCTACAGTCAAGATGTTCGGGCGGACGGCGTTTTCGAAACTCGCCTCAGGAATTCCTGATATTCGGCAGGTATGCTTGCACCATCCTCAACTCGGATGCCTCCGTGAAACCCTGCAAGCCTTTGTCACGTGTCCGCCCCCTGTGGCTCGGCGACGCCCGCCGCGAATTGCTCTGGTTCGGCATTTTCGCCCTGCTCGTGCTCGGTCTGGGCATGGGATTGCGCGATCCATGGCCCTCGGACGAACCGCGTTTCGCGCTGGTGGCGCAATGGATGGTGCAGCATGGGCAGTGGCTGTTTCCGCACCGCGGACAGGAGCTGTATTCGGACAAGCCGCCGGTGTTTTTCTGGCTGGAAGCCGCCAGCTATCTGATCACGCGCAGCTGGCGTGTGGCTTTCCTGCTGCCGTCGCTGCTGTCGGGCCTGCTCACGCTGGGTCTGGTGTACGACCTCGCGCGGCGCCTGTGGAGCCATCGCGCCGGATTGCTGGCGGCGCTCGCGCTGCTGGTCACCATCCAGTTCACCTTCCAGTTCCGCAAGGCCCAGATCGACCCCACCCTGGTCGGCTTCATGACCCTGGCCAACTATGGCCTGCTGCGCCACCTGCTGCTGGGGCCAAGCAGGCGCTGGTTCGCGGTGGGTTGCCTGTTCGCCGGCATCGGCGTCATCACCAAGGGCGTGGGCGTGCTGTCCCTGTTGATGTTCGTGCCGTTCGCGTTTGCCGCGTGGAAAAACTGGCATCCGTTGCCGGCACGCGGCACGCACCACTGGCGTTGGCTGCTGGCGGGCTTCGGCCTGTTCCTGCTGCCGATCGTGGCCTGGCTGGCGCCGATGCTGCTGACGGCGCATTTCGACGGCGACCCCAGCCATGCGGCCTATGTGCAGAACATCCTGTTCGGCCAGACCGTGCACCGCTATGCCGCGTTCAGCGGTCACCAGCATCCCGGCTGGTATTTCCTCCAGGTGATCGTGTTCAACTGGCTACCGTTGTCGCTGTTGCTGCCCTGGGCGCTGCCCGCGTGGTGGCGTCGCCTGCGCCGGCGTGATGCGCGCTTCCTGCTACCCCTGGGCTGGGTGGTGCTGACGGTGCTGTTCTTCTCGCTCAGCTCCGGCAAGCGCGGGGTCTACATCCTGCCGGCCCTGCCCATGGTTGCGCTGGCGCTGGCACCGCTGCTGCCGGGGCTGTTGCGCAAGCGTGGGCCACGGGTGCTGGTGTTGCTGCTGACGGCGCTGCTGTCGATCCTGCTGACCGTGGCCTCGGCCTGGGCCGTGTTCGATCATCCGCCTTGGGCGGCGCATTTGCGCGGCCATCTGGATCCGCGCCTGTGGCACATGTTCCTCGCCATCGGCATCGCCGGCGTGCTGATCGTGCTCGCCACCCGGCTGCGCCGTGCTGCTTTGGGATGGGTGTTGTTCGCCGGCGTGCTGTGGTCACTGTATGGGTTGTGGGGTTATCCGCTGCTCAACGGTGACCGCTCGGCGCGGGACGTGATGCATGCCGCGCGCGTGGCCGCCGGACCGGACACCACCATCGGCCTGGTCGCATGGAAGGAGCAGAATCTCCTGATGGCCGAGGGGCCGGTGACCGAATTCGGCTTCTCGCAACCGGACGACAAGCAGTTCGCGGCCGCCATCGCCTGGCTGCGACAGGATCCGGCGCACCGACGCATCTTCATCCGCAAATCGGCCATGGGCCGCTGCGTGCGTCGCGACCGGGCCATCGAGCTGGGCCACGCCAACGAATACGACTGGTGGCTGGTCGGCGCCCGTGCCCTGGTACCCGGCTGCACCCCGCAACCGCCGTCTTGACCGGAGATGGTTGTTTCCCCGCATTGTCACAAACCGAAGACTCCAAGGCACCGATGATCAAGGAATTCAGGCAACTGCTTGCATGGAGCGCACGCTTCACCACACCACAGCATGCGCTGCTGTTGCCGATCCAGTCCGTCGCATCGGCACGCCACTTGCTGCCGTTGGCACGCTTGGCCAACGAGATGGGTATCGACGCGCGCTACACCTTGTCGCGCCGGATCGGCAGCGGTGAAAGCGGCCCGTCGATACGCACCGACTTCAATACCTGTGCACGGGAGGTCGACTCGGTGCAGGCCCATCGCCATCGCTGGACTCTGGTGGTGGTGGCCGACCACGGGCATTTCCGCACGCTGTTGCCCACTAGTTCGCCGGTCATCCACATCGGCCATGGCAGTCCCTCGAAAACCGGGCCGCGCGATCAGCACCTGCCGTGGGAATATGGTATGGCGCCGCGTCGCCGCAACAGAGAAGTGGCTTACCGGGAAATGATCGAGGCCAGCGACCAGGTTCGTGCCGAACTGGTTCGCACGGAGCCGTCACTGGCGGGCCGCATCCACGTGCTCGGTCGCCTGCTGGACGACGAAATGCTGGAAGCCGCCACTGATCGCACACGGATGCTGCAGACGCTGCAACTGGATCCCGACAAGCCGATCCTGATGGTTGCCAGCACCATTCGCTCGTCATCGCTGTTCGGCCGCTACTGGGATGTCATGCTGCCGCAACTGCGCCCGCTGGCCAATCGCTACCAGGTCGTGCTGTGTCCGCATCCCAATGAACACGCGATGTGGAAGGCACGCCTGGGCGAGGAAAGTGGCATGCTCATGTCGGGACCGGAGCAATCGGCGGAAAACGTGCTGGCGGTAGCGCAGGCGCTGGTCGTCGATTTTTCGTCGCTGAGCCACAAGGCCTCGTTGCTGGACGTGCCCATGGTGCTGTCGCATTGCGATCCGCTGCCGGTTTGGTCCAAGGGTGCCACGGCGCGGCTATACAAGGTCTGGCCGCAATGGGATGGCAGCGTGGCGCTGGAAACGTGCCTGCGCGAAGCCGAGGCCATGCGCGGCCACCCTGCCACGCAAGCGGTCAAGGAATGGGTCAACAGCCGCCCTGGGCAGGCCCGCCGCCACTTTGCCGGCTTGTTGGCGGAATATTTCCCCGCAGCGCGAAGCATTGACGCCTGACGGCAAAGCACCGCGAAGCGGTTCGGCTAGAATTTCATCATGCCGACACCACGCCGTTATCTGCTTTTTGCCGAACTGGCTTATGCCTTCGAAATCCTGCGTCCTCTGCAGGCTGCCGCGAAGGCTCGCGGTCACGAGGTGGTCTGGTTCCTCAATGGCCCTTCGAGCGAGCACTTGCAGGCGGACGAAAAGCAGTTGCACACGGTCGCGCAGGTGCGTGATTTCAATCCGGAAGCCGTGCTCGTGCCGGGCAACGAGGTACCACTGGCATTTCCCGGGCTCAAGGTGCAGGTTTTTCATGGACTTGGCATCGAGAAGAAGGGACACTTCCGGATCCGCGGCATGTTCGATCTGTTCTGCACTTTCGGACCGTCGACCACCGAACCTTTCGAGCAGCTTGCCCGACAACACGGTTGGTTCCGGGTCATCGAAACGGGCTGGCCCAAGCTGGATCCGCTGTTCCTCGATAATGCCGAGGCAACGTCCGCACCCGGCAAGCGCATCCTGTACGCACCGACTTTCAGCCCGTCGCTGACGTCGACGCCGGCTCTGGCCGACACCATTGCCGAGCTGGTAGCCCGGCACGACTGGCAATGGACAGTGAAATTCCACCCCAAGATGGCCGACGAGCTGGCAGCCCCCATCCGCGCGATCCACGCCGACAATTTTCGCATCGCCTCGACGCCGCAACTGTTGCCGCTGTTGCGCGGCAACGACGTGATGCTGACCGACACCTCCTCGGCCGCTGCCGAATTCATGCTGCTGGACAAGCCGGTCGTGGCATTTCGCAATCGTCGCCCGGGGCCGCACTTGGTCAACGTGGACGACCCGCAGGCATTGGAAGCCAATCTGGAAGCCATCCTGGAACACCGCGACCCCTCGCGTGAGGGCCGCCACGATTATGTTCGCAACATGCACCCGTACCGGGATGGCCGCTCCAGCGAGCGGGTTCTGGATGCGGTGGAAAAGATGCTTGTGGAAGGACGCCAGGGTCTCAGGCGCAAACCGCTGAGTCCGCTGCGACGCTTCAAGTATTGGCGTAAATTGACCTGACACTTCGCCCGCGCCGGGCCGGGAGCTTACTTCCTGGAGTGGGCGACAGCCAGGCTGCGCTTGATCGAGGTACTCGAAATTTCCGCCGTCCTTTTCAAATATCGGACTTCGCAATACGCCTGCAGGAAATCGAACGTGCCTTTCCAGTCGTCGCCGATGACGAAGGTCGAGACATCGTATGCCTTCACATCCTCGACTTTCTGCTCCCAGGTCGCCTCGGGAATCACCAGATCCACATAGCGGATGGCTTCCAGCACCGCCTTGCGATTCTCATAGTCCAGCAGCGAGGACTTGTGCTTGTTGTTGTTGAACTCGTCGGTGGAAAGACCCACGATCAGACGATCCCCGAGCTCCCTGGCGCGTCGCAACAGATTGATGTGGCCGATGTGCAACACATCGAAAGTACCGTAGGTAATGATCGTTCGCATCGCTCGCTTCTCCCGGCGCACGCATACCGGCGCTTCCGGCAGCCTGCAACATCCCTTACTGTATGCGATTGTCACCTCCGACGCTCAGCCTGGTGAGCCTGTGCCCGAACTTGCACTGACCCTGGCCGTCATCACCCACGATGAAGCCGCCAACATCGCCCGCTGTCTGGACAGCGTGCCGTTTGCTGCCGACAAGCTGGTGGTCGACAGCGGTAGCACCGATGCCACGTGCGACATCGCGCGCGCGCATGGCGCCCGTGTGATCCACCAGGACTGGCTGGGATTCGGCCCGCAGCGCAATTTCACCACCACGCAGTGCACGCACGACTGGATCCTGGTGCTGGATGCCGATGAATACCTGTCTCCGGAGCTGGCCCGGGAGCTGGAACTGCGCCTCCCGGAGATCATGGCGTCCGACACCGCGGTCGGGATCCTGCGACGTCGCACGATGTACATGGGGGCGCCCATGCGCTGGTATCGCCCCATGGTGGGGGAAAAGAAGGCACGCCTCTACCATCGCGACAGGGCCCGCTGGCTCGACGTGCGGGTACACGAGTCACTGACCTGGAATGGCCCGCAGATCCTCCTGGATGCGCCACTGGAGCACCTGCACAACCCGACCTTGGTGCACAAAGGCCTGAAAGTGCTGCGCTATGCCGAACTCAAAGCCAGAGATTGGCAAAAGCGGGGACGTTCACCGCGGATGTGGGACTGCCCGCTGGTCTTCGTCAGCACCTTCGTCAAGGATTACGTATTTCGCCTGGCCATGCTTGATGGCTGGCGTGGCTTCGTGGTGGCCCAGACCGCAGCCAGCTATGCCGTGTACAAACGCATGCGCTATTACGAAATGTGCCGCCATCCGGCATCCATCGAGGCCGGCCGAAAGCAGTTGCTCCAGCACAAGCTGGATCGCTGACCGCGGCCATCACGGCAAACCGTTGCAACCGTTAGACTGAAGAGTCACCACGGCTCCGTACCCATGACCACACGACCGCACCACTACAGCGACACGTTCTCCGCCCTGTGGCCCTGGCTGCCGCTATGGATCCTGGTCGCGCTGATCGCGATCTTCTCGCACGGCCCGATGCCGCTGTACTCCACGCGCACCCTGGCGGTGGCGTGGGACATGTGGAGTCACGGGCAATGGCTGGTGCCGCATCTCAACGGCCAGCCCTACAGCGAAAAGGCGCCGCTGCTGTTCTGGATGATCCATGCCGGCTGGTTCGTGTTCGGCGTCAGCGATATCTGGCCGCGCGTGCTGGAGGTGGGTTTCGGCGCGACCGAGCTGATCCTGGCCATGCTGCTGGCCAAGCGCCTGTTCCCGGAGCGTCCATGGGTGGCGCGCGCCACGCCGTGGATGCTGCTGGCGCTGTGCTATGCCTTCCTGTTCGACCTGCAGATCATGTACGACGTGCTGCTGGCCGTGTGGGCGTTGGCGGCATTGCTGTGCCTGACGCCCAAGCCCGGTCGCGCGGAACCGCGCTGGCTGCTGTTCGGCGTGTGCATCGGTCTGGGCCTTCTGACCAAGGGGCCGGTGATGCTGCTGCACGTGGTGTTCCCGTGGCTGCTCGGCCCGCTGTGGTGCGACTGGGCACGCGAGCATCGTGCCCGCTGGTATGGACGCGGCGTGCTGTCGGTATTGCTGGGGTTGCTCATCCTGGCGGCGTGGGTGGCGCCGGCTGTCCACGTGGGTGGACCCGATTATCGTCACCGCCTGCTGTTCACCCAGACCGCCGCGCGCGTGGTCGACGGCGTGCAGCACGCCATGCCGCTGCAGAGCCATTCGCGTCCTTGGTGGTGGTATTTCTCGCGATTCCCGGTGATCCTGTTCCCGTTCTTCTTCTGGCCGCGTGCATGGGCCGCGCTCGTCGCCCTGCGTCGCCCGCTGGGAACCGGCATCCGCTTCTGCCTGTGCTGGCTGCTGCCGATGCTGGCGGCGCTGTCGCTGATCAGCGGCAAGCAGGCGTACTACCCGTTGCCTGAATTCGCCGGCGCCATGCTGCTGCTGGCCGGCGCCATCGCCATATTGCGCGAACGCCATCCGATCCTGGCGCGACATGCCTGGCTGGGCACGTGGCTGCTGGGCCTGGGCAGCATTGCGCTGGCCGTGGCACTGTTCGTGATGCCGTGGCTGCTCGAAAGCCATCTTGTCCATGGCGCCTGGGCCAGTGCCGTCGCCGCCAATGGCCGCTACGTCAGCGTCATATTCCTGCTGCTGGGCTTGTTGCTGTTCGTGCGCGGTCGCGGCGAAATGCGGCGATTGGCGATTGCCGGGCTGATCGGCGCGCTGGCCTTCAATACCTTGTTCACGCTGGCTTGGTGGCCACGCTACGACCTGCACCCGACCGCGCAGCTGCTGCATCGTGCAGAGATCGACAATCGCGCCATCGCCTACGTAGGCGGTTACGATGGCCAATTCCACTTCGACGGCCGCCTGACCGATCCGATCAAGGAGCTGTACAGCCCCACTGCCATCCAGCATTTCGCGCAGCGGCATCCCGACGGCCTGATCATCACCCATCCCGACAAGCCGCTCGACCAGGCACACCGCTACGCCATCCTGATCCAGCCCTTCCGCTCATCGTGGACGGTGACCTGGCCTGCAGGCACGCTGGCCGACATCCAGGCCGGCCGCACCCCCGCCGAACCCAGGCAGCCCACCCGCATCATCGATCCGATGCACCCCGGCCGCTATCGCGCCCAGCCATGAGCACCGCGCTGATTGCCAACCTGCGCGCGCAATGCGGCGGCCCGCGGGACGGTGCGTTGCTGCGGTTCTCGCTGGCCAATGCTTTGCTGACGGCGGGTGACGCCGGGGAGGCCGTCACGCAATGCCGCCGCGCGCTCGACTTCGATGCGAATTATTCCGCCGCGTGGAAATTGCTGGGCAAGGCGTTGCTGACAGACGGCGACGAAGCAGGTGCCGCCAAAGCCTGGCGACAGGGCATCGCCGTGGCTGCCGAATGTGGGGACAAGCAGGCCGAAAGGGAAATGGCGGTGTTTTTGCGGCGTCTGGAAAAATCCCTGTAAAGACGGACATACCTGCGAGCACAACACCATCCCCTCCCAACCCTCCCCTTGAAGGGGAGGGCATTTGCTCAAGGCCATGGTGAGCTCCCTCCCCTCAAGTGGAAAACTTGCCACGCTCTGCTCCCTCCCCTTCAAGGGGAGGGCCGGGGTGGGGATGGTGTTCAACCGACACCCCCAATCCGCACCTAACCCTCATAAGGATTGGTCAAGCCATGCCCCGAAAACCGCCGGTAATGCCACTGATACTGCGCGAACGCCCACTCCACACACTGCTCCACACCATGATTGAGGGCACGGCAGGCAGCATCGAGATCGGCATCGGCAAGGCCTTCGGGAGCCGGCAAAACATGCA
>DASSBH010000082.1:0-13831 GCA_035698945.1 Oleiagrimonas sp.
CATCGGCATCCACGTCGTGTCCGGCAAAGCGTCGGCACAGCTCGGCGAATTCGCCCTCGTTGGGCAGCAGCACATCGGCCAGGCGCAGGCATGCGGCGGTGGCTTGCGGATGCACGGGGGCTGGATTGAGCAAGGTCAGGAGGCCGTGTTCCCGACTGCGCGCCAGGGTGTGCGCGAGGCAGTCGATGTCGATCTCCATTTGCGCCAGCAGCACGCGGGCGTCGGCAAGCAAGCCGGTCTGGGCGTCGATGTGCGCGGGGCTCAGCCGTTCGTTGGCGCCCAGATCCACGATGATGCGGTTCTGTCCGTCGGACTGGACAAGAATGCAGGCGCTGCCGGTGGCACGCTCCGCATCCACTTGCCAATGGCCGTCGAGGTTTTCCTCGCGCGCCATCTGTTCGGCCTGTTCGCCCAGCGCGTCGTCACCATGGGCACCGACAAAAGCGGTGGCGACATCCTGGCGCGCGCAGGCCACGGCCTGATTGAAACCCTTGCCGCCGGGGCCGCTGGCGAAGCCGTGGCCGCGCAGGGTCTCGCCCGCCTTCACCATGCGCTCAAGACGCCAGACGTGATCCTGGTTGTAACTGCCGACGACGACGACTTGCGTGGCCATCGGTCAGGCGCCCGCCGCCATCGTGGTGTCGCCGCGCACGTGGCGGTACTTGAACAGCGGGATGAACGCGATCGCCATCACCAGTGCGTAACCGGCAAAACTCAGCCAAATGCCGCGCCAGTCCATGCAGATGGTGGTGGTCGCGTTGCACGTGTGGTCGGTGAAGAACGCGTCGATCACCCAGCCGGCGATGAGGCTGCCGGCGACGGCGCCGACGCCGTTGGTCATGAACATGAAAAGGCCCTGCGCGCTGGCGCGGATCTTCGGGTTGGCGCGCTGCTCGACGAACAGCGAGCCGGAGATGTTGAAGAAGTCGAACGCCATGCCGTAGATCAGGCACGACAACACGATCATCCACAGCCCGTCGCCGGGGTTGCCGAAACCGAACAGGCCGAAGCGCAGCACCCAGGCGACCATGCTCATCACCATCACGGTCTTGATGCCGAAGCGCTTCAGGAAGAACGGAATGGTGAGAATGAAGGCGGTTTCGGAAAACTGCGAAATGGAAATGATGATGGCCGAGTGCTTCACCGTGAACAGGTCGGCGTACTCGGGCAGCTTGGCGAAGCCCTTGAGGAAGGCGTCACCGTAGGCGTTGGTCAGCTGCAGCGCGGCACCGAGCAGCATGGCGAAGATGAAGAACACCGCCATGTTGCGGTTCTTGAACAGCACGAACGCGGTCAGGCCGAGGCGGTCGGCCAGGGTGCGGCTGTGCTCGGCGTCCAGACGCGGTGGGCACGGCGGCAGCGTGAAGGCATAGATGCCCAGCAGCAGCGATGCGCCGGCGGCCACGTAGAACTGCATCGCGGAGGACTCGAAACCGAGCAGGCTGGTGCTCCAGGTGGCGGCGATGAAGCCGATGGTGCCCCACACGCGGATTGGCGGATACACCTTGACCACGTCGTGGCCGTCCTGCTTGAGCGCGTTGTAGGCCACCGTGATCGACAGCGAAATGGTCGGCATGTAGAAGATCATGTTGACCAGCATCACCCAGAACATCATGTCCGGGTCGCCGACGTGCGGCACCAGGAAAAGCATGACCGCGCCGAGGATCTGCAATGTGCCGTACAGCCGTTCGGCGCGCACCCACTTGTCGGCGATGATGCCGGTGATTGACGGCATGAACAGCGAGGCGATGCCCATCGTCGAGAAGATCACGCCGAAGCTGGTGGACGACCAGTGCTGGGTGTGGAACCACCAGCTGCCGATGGTCAAAAGCCACGCTCCCCAGATGTAGTACTGGAGAAAATTCATCACGACGAGACGGAACTTGAGCATGGACATCCCCCGGCCGCGGGGACATCCCGGGCGCAACGATATGCCAGATTAGGATAACAGCCGGAAAATCGGCAAGCCGGTTGTGCGTGCATGACCTCCGGCTGTTGGAGCGCCAGGTTGCGTCGGTTACAGTCGCACGGTTCGTGCCCGCCGCCATGAGCGGCGGACACGCGGGGCATCCGCGGATCGATCAAGAAGTGACGCTCGCGGATCAAAGGGGTTTCTCACAACGGAGGGTTTCATGAAACATCCAGACAAACTGGCGCCCTTGGCGCTGGGCGTCATGCTCGGCATCGGTCTTCTGGCCGGCGGCATGTCGTCGGCCTGGGCGGACGCGCCGGCGGCGGCCAGCGCCAGGCAGAACGACAACGTGACGCGCGCCACGCTCGACAACGGGCTGCGTGTGGTCATCGTCAGGGACACGCTGGCGCCGATGGTGACCACGCGGATCACCTATCTCACCGGCGGCTACGAGACGCCCAAGGGTTTCCCCGGCACCGCGCACGCACTGGAACACATGATGTTCCGCAACTCCAAAGGGTTGACCGGCGCGCAATTGAACGAGCTGACCGGCAAGATGGGCGCGCGCAACAACGCCTTCACCACCGCCGACGCCACGCAGTACTACTTCGTCGCGCCGTCGCAGTACGTGGACATGCTGCTGAAGATCGAGTCGATCCGCATGCGCGGCGCGCAGTTGACCGACAAGGACTGGGGCCTGGAGCGCGGCGCGATCGAGCAGGAAGTCTCGCGCGACATTTCCAGCCCCGATTATTTGGCGTACGCCGACGCGCGCAAAATCCTCTTTGCCGGCACCGGCTATGAGCACGACGCGCTGGGCTCGCGTCCCACGTTCGACAAGAACAACGGCGCCGTCCTGCAGAAGTTCTACAACCATTGGTACCAGCCCGACAATGCCATCTTCGTGGTCGTCGGCGACGTGGATCCGCAGGCGACGCTGAACAAGATCAAGCAACTGTTCGGCGATATACCCAAGGGCGACGTGCCGGAGCCGACGCCGTTCCAGCCGCTGCCTTTCAAATCGCAGACCATCGCCAGGACCACGCCGGACGCCACCGGCAGCGTGCAATACATTTATCGCGTGCCGGGCCAGCGCTCGAAGGATTACGCGGCTTTGCAGGTGTTGATGGACGTGCTCAACAACTCGCGCAGCCGATTGTCCGACCTTGCCGCGCAGGGCAAGGTGCTGTCCGCCGACGCCGAACTGCAATCGTTCGTGCATGGCGGCATGGGCATCGTCGAGGCCGGATTCCCGAAGGGCGGCGACAGCAAGAAGGCCGCCGCCGAGTTGAACGGCGTGATCGAGCAAGTGCTTGCCCATGGCGTGTCGGCCGATCTGGTGGCGGCGGCCAAGCGCCAGGAAAGCGCGCAATTCGAGTTTGCCCGGAACAGCGCCGTGAGCCTGGCCGGTATCTGGTCGCAGGCCTTGGCGTGGCAGGGGCTGCATTCGCCTAAGCAGGCGCTGGATCAGATTCTGGCGGTCACTCCCGAGGACGTGAATCGCGTCGCGCGCAAATACCTCACGCCCGACCAGCGCGTCACCGTGGTGCTGACGCCCAGCCCGGACGGCAAGCGTCCGCAGCACAGCCAGGGCTTCGGCGGCACCGAAAAATTCGCCAGCAACGACAAGCTCGACGCGCCGCTGCCGGAGTGGGCCAGCAAGCAGTTGGCCAAGTTGCAGATGCCGCACTGGACGCTCGATCCGGTGAGCATGAAACTCGACAACGGCATCACCCTGATCGTGCAGCCGACCCGCGTCAGCAAGACGGTCATCGTCGCCGGCCGCATCGACAGCAACGAGGATCTGCAGGCGCCCAAGGGACAGGAAGGTGTCGACTCCCTGCTGGACGACCTGTTCGACTACGGCACCACCAGCCTGGATCGCAAGGCCTTCCACAAGGCGCTGGACGAGATCGCCGCCACCGAATCGGCCGGCAGCAACTTCTTCCTGGCCGTGCCCAGCGTCCATTTCGACCGTGGCATGCAGCTTCTGGCCGACAACGAACTGCATCCTGCGCTGCCGAAGAAGGCGTTCGGCATCCAGCAGAAACAGTTGGCGCGCAAACTGGCCGGTCAGCTGCAATCGCCGCGCTACAAGATGATGCGGGCGATGCGAAAGGGGCTTTACCCCGCCGGCGATCCGGGGCTGCGACAAGCCACGCCGGCCACCGTCGGCAAGCTCACGCTGGCGGACGCGAAGGCCTATTACCGGCAGGTGTATCGCCCCGACATGACCACCATCGTGGTCGTGGGTGACGTCACTCCGGCGCAGGCCAAGGCCAAGGTCGAAAAATATTTCGGCGCCTGGAAGGCAAGCGGGCCCAAGCCGGACGTGATCCCCAAGCCGGTGCCGCTCAATCCGGCCAGCTATGTCGTGGTGCCCAACGCCTACGCTTCGCAGGATCAGGTGTTGATGGCGCAGACCCTCGGGCTCGACGTCCACAATCCGGATCGCTATGCCCTCGAGCTGGGCAACGAGGTGCTGGGCGGCAATGGTTTCGCCTCGCGCCTGATGGTCGACATCCGCGTCAAGCATGGCTATGCGTATGGTGCCGGATCGGGCATGAACTTCGACCGCTCGCGTTCGATTTTCTACATCAGCTACGGCAGCGATGCGGACAAGGTCGGCCCGGTGGACGGATTGATCCAGAAGAATCTCAAGGCCATGCGCACCACGCCGGTCAACGCCGACGAGCTCACCAACGCCAAGCAGGCCGTGATCCGTTCGATTCCGCTGGAAGTATCCAGCGTCGGCAGGATCGCCGGTTCGCTGCTGACCTGGAGCTACAAGGGCCTGCCGCTGAACGAGCCGATGGTGGCGGCCAAGCACTACCTTGACCTGAGCGCCGACGACATCCAGGCGGCGTTCAAGAAGTACGTCCACCCGAACCACCTGGTGCAGGTTGTGCAGGGGCCCAAGCCCAAGCAGCACTGACCCAATACCTCCCGCAGGCGCGAGGCCCGATCCATAGCGGTCGGGCCTCGACTCCTGAACCGGCCTGTATTTTTGACACGGATCAACACCGATGGACGCAGATATGAAAAACGGTTTTTGATCCGCGTCTATCGGTGTTGATCCGTGTCCACTTTTTGGGACGCGATGACGAAGGCGTGCATGGCGGGCAGTGCCCGCCCTACAGGGTCAAGGCGGTTGCCACTCGGTGTTGCAGCTCGGGAATCAGCTCGGCCTCGAACCACGGATTGCGGCGAAACCACATCTGGTTGCGCGGGCTGGGATGCGGCAGCGGCAGCAGGCCCTCGTCGATGAAGTCGCGCCAGTGCGCCACGGTGTCGGTCAGTGTGCGCTGGCGGCGTTCGCCGAGCATGCCCTTGTGCGCGTACATGCCGATCACCAGGGTCAGTTGCACCTTGGTGAGCAGCGGCAGCAGGCGCGGGTGCCAGGCTGGCGCGCATTCCGGGCGCGGCGGCAGATCGCCGCCCTTGCCGGTGCCCGGGAAGCAGAAACCCATCGGCACGATGGCGACCTTGGCGGGATCGTAGAACGTGGCATCGTCCACGCCCATCCATTGGCGCAGGCGTTTGCCGCTGGGGTCGTTGAACGGAATGCCTGTTTCATGCACCTTGCGCCCCGGCGCCTGGCTGACGACCAGGATGCGCGATGACGCCGCGGCCTGCACGACCGGGCGCGGGCCCAGCGGCAGGTGCGCCTCGCAGATGCGGCAGGCGCGAATGTCGGCAAGAACGCGGTCGACGCGGGTAGGCATGGCGAATGAGTCGTGCAGCGAAAAAGTCCATTGTAGGGAACCTTGGAAAAGGATCGTTGGCGATTATCGGGATGCGTCCCAATTGTTCGCGCAACCTCCATCCGTTCGTGGTGAGGTATCGAACCATGAACGGCGCGGGAAACTCGAAGACTGCCCTTCGATACGCGAAGCGTACCCTGTGCTGAGCTTGTCGAAGCATCAGGGCGAACGGGTTTCGTTGGAGAAACATGGATTTTGCATAGTGGGAGGCGCATTCCTGCACACCCCTCAAAACGCATCAAATGCCGCCTGCTGCCATTGACAACGCGCTGCATCGTCGTCGCCCTCGAACGTCACCACGTCGAAACGGCAATCGTCATCGGCGTATTGCGGATGCGCGGCCAGAAAGCCGCTGGCGGCGCGGATCAGTCGCTCGCGCTTGCGCGATGTGACGCTGGCGGCGGCGCCGCCGAAGCGGGTATTGCGGCGATAGCGCACCTCGACGAACACCAGCGTATCGCCGTCGCGCATCACCAGATCCAGCTCGCCGAAGCGCGTGCTGTAGTTGTGAGCGACTGGCGCGAGACCCGCCTTCTGCAGATGCCGGCGGGCACGCAGTTCAAACGTGTCGCCGATGCGCCGCATCAGTAGCCGTTGTCGGCGGGCACGGAACCGGCCTGGGCCGGAAGCGGCGGCTGGGCGACGCTGGCCGGCGATGGCATTTGCGGCGTGGGCGCGCTGCCGGTGGACGCGGGTTGTGTGATCGGCGCGCCCAGTTGCAGGTTGCCGTCCAGCGGATGCGCCAGACCGTGGTCGAAGCTTGCCCAGATCAACGTGCGATGCACGTGCCCGAAACCATCCTCGGACAAGCGACCCGTGGCGCCCGGCAGATAGCTGCCGGGGTGCATGCGCAGCCAGTCCAGATACGGCGCCAGCGACCATGCATCCATGCCGAAGGCGAAAAACCGGCCGCTGGTGCCGCGCGCCGATGCCAGCAACGTGGCCACGGCCGCGCGCGAGGGCAGGCCCGGCTGGGCGTTGAACAGCCAGGGCGCGTCGCAGAACTCGACCCCGTCGAGATCACCGTCGGCCACCGGATTGTCCTCGCCGGCGTATATGTGCGAGGTGGCGAACACCGGCAGCTTGATGGCCGCCAAATGCAACTGTGGCATCAGCAGGCGCGCCTGCTCGGGACGCATGCTGAGGAAGATGCCCGTGTGCAGATTTGCACTGGCACTCGCATCCGGAACCGGCGTTGTGCCTGTGGCCCCCGCGGGTTGTCCGCCCAGATGCAGGGACTGGATCTGCGTTTCGTAGTTCACCACCGCCGGATCCAGCGTCAGCATGGTCGTGACGTGTCCGCCCAAGCCCTCGAACTGGATCTTGAAGGCGTCGGCGGCCCGCTGCGCGGAGCTGTCGCCGGAGGTCATCACCACCGCCTGCGTCAGGCCGCGACGAAACATGTGGCGGGCGGCCTGGATACCTTCGGCTTCGGGTCGCAAGGCAAATTCGGTGACGCGTGGCGGCGGCATGGCCTGACCGTCGGGACGGTTCAGGGCCAGGATGTCGGCCGACAGCATGGGCAGCGCGATGATGGCGCTGACGCCCTCGCGGGTCAGCGGGCCGACCACCAGCGAAGCGCCGTCGGCGACGGCTTGCCGGTAGGCGGCCAATGCGCCGTTGGCGGTGCCGGCGGTGTCGTAGACCTTGACCGGCGGCAGCGGATCAAGGCCATGACTGGCCTGGAAATAGGCGGCGAAAAAGCCTTGGCGAATGGCGTTTCCGGCCGCCGCCAGCGGCCCGGAAACCGGCAGCAGCAGGGCGACTTGCTGCGGCATCCTGTAGCCCTCGGCCTGATGGCCACCCGGCAGCAACGTGCCGACCGGCTGGGCGAGTTGGGGAGCCGCCTGCGCCACCGGCACGCCCAACTGGCCCAGCGCCTGGGCCAGCCAGCGGTACATGGGATCGTTCGGGGATACGTTGCCGAGATGTTGCGTGAGCGCATCGGCGCCCAGCCCCGCAAGCAGGGTCAGGATCTGCTGGCTGTTGTGTTCGCGATCCAGGCCGGTCAGCAGGGGATCAAGCGCTACCCGCGCGCGGGCCGCCTGCCACGGCTGCCCTGTTGCCGCCAGCGCCTTGGCGCGCAGTTCCAGCGCGCGTTGATGCCATGGCGCGGGCAGAGGATTGTTCCGGTTGACGGGCAATTGCAATGCAAGGGCAGGGTTGCCCTGCGCCATCGCCGTTTCGGCCCTGAGCAGGTCGTAATGGCGAACATCGACCGACGACAGACGATTCCGGTCCACGCCGTTCAGCACCTGGGCCGCTTGCGACGGCGAACCGGCCTCGCTCCAGGCTTCGGCGGCGCGCAGACGGAAATGGTCGCGCGATGCGCGGTATTGCGTGGCCAGTGCCTGATAGGCCTGCGCGGCCTGCGCGTACTGGCCGTTGCCGAACAGTTGTTCGGCGCGTTGAGCCTGCGCCTGCTGTTGCGGCGTCGGTACGCTGACCGTCGTGGCGCAGCCGGCCAAGGCCAGCACCAGCAACAGGCTTGAAAGACGGATGGATCGCATGCTGAAAATTCCCGGTAACCATCGGGCCGCACCTTGGTGCCTGGGCCGTAGAAATCATTCGAGGCGAAAAAGTGACTGCGTGAGGACAGATTTTCGGCGTTTCGCCGACCCATGGTGGTTCCATGGGTCAGGAAGCGGCGGAAATATGGACCGCGCAGGCGCTTTTGCAGCCCGGATGATTTCTACGGCCCAGGCTCCTAAATGCGACCATCTGCGCGATGATAGCCGATCGAGCCGTTCCGTCCGGAGACACCATGTCCTCAGTTCAGCCAGGCACCCTGTGGGTGGTCGCCACGCCCATCGGTCATCTTGACGACATGTCGGCGCGCGCCGTGCAAACCCTGGGGCGCGTCGCCTTGATTGCCGCCGAAGACACGCGGCACACGCGTCCGCTGCTGACGCATTGCGGTATCGACAAACCGCTCACCCCCCTGCACGAGCACAACGAGCGCGAAGTCGTGGATCGGCTGGTGGAGCGCCTGGGTGAGGGTGACGACGTGGCCCTGGTGTCCGATGCCGGTACGCCGTTGATCAGCGATCCGGGCTTTCGTCTGGTGCGCGCCGCGCGCGCCGCCGGCATCCGCGTCAGCCCGGTGCCGGGCGCCTGCGCCGCCATCGCCGCGCTGTCGGTGGCGGGGTTGCCCAGCGACCGCTTCGTGTTCGAAGGTTTTTTGCCGTCCAAGTCGGCAGCCCGGCAGTCGCGCCTGCGGGAACTGAACTCTGAGACGCGCACGCTGATCTTCTATGAATCCTCGCACCGCATCGCGCAGAGCCTGGCCGACATGCGCGACGTGTTCGGCGGCGAGCGTGAGGCCGTGCTGGCACGCGAGCTGACCAAACGTTTCGAAACCGTGCTCGGCGAGCCACTGGCCGACCTGGCCGCGCGTGTGGCGACCGACCCCGACCAGCAGCGCGGCGAATGCGTGGTGCTGGTCGCCGGCCGCAGCGAAGACGCCGACGCCAAACTGGTCGAAGGCCGCCGCGTATTCGACATCCTGCGCGAAGAACTGCCGCCCGCGCGCGCCGCCAAACTCGCCGCCGCCATCACCGGCGCGGCGCGCAAGGCGCTTTATGGGTGATGTAAAGGGGCGAGGGATGAGGGGCGAGTAGCGAGGGCGCACGCGGTAGGATCATTCCGGCGAAAGCCCATTGCTGTCCGGAGAAATCGAAATGACGGCACGCAAGCTCATGCAATACCTGTCTTTGAAGCATTCTATGTGCCACGGGACTCGAAATCAGCGGCTTGTCTGCTCTTGCCACACCGTCATCCCGGCGAAAGTCGGGATTCATTGCGGTTGGAGCAAAGAGCGTTCAGTCTCAACACTTTGGCAAGTATGAAAATGGATTCTGGCTTTCGCCGGAATGACGAGAAAGGGAGACTTCGCAAGTCCGAAGGGCCAACACGAACATTCGCCCTCGCTACTCGCCCCTCACCACTCATCCCTCGTACAATACCCCCGGAGTCGGCCGGACAGTCGCGGCGTGCCTTGCGCACGTCGAGGAAAGTCCGGGCTCCACAGGGCAGGGTGCCAGGTAACGCCTGGGCAGTGTGAACTGACGGCCAGTGCAACAGAGAGCAGACCGCCGAACGGCATCTTCGGGTGTGCGTGGCAAGGGTGAAAGGGTGCGGCAAGAGCGCACCGCGCGCGGGGACAACGCCGCGTGGCACGGTAAACCCCACCTGGAGCAAGACCGAATAGGGGAGCATTTGGCGTGGCCCGCGTCGCTCCCGGGTAGGTTGCTTGAGCCTGACGGCGACGTCAGGCCCAGAGGAATGACTGTCGCGCCCTCGGGCGTACAGAACCCGGCTTACAGGCCGACTCCATTTGGTTTTGGACCGACCGCGCCTTGTTTGAGGCGCGGTCGGTTTTTTTTGAGCGAGTGCGCATTGGGACGTCGAGGGAAAGACGTCAGTAGCCGTTGTTGTCATCCATGTTGTCGTTGTCCATGCCGTTGTCGTCCATATCGTTGTCCATGTCGTTGTCCATGTCGTCGTTGCCGTTGCGCATCATCTTCATGGCGTTGTGCATTTCCATCTTGCTGACATTGCCATCGCCGTTGGTATCGGCCTTGTTGAACATCTGACGCTTGAAAGCGCTGTATTCGCTCATCGAGACCTGGCCGTCGCCGTTGGTGTCCATCTTGTTCCACTTCTCCTCGAAGTGGTTCTGGTTCATGCTCATGCCGGGGTGCATGTTGCGCATGGCCGTCTCGCACTCCTGCTTGCTGAGCATGTTGTCGCCGTTGGTGTCGGCCTGCCGGAACATCTGCGTGACGGCAGCGTTGTGTTCGCTCATCGAAATGGAGCCGTCGCCGTTGGTGTCCATCTTGGTCCACATCTGTCGGAATTGACCGTGATGCTTGCCCATGTCGGAACGCATCTTGTGCATCGCCATCCTGAATTCCTGCCTGGTGAGCATGCCGTCGCCGTTGGTGTCGGCTTGTTGGAACATCTTCTTCGCGGCGGCGGCGTGTTCGCTCATCGAGATCCTGCCGTCGCCGTTGGTGTCCATCATGTTCCACATTTGCATCTTTCCTTGATGGTTGTGCATGTCGTTGCTTTGCATCATGTCGTTGTTTTGCATGTCGTTGTCGCTGCTTTGCATGCTGCTCTGGGCGACTGCGCAGCCCATCCCGCCGGCGGCGAGCAGGGCACCGAGCGCCATGGCCAATGGTTTGATATGTGACATGAGTGGTTACCTCGCGCGTAGTGAAGATCGGTGATTTCCCACGTTCCGATACGAAACAGGCTAAGGACGAGGCAGTTAACCGGCTGTGACTTCGGCCATGGCGCATGTCCCGCCGTTCAGGTGTTGGTGGGCGTGCTGTTTGTGCGCGGAGTTGGGGGCAGGGCAAAGTGTCCGTAGCCGGAAGCCTGTGCATTTTTTGTCCAACGCCGATCAGAATCACCTCGACTCCGAGTTTTTGCGCGCCCATCACCCATCCCGATCCCAAACCAATACCCTCGGCCCGCCACCCCACGACCACACTGCTTGCTTCTCATCCCTTGCTTTTCACCCAAAAATCCCACCAATTCAATACACTTCCGCAGGTTCCTCACAAATCACTCTCAAATTCAGCAACCGTTGCCTTTCTCCTTGATCTACAAGCAATTTTCGCTTGACAGTCTCAGAACCTGAGACTATCGTGGCGATCAGTGTGGATTAGTGGTTTTTTGTGGAGAGAGCTGCGCCGTGTTCCAGGGTGAAACCGCCATCACCATTGATGCCAAGGGCCGCATGGCCATCCCGACCGCGTATCGGGAGTCGGTGGCGCGCGCCTGTGGCAATCGGCTGGTGGTCACCTACAACCCGTTCGAGTCCGGCTGTCTGTGGTTGTTCCCGCACGAAGAGTGGGAGCGGGTGCGTGACCAGGTCAATGCGTTGCCCGGCGTAAAGGCGGTGCATCGCAATCTGCAAATGAAGCTGGTCGGCGCCGCGGCCATGGTCGAGCCCGACAGCGCCGCGCGAATACTTTTGCCGGCCAGCCAACGCAGTGCGGCCGGCGTCGAGAAAAAGGCGGTGCTGCTGGGCATGGGCAACAAGTTCGAGATATGGAGCGAACAAGCCCACCTGGCGAAGATCCACCAGACCATCGAAGAAGACGAGATCAGCGAGGAGATGGCCGATCTCAGGTTGTAGCACCGGGACATGACGAGGAACGAGCGGGGTGGCCGCAATGCAAGAAGACAAGTTGCAGCACATCCCGGTGATGTTGGAGGAGGCGCTGGAGGGGCTCGCCGTGCAACCACGCGGGCGATATCTGGATGGCACATTCGGGCGTGGCGGACATGCCCGTGCATTGCTGGGCCGGCTGGGCTCCGAGGGGCGTCTGCTGCTGATGGATCGCGACCCCGAGGCCATCGCCGAGGCGCAGGTCGCCTTTGCCGCCGATGCGCGGGTGTCGATCCATCACGGCAGCTTCGCGGATCTGGTCGCATGGGATGCCACGCAGGCCGGTCTGGATGGCGTGCTGCTGGACATCGGCGTGTCCTCGCCGCAACTGGATGACGCGGCGCGCGGTTTCAGTTTCATGGCCGATGCGCCGCTGGACATGCGCATGGATCCGACCACGGGCGAAAGCGCGGCGGATTTTCTGGCCGCTGCCGATGAAACGGAGATCGCCGACGTGCTGTGGCGATTCGGCGAGGAGCGTTTCAGCCGTCGCATCGCGCGCGCCATCGTCGAGCGGCGGCAGACCCAGCCGATCCGGCGCACCGGCGAGCTGGCCGCGCTGCTCGCCGATCTGCTGGGTTATCGCGAAAAGGGCAAGCATCCGGCCACGCGCACGTTTCAGGCTTTGCGTATCCGCGTCAACGGTGAACTGGACGCATTGGAGCAGGGGCTCAAGGGGGCGCTCGAACGGCTTGCGCCGGGCGGGCGTCTGGTGGTGATCAGTTTCCATTCGCTGGAGGATCGTCTGGTCAAGCAATTCATCCGCAACGAGTCGGGCCATGCCCCCGCGCAACCGCGGCATCTGCCACCGGTGGCGGCGCGTCCGGCGCGCTTGCGCGCGCTGGGCAAATCGCGTGCCGGCAAGGCGGAACTGGCGGCCAATCCGCGTGCGCGCTCGGCGGTGTTGCGCGTGGCCGAAAAGCTGGAGGTGGCGGCATGACCGCGTTGCGCGCCATCATGCTGTTCGGGTTGCTGCTGGCGGTGATTGCCAGCGCCATTGCCGTGGTCTGGGCGCGGCAGGAAAACCGCACGTTGTTCATGCAGCTCAGCAAGCTGCAGAACCAGCGCGATCATCTCAACGTGGAATTCGGCCGTCTCGAACTGGAGCAGGCGACCTGGGCCGACCCGGTGCGCATCGAGTCGGTGGCGCGCAACAAGCTGGGCATGGTGACTCCCGCGCCCGCCGACATCCGGCTGATCCGTCCATGAGCATGCGCGGCACGCCATCGCGCATCGACACGCCGCGACGCGGTCACGGCCCCAGCGTGCGCAAGCGCCTGGGGCTGGTCGTCGTGTTGCTGGGCCTGGCGTCGGTCGGGCTGGTGGTGCGCGCGGTGGATTTGCAGGTGGTGGACAAGGGTTTCTATCAGAAGCAGGGCAACGAGCGTTTCCTGCGCACGGTGCCGATTCCGGTGTCGCGCGGCACCATTTTCGACCGCAACGGCGTACCGCTGGCGGTGTCCACGCCGGTGGAGTCGCTGTGGGCCAATCCGCCCAAGTTGCTCGACCACGCCGACCGCATTCCCGAGCTGGCGAAGGCGTTGGGCGTGGATGCCGGCCAGCTGAAGCAGCGCCTGGCGCAGCGGGCTGATCGGCAGTTCGTGTATCTGCGCCGTCAGATGAGTCCGGAAGCGGCGCAGGCCGTGCTGGATCTCAAGATTCCGGGCGTCAACGAGCAACGCGAATACCGGCGTTATTACCCCTCCGGCGCGATCACGGCGCATGTCATCGGTTTCACCAACATCGACGGGCAGGGACAAGAAGGGTTGGAGCTGGCCTACAACAAGTGGCTGTCGGGCACGGCTGGCGCCAAGAAGGTGATCCGCAACGGCAATGGCCGCACGGTGGAGAACGTGGAGCTGGTGCGCCAGGCGCAGCCGGGGCATGACCTTACGCTCAGCATCGATCGTCGCATCCAGTATTTGGCATGGCGCGAACTGAAAGATGCCATGAAGAAGTACCAGGCCACCT
>DASSBH010000083.1:0-10129 GCA_035698945.1 Oleiagrimonas sp.
CCTTCTTTTGATGGCCTGCCTTACGCGAGGATTTCAAAAGGAAACAGGTTTTCCTGCACCACGTAATCGTCGGCATCAATGAAGCCGGACAATCCCACGCCCACCAGCCGATAGCGGGTGGCGTCCGGACGGTCGACACGCTGGCGCAAGGCGCAGGCGATGTCGGCCAGTTCGGCGGCGTCGGCGGGGCTGGCGGCCAGGGTCAGGCTGCGGGTCAGGGTGTGGAAGTCGGCGGTCTTGAGTTTCAGCGTCACCGTGAGCGCCACCCGCCCGGCCTCACGCTGGTGGTGGGTCCAGGTCTTTTCGGCCAGACGGCGGATGTGCGGCTCCAGCTCGTCGAGCGTCAGGTCGTTCTCGAACGTGTCTTCCGACGACACCTGCAGGGTTTCGCGATGCGGCTCCACGCTGCGCTCGTCGATGCCGCGCGCCAGCTGGTACAGGCGCGCGCCCCAGCGCCCGAAACGTTGTTCCAGCGCCTCGCGCGAATGAGTGCGCAAGTCGCCGACGGTGTGGATGCCGAGCGTGGCCAGCTTGCCTTGCATCACCTTGCCCACGCCGGGAATGCGCTTGACTTCCAAAGGCGTGAGAAAGGCCTCCACCTGATGCGGGCGGATCACGCAAAGGCCGTCGGGCTTGTTCCAGTCCGAGGCGATCTTGGCCAGGAACTTGTTCGGTGCGACGCCCGCCGAGGCGGTCAGCTGCGTGGTTTCGCGGATGCGCGCGCGAATGGCCTTGGCGATGGCCGTTGCCGAACCGTCTCGCGCGGCCTCGGTCACGTCCAGATAGGCTTCGTCCAGCGACAGCGGTTCGATCAGCTCGGTGTGTTCGGCGAACACGGCATGGATCTGCTGCGACACGGCCTTGTAGCGCACGAAATCCGGCGGCACGAAGACGGCGTCGGGACACAACCGCTCGGCGCGCACCGCCGGCATCGCCGAATGCACGCCGAATTTGCGCGCCTCGTAACTGGCCGCGCAAACCACCGAGCGCGCGCCGCGCCAGGCCACCACCACGGGCTTGCCGCGCAATGCCGGATCGTCGCGCTGCTCCACCGACGCGTAGAACGCGTCCATGTCGACGTGGATGATCTTGCGGATGGCAGGCATGAGAGAGTGCGACGGTGCAGCAACAGAGCCTATTGTAAGCAGCGGCGTTCAGCGCCAGAACGGGATGGCCCAGGCGGTGGCCTTGTCGTCGCGGTTGTGGTCGCCCGGCGGCTTCGGTGCGCGCTTCACCAGCAGTACATGCCGACCCGGCGTCAGTGCGCGCATGTCGATCATCGCCTGTAGCGCCGGACGCCAGGTGCGCGAATCTGTAGTGACGTCGTAATGCACGGTCAACGGCTTGCCGTCCAGCGATACCGGATGCAGCGCCGCCAGGCAGTCCAGCATGGCGACGGCATGCGCATCGTCGCGATGGGCGGCGCGTGCGGCGGCGCATTCATGACGCAAGGCCGCGTCGTCACGTGTGGGCGGGTAGGGCACGATCAGCCTCAGGTACGGACCGGCGATCACCACGCTCTGGATGTACGGCGCTGCCGGGTCGCTTGTCGGATCGCGTCTGTCGTCGTAATGCGTCGCGGCGACCACGTGCGGGTTTTGCGGGCTGAAATGGGGGAACAGCGCGTAATTGCCGAAGCGCAGCGGTGAGTTCCCGATCGTCAAGCTGGCGATGACACCGAGGATCACCGGCACAATGATGGCGATGGTCAGCCACTGGAAGCGGCGCGAACCGATATGGCTTTCCAGCAGCGAGCCCGTGGAGAACCCGCGCACAATTCCCAGCCGCGCATAAATCTTGTACGCACGATTCAGCAGGCGTCGCAGGAAGCTTTTTTCGCGCAAATTTTTGCCAAACAAGCGATCCACGATGATCGCCATGCCGATGGGAAGCCCGATCAGCACACCAGGGGCAAGAAATACGTAGATCACGTTGACGCCGTACTCGCCAAACATGCGGATGGCAGCCGTGATGGCGAGCGCGACCAGTACGACGATGCCGAGCGCCAGCATGAGCGTGGCAAGCGTGACGCCGAGCGCAAACACCATGGTGGCGCGATTGTCGGCGCGCTCGATGCTGACTGCTGCCCCCTTGTCGCGACGTTGCGAAAATTCGCGCAACACCTGGCCGATGCGCAGCTTCTCCCAGCGCACGCCGTCGGGAAACACCGAATGCAAGCCCACCAGCGCGATCCAGTGCGCTCGCAGCAGCAGGTGCAGCGCAAACGTAATCGCCAGGATGATGGCGGCGCCGGCAAGGTAGCCGTACAACAAGACGAATGCCGAACCCAGGTTGGCAACGAAGCGCGGCATCAAGGGCAACAGCGTCTCGCTCAGCCATCCCGGCAGCTGCAGCATGGCGAACACCGCGGCGCCGGAAATCAGCATCTCCACTTCCCATGTGGGCGTGGTATGCCGCGGCAACGACTCCGCATCGGCGGCGGGCGAGAGCGGCGTGTCCTGTTCGGTCATGGCGATGGGCTCCTGGCTCCCCGCGGTGTTACCGAGCTTGCATGCGACGTGCGTGTTTTCGTCGGCACCTCGACTGGCTGGATTCCATTCCGTGAAGCACGGACGTCTAGGTGTTTCCCACGGCCCGCTCGATGCCGCCGACGGCAGTGTCGATCATGTGGTCGATGTCGGCCTCGTCGACAATGTAGGGCGGCATGAAGTACACCACGTTGCCGAGCGGACGCAGCAGGCATTCATGCTCCATGCCATGGAGAAAGATTTCGACCTTGGCGTGCCGACACCAGTCGTCGGGCGGCGGCGTGTGCGCAGTCTTGTCCGAAGTCAGTTCGATCGCGGCGATCATGCCGGTCTGGCGCACGTCGGCGACGTTGGGATGATCGCGCAGGGGCGCCAGGCGTGCGGCCATGTGCGCGGCCAGCTGGCAGTTGCGTTCGAGCACTGGTTCGTCGCGGAAGATGTTGAGTGTCTCCAGGGCAACGCGACAGGCCAACGGGTTGCCGGTGTAGCTGTGCGAATGCAGGAAGGCCTTGCCGCTGGCGTAGGTGTCGTAGAAGGCGGCGTAGACGTCCTCGGTGGTGAGCACGGCCGACAGGGCCATGGTGCCGGCGGTCAGCCCCTTGGACAGGCACATGAAATCGGGTGACACACCGGCCTGCTCGCAGGCGAACATCGTGCCGGTGCGACCGAAGCCGACGGCGATTTCATCGGCGATGAAATGCACGTCGAATTCGTCGCACAGCTTGCGCAGGCCGACGAGATAGGCGGGATGGTACATGCGCATGCCGGTCGCGCATTGCACCAGCGGCTCGACGATGATGGCGCAGGTTTCGTGCGCGTGCTTTTCCAGCATGTTGCGCAGATCGCCCAGGCGGCGCAGGGCCACATCCTCGGCACTTTCGCCGGGTTCGGCCGCGTAGGCATCCGGCGAGGGCGCCAGCAGTGGCTTCAGCAGCAGCGGCGCATAGGTCTTGCGATACAGCGCCACGTCGCTGACCGACAGCGCGCCCAGCGTCTCGCCGTGATAGCCGCCGGAAAGGGCCATGAAACGGGTGCGCTTGCCCTGGCCACGGTTGAGCCAGTAGTGGAAGCTCATCTTCAGGGCGATTTCGATGGCCGAAGAACCGTTGTCGGCATAGAACACGCGTTCCAGCCCCGGCGGCGTGACGGCTGCCAGCCGTTCGGCCAGCTCGATGGCCGGCGGGTGCGTCATGCCGGCAAAAATCACGTGCTCCAGCGTATGCGCCTGGTCGGTCAGGGCGGCGGCGATGCGCGGATTGGTGTGGCCGAACAGGTTGACCCACCAGGAACTGACGGCATCGAGGTAGCGCCGTCCATCGGCATCGAAAAGCCATGCCCCTTCGCCACGCACCACCGGTACCATGGGAATGGTTTCGTGGTCGTGCATCTGCGTGCACGGGTGCCAGACATGGCGCAGGTCACGTGCGGCCAACGCGTGGTTGTTGAAAACGGGAGTATCCATGGCGTCCATGATCGTTGTAATCCATATTTCCATGCAAGAGGTTGACCATTGATGGCGGCCCGATCCCGTCGCCGCTGGCCATGGCTGCTGCTGGCCGTGCTGCTCGTCTTGCTGGCACTGGCGTGGTGGTTTCCGGCGCGCTGGGCATGGCGTCTGGTTCAGGATGACTACCCGACCGTGCGTGTGGGTGCGATGAGCGGCAGCGTGTGGGCCGGCGAGGCAAAAGGTCTGGTCGTGAACGGCCAGCATCTTGGACGACTCGACTGGACGTTGAGCCGCATGGCCGTTTTTGGACATCTACGCGGGCAGGTGGCTCTGAGCGGTGCAGGAGTGATGATCCATGGTCATATCGCGCGTGCGGACGATGACGCTATCGTGGCCAGCAAACTCGATTTCAGCGTGCCGATGAAGCGCCTGAAGGTGTTGTGGCCGGCGGGCATGCGATTGGAAGGCACGGTGGCCGGCCATGTGGACAAGCTGCGTCTGGTCGATGGCTGGCCGACGCAATTGCAGGCCCGCGTGACATGGCGGTCGGCACAGGTGGACGATGCGGAGCGCGAGGTGATGCTGGGCGACATTCAATCCCGTTGGCAGACGCAAGGCGGCAGCGTGATCCGCGCCGATCTGGCCGACGAAGGAACTGACGGCCCGCTGAGCCTGCGTGGGCAATTCGTCGCGACCACGCTGGGCTGGCGGCTGGATGTCACGATGCGTCCGCGTGGCGCGCATCCGGCGTTGCGTCGTCTGCTGGAGCGGTTCGGCCAGCGACAACCCGACGGCAGCGTGCGCATGCAGCGTCACGGCGGCCTGGCCATGGCGGAGATTGCCCCATGACGTTGGACGAGCATTTTCTGGACGAGGCACTGGCGGTGGCGCGCGAAGCGGCGTCGGCCGCGGCCCGGGTCATCGCGCAGTACCGCGGTCAGCCGCTGGACGTGGAACACAAAGCCGATGCCAGCCCGGTGACCGTGGCCGACCGTGAGGCCGAAACGGCCATTCGCGACATCCTGCGGAAACATTACCCTGACCACGCCATCTTCGGCGAGGAACACGGCCGCGAGGGCGACGGCGATTTCCTGTGGCTGGTCGACCCGCTGGATGGCACCAAAAGCTTCGTGCGCGGCACGCCGTTCTACTCCACGCAGACCGCCCTGATGCACGATGGTGAACTGCTGCTCGGCGTTTCGGCAGCGCCGCATTACGGCGAAACCCTGTGGGCGCGTCGCGGCGGTGGCGCGTGGATGGACGGCAAGCGCATCCATGTCGCCGATACTTCCGATGTGACGCAGGCGGCCATCTCGATGGGCAACGTGCGCATGCTGGCGGGCGACGTACTGCGCTGGCGCGCACTGGGCGATCTGCTGGGAGCCGTCAATCGCATCCGGGGCTACGGCGACTTTTGCCATTACCACCAGCTGGCGCGTGGCGCACTGGACGTGGTGATCGAGTCGGACGTCAACATCCTCGACATTGCGGCGCTGACGGTGATCGTGCGCGAAGCCGGCGGCGTGTTCACCGATCTGGATGGCGGCGACCTCACACTCGACACGACTTCGGTGTTGGCTGCCGTGCCGGCACTGCACAAAACTGTGCGCCTTCAGTTGAAGGCGTCCTGATGCCGACACGCTTGCTTTTTTGTAGGAGCGCGCCTGCGCGCGATGGATCTTGCCTCAAGGCATCGGCAATCGCGCGCGGGCGCGCTCCTACAAAAGATAGCAAGATAGCCGCGAGGTGACGCTATATAACGAAGCCCGTTCGCCCTGAGGTATCGAAGGGCAGTCTCCGAGTTTCCCGTACCGTTCATGGTTCGATACGCGAAGCGTACCCCGTGCTGAGCCTGTCGAAGCATCACCACGAACGGTTGGAGATTACCGCAGGAGATCAATCATCGGATTTTCAAGGCATCGGCGTATGTACAATGCAGGGATGTCCAAGCTGCCCAAAATCCTGGCGCGCCGTTCCAGCACGCACAGCACGTTCCTGCGCACCGAGCAACTGGATCTGGAATTCAGCAACGGCGTGCATCGCACCTACGAGCGCATCCTCAATGCCGGTCGCGGCGCCGCCATCATTGTGCCGATGCGCGACGACGACACCGTGCTGCTGGTGCGCGAGTACGGCGCCGGCTTGCAGCATTACGAGCTGGGCCTGCCCAAGGGCCGGCTCGATCCCGGCGAAAGCGCCATCGAAGGCGCCAATCGCGAATTGAAGGAAGAGGCCGGCTATGGCGCGCGCGAGCTGGTCGTGCTCGGTCGCGTGTCGTTGGCGGCAGCCTACATGAGCCACATGACCGACGTGGTGCTGGCGCGAGACCTTTACCCCCAACGCCTGCCTGGCGACGAACCCGAGGAGATGGAAGTGGTGCCCTGGAAAATGTCCGAATTGCATACCCTGATCGCGCGTGACGATGTCACCGAAGGCCGCACCATGGCCGCCCTGTTCATGGCGCGCGAATACCTCGCCGGCCGGTACCAGCCGGCATGAGCGCGCGCATCGACAACCTGCCGTCGCTGGACGCCGTCTGTGCGTTGGCCGAACAGGCCGGACAGGCCATCCTGGAGGTGTACGCGCGCGAGGACTTCGAGGTCGAGTGCAAGTCCGACCATTCACCGCTGACGGCGGCCGATCTCGCCTCGCATCGTCTCATCGTCGACGGCCTGCATGCGCTGACGCCGGACATCCCGGTGTTGTCGGAGGAATCCGCCGACATCGCCTGGGACACGCGTCGCCAATGGTCGCGTTACTGGCTGGTCGACCCATTGGACGGCACGCGCGAATTCGTCAAGCGCAACGGCGAGTTCACCGTCAACATTGCGCTTATCGACCATCACCGCAGCGTCATGGGCGTGGTGCTGGCGCCGGTGACGGGCGACCTTTACTCCGCCAGCGCCAACGATGGAGCCCATGTGCGACGCGAAGGCAGGACATCCACCCTCGGCACTCGCAAACCGGCGTCCCCGTTGGTGGTGGCAGGCAGTCGCTCCCATGGCAGCGGACGCCAAGCGGAACTCCTTGCCAACATCGGCGAATACATCACCGTGGCGATGGGTTCGTCGTTGAAGTTCTGCCTGATCGCACGCGGTGACGCCGACCTGTATCTGCGCGCCGGCCTCACCTCCGAATGGGACACGGCCGCCGCGCAATGCGTGCTGGAGCAGGCCGGCGGCGCCGTCACGCGATTGGACGGCGTGCCGTTGGCCTACAACACCAAGGAATCGTTGCTCAATCCCGAGTTCCTGGCCGTGGGCGACCCACGCATCGATTGGTCAGCGAAACTGGTCACAACGCCATCTCCCTCGTAGAGCCTGCCTGCAGGCGATTGCCGTTCAGGGCACCACCACGCATCCATCGCGGGCAGGCCCGCTCCTACACAACAACAACAGCGGCGGCGACGCGCTAACGTGGTGGACATGAGCAACGACAAACACGACATCGACGGCCTGCTCGCCATCATGGCGCGCCTGCGCGATCCGGAAAACGGTTGCCCATGGGATGTCGAGCAGGATTTCGACTCCATCGCCAACTACACGCTGGAAGAAGCGCACGAGGTGGTAGACGCCATCGACCGCCGCGATTTCGACGACCTGCGTGACGAGCTCGGCGACCTGCTGTTGCAGGTGGTGTTCCACGCGCGCATGGCCGAGGAGGCCGGGCACTTCGCGTTTGCCGACGTGGTGGCCGCCATCAGCGACAAGATGGTGCGCCGCCACCCGCACGTGTTCGCCGACGCGAGCTATGCCGACGCCGCCGAGCAGACCCGCGCCTGGGAAGCGATCAAGGCCGGCGAGCGCGAGCGCAAGGGCGAGGCCGACACCAGTGCGCTGGCCGGCATCGCCCGCGGCCTGCCGCCGTGGCGCCGCGCGCAGAAACTGCAGCAGCGCGCGGCGCGCACGGGTTTCGACTGGCCCGACGAAAATACCGTGCTGGACAAGCTGGACGAGGAAGTCGCCGAACTGCGTGCCGAGTTCATGACCGCGCCGGATGCCGAACGCATCGAGGACGAACTTGGTGACGTGCTGTTCGTGCTGGTCAACCTGGCCCGCCACGCCGACGTCGATTTCGCGCGGGCCATGCGCCGCGCCAACGCCAAATTCGAGCGCCGTTTCCGCACCATGGAAACCCTCGCCGCCGCCGATGGCAAACCCCTGGACACCCGCACCCTGCCCGAGCAGGAAGCCTTGTGGCGACAAGCCAAGCAACAAGAGCGCACAGAAAATAACCGCAACCCGTAGAGCGGGTTTTCATGGCAATGGCGGAGCAGGCAAAGACGCGGACACGAATCAAGATTTTTTTCTCCTGATTAGCCTCAAAACTCAACTGCAATACGCTCTTTGCCAGCAGGCTGGATTTGAGTGTTGCGGCAAGAGCAAAACCATCCCCATCCCAACCTTCCCCTTGAAGGGGAAGGAGCAGAGCTGTAATCGCTGTCGAGGTATCAGGATACGTTTCGTGTATCGGGCCTCAGCCCACGCAGAACGCAGGAAATCACCGATAAGGTCGCTCGCGCAACCATTTGGTGGCGATCCATTTTTCGCCCTTGGTGACCGGCAACCCCGCGTGCAGCGAGCTTTTGTCGCCGTTTTCGTAGGCGAAGTACACGGCCGAACCCTTGCGGGCGCTGACGGTGAAGTTGGCGCGCGGGAAGTGCGTGCCGCCACCGCCTTCGGGTGTGTTGAGGTACATGATGAAGCTGGCGATGCGCTCGCCGCCGTGTTCGGTCAGGCCCTTGTAGCCGGCCTGGGTGGCGTCGAACCAGTCGTAATGCGGCTCGTATTGCTGGCCCGGCTCGTAGTGCAGAATCTGCAGGCCTTCGCCGTTTTCGACGGGGAGGTTCAGCAGTTCGGCAATGCGGTATTCCAGGCGGGTGATCAGTTCGGTTTCGCTGACCATGAAAAACATGCCGCTGCTGGTGCGCGCCTCGCTGATCTCGTGGGTGCCGGCGTCGGTGACGGTGCGCGAGCGCACCAGCCGTGGGCGGGCTTGCTCGATCAGTTCGTCGCATTCGGCATCGTCGAGCACCGATTCGAGCACGCGCACGGTGGGCGATTCCATGCTCATCGACACGGGGATGCGGCGGTTGTCGGCCATCATGAAAGGCGGCTCGGGATGCCGCGTGCGCTGGCCGTCCTGGCGGGTGTCGGCAACGGGAATGGCGATGGCTGGCCGGTTCAGGTGTTCCGCGACCAGACGACGGGCCTGGCGGGCGGTGTATCCCGTTCTGACCATCATGTCGACCATGTCTTCGATGCTGTGCCCGCTGCGGGCGGTCGAGAGGATCCAGTCGCGGATGGCGGCGGCGTGCGAGGTTTGCTTGTTCATGGAGGACGATTGTACGGATATGTCGCGGCCGGGCCATCCCTGTGCCGTTCAGGAATGCTGTCCGTGTCGCATGCCGCTTTCCGCGTAGGGCGGCACTGCCCGCCATCGGACACCCCACGGCGGGCAGTACCCGCCCTACGCGGAATGTTTGCGGTCATCGGCGGGCGGAGGCCGGCAAGGTGTTAAAATCGCCGATTCGCCCCGCGCCATTGCATTTCGCCGGAGTTTCCAGTTCATGCGTACCCATTATTGCGGCCTCATCGACGAGGCCGAGATCGGCCAGTCACTGACCCTGTGCGGCTGGGTCAACAAGATCCGCCTGCAAAGCCATGTGGCTTTCATCGATCTGCGCGACCACACCGGTCTGGCGCAGGTGACGGTGGATCGCGACAACGCCGAAGCCTTCGCGCTGGCCGCGGAACTGGGCTACGAATATTGCCTGCGCGTCAGCGGCGCTTTGCGCGAGCGCAGTTCGGTCAATCCGAAGATGAAGACGGGCGCGGTCGAAGTGCTGGCCGACACGCTGGAAGTGTTCAACGAAGCGCGCGATCTGCCGTTCGCGTTGCATGAAAATCCCAACGAGGAAATGCGCCTTACCTACCGTTACCTGGATCTGCGCCGCCCGGACATGCAGCAGATGATGCGCACCCGCATCAAGCTGGTGCAGGCCCTGCGCCGGCATTTGGACGCGGCCGGTTTCCAGGATATCGAAACGCCTATCCTGACCAAGGCCACGCCCGAAGGCGCGCGCGATTACCTGGTGCCTTCGCGCCTGCATGAAGGCGAGTTCTACGCGCTGCCGCAGTCGCCGCAGCTGTTCAAGCAGATCCTGATGATGGCCGGCTTCGACCGCTACTAC
>DASSBH010000084.1:0-8773 GCA_035698945.1 Oleiagrimonas sp.
CGCACTCGACCGCTCGCCGCTGTACAGCGGCCAGATCGAGGGCACCGGTCCGCGCTACTGCCCGTCGATCGAGGACAAGGTCGTGCGTTTCGCCGACAAGGCCTCGCACCAGATCTTCATCGAGCCCGAAGGCCTGGATACTTTCGAGGTTTATCCCAACGGCATATCCACCTCGCTGCCGTTCGACGTGCAACTGGCGCTGGTGCGCTCGATCAAGGGTTTCGAGCAGGCGCACATCACGCGCCCGGGCTACGCCATCGAATACGACTACTTCGATCCGCGCGGTCTGGCGCCGTGGCTGGAAACCAGGGCTATCGGCGGCCTGTACTTCGCCGGCCAGATCAACGGCACCACCGGCTATGAGGAAGCCGCCGCGCAGGGCCTCGTTGCTGGCCTCAATGCTGCGCGCGCCGTGCAGGGACGCGAGCCATGGTATCCGCGCCGCGACCAGGCCTACATCGGCGTGCTGATCGACGACCTGACCAGCAACGGCACGCTGGAGCCGTACCGCATGTTCACCTCGCGCGCCGAATACCGGTTGCACCTGCGCGAGGACAATGCCGACCAGCGCCTCACCGAAACCGGTTTCGAACTGGGTGTGGTGTCGCGCGAACGCTACGACGCGATGTGCCGCAAGCGCGACGCGGTCGAACGCGAAACCGCGCGACTGAAGGCGGTGTGGGCGACGCCGGGCAATGCGCTCGGCACGGCGTTGGCGACGCGTCATGGCATCGTGCTCGGCCGCGAAGCCAGCGGGCTGGACCTGCTGCGTCGTCCCGAACTGGATTACGCCCGGCTCACCGCGGTCGACGGTTTCGGCCCGGCCGTCGATGCCGCCGATATTGCCGCGCAGGTCGAGGTGCAGGCCCGCTACGCCGGCTACCTGGAACGTCAGCATGCCGAAATCGAGCGCCAGCGCCGGCACGAAACCACGATCATTCCCGAGGTTTTCGACTACGACGCCGTGCGCGGCCTGTCCGCCGAAGTGCTGGCCAAGCTCAAGCAGGTGCAGCCGCAGACCGTAGGCCAGGCCGCGCGCATCAGCGGCGTCACCCCGGCGGCCATCTCGCTGCTGCTGGTGCACCTCAAGCGCCGCCACGCCGCCTGACTTGGTGGGACGAGAGTTTACGGTGCAGCGCAACATGCGCGGCCGTATGGATTCATTTATCGTTAACGTGCCGCGATTCCCGCGAATTCTGCCCAGGAGAAAGCCGTCATGCCCCGTCTGCGTCATTTGAGCGGCGCCATCCTTGCCGCCCTGGTCTTCAGCGCCGGTGCCCAAGCCACCGATTTCAGCAAGGTCGTGGTGTTCGGCGACAGCCTGAGCGACAGCGGCAACATCTCGCTGGCCACCGCGCCAGGCGTGCAACCGCCCCTGCGTTTCACCACCAACCCCGGCGAGACGGCGATCGAGCACGTGGCCGAACATTTCGGCTTCACCCTGCAACCGTCGCTGATTCCCGGCGGCAGCGACTACGCCTGGGGCGGCGCCGGCGTCCTGACCAATTCGCCCGGAACGCCCGCCGCGGTGCCGACCATCACCGCGCAGATCGATGGTTACCTCGCCGCCGGTGCCGTCGATCCGGATGCGCTGTATTCGGTCTGGGGCGGCGCCAACGATATTTTCTACCATGCCACCGCCGTCGGTGCGTCGGCCGTCGCCGACCAATTGATCGCAGCCAATACCACCGGTCTACCGCCTGACGTGGCCGCGGCGGTAGCGGCGCAGATCCGCGCCCTGGTGGCGGCCGGCGCCGGCGTGACCGCACTGGAAAACGCCGACCAGGCGCAGGCTGCGATCGCGGCGGCCGGCCATCAGGAAGCCGCGCTGATCGGCCAGTTGCAGGCGGCCGGCGCCACCAACATCATCGTGTTCAACCTACCCAACGTCGGCATCACGCCATCCGCGTTGGCGCAGGAGGCCGGCAACCCCGGCGCCGCCGCATCGTTGACCGGCCTGTCGCTGATCTACAACGGCCAGCTCGACACCGGCCTGGCGCAACTGGGGGTCGGCATCATCCCCGTGGATACCTACAGCCTGCTCAACGAGGTCGTCGCCGACCCGGCTTCATTCGGCTTCGGCAACGTCACCGCGCCGGCCTGCGGCGCCGGTTCCAGTTCGGTGCAATGCGGACCGGACGGTTCGGGACTGCCGTACACCTATGCGCCGGGCACCGACCAGAGTTACCTGTTCGCCGACGGCGTGCATCCGACCACCGCAGGCCACGTCATGCTCGGTCAGTACGTGGTGGCCGAGATGAATGCGCCGGGGCAGACCTCGCTGCTGGCCGAAGCGCCGCTGGCGTCCGCGGCCGCGCACATGCGCACCGTGCACGACCAGATGCTGGTCGACAACCAGGGCAGCGGCACGCGCCTGTTCGCCGCGGTCGATTACGGACGGCAGAGTTTCGACGCCACCGCCAACTCGCCCGGCATGGACAGCAACAACGCCAACCTCACCCTCGGCGTCGACGCCAAGGCCGGCGACGACTTCAATCTCGGCATGGCGCTGGGCATATCGCGCAACAAGGCCGGTGTCGACGGCGGCGCCGGCGGTTACCAGCTCAACTCGACGCTGGCCTCGGGCTATGCCGTGTACCATCGCGACGGCGGTTACCTGGGCGCGCACGTCGGCTTCGCGCAACTCGACTACAACGACGTCAACCGCAGCTTCATGCTCGGCGCGTTGCACCGCACCGAAACCGGCAGCACCGACGGTTCGCAGTTGTTGGCCGGACTCAACGGCGGTTGGTGGTTCGGCGACGACGCGTTGCGCACCGGGCCGTTCGCCGGTCTGGAATGGCAGCGCATCCGCGTCAACGGCTTCCGCGAATCCGGCGGCGACAGCTCGGCCATGTGGTTCGGCAAACAGGAGCGCAAGGCACTGGTCGGCACGCTGGGCTGGCGCCTGGCGGGCAGTTGGCAAGCCGGCCCCAGCATGCTGCACCCGTTCGTCGAACTGGCCTGGAACCACGACAGCCAGGCCGACGCGCGCGCCGTGCAGGCCGGCCTGGTCAACATGAACGGTACGTTCGCATTGGACGGCTATACGCCCGATGCGGACTGGGCCAGCGTCAATCTGGGCCTGACCGCCGACTTCACGCCGAACGTCAGCGGCTGGTTGGCCTACGACGGTCGCTTTGCCGACAGCAACCAGAAGCTCGACAGCCTCAACCTGGGCGTCAAGATCGCGTTCTGAGGCAAGCGTTGCGGCAACAAAAAGCCGGCTGCGCAAACAGCCGGCTTTTTTTGTCGACGATGACGGGTCGGCCGGTTACCTTTTCTTCTTCGCAGGCTTCTTCGCGACCTGTGCGTACATCGCCTCGGCATGCTTTTGCAGATCGGCAGCAGCATCGTCGGACAACGTCGTGGTCTTGCCGCCACTGACCTGCTGCTTCAGCACCAGTTCGCCCGCGTCGCTCCAGCCGGCACGGTCGACCTCATTGGGCTTGGCGCTCTGGCTGGACTTTTTCTCCTGCACCACCACCCACGGCTTGCCGTCCTGGTAGGCGTAGTCGGTGCTGGTGAAGCCCTTGTCGCCGTAGTCGGCCAGCTCGCGGATGAACAGCACGTCGCCGCTGTCCTTGTCGCGGAACACCTGCCAACCGCGCGACACGTCCTTGGCCAGGGCCGTACCCTTGCTCATGGCCATGCCGCCAATGTGCTTCTGCACCTTTGTGAAATCGGCCAGCATCTTTTCTTCCGGCGTCGACTCGGCCACCAGCTTGATGTCGACCCGGGCCGGCGCGCCCTTGGTCAGCACCGGTGCCTGCAGCGGCATGGCGAAATGACGCTCGCCGTCGACCAGATTCGCCTGCACCACGTACAGGTCGTTGGGGTTGATGTCGGTCGGATTGAAATCGAGGGTGAACTGCACCGGCATCTGCGTCACCGGCGCCACCATCTTGGTGGCCAGCGGCGTGGTCGACTGCGACGACACATCGAGCAGCTTGATTTCGAGCGTGGCTTGCGGCGACAACTGGCGCGCTTCGCGCAGGCTGACCGTGCCGCTGACGCTGGTGGCCGTCGAGGCCGTCGCCGGCTGGCCCTGTTCGGCCTGCTGGTCCTGTGGGGCATTGGAATTGCTGCAGCCGGCAGCGGCAAACGCCACCGATACGGCCAGCGTCAAGACGATCCTGCGCATGAGGGAAACCTCTTTGCCAATGATGGAACTGGGGGGTCACGAAAGGCCGGATCGCCGCGGCGAAAACCCGCCCTTTCCGCGGGGGAAGCGCCAAGCATAGCGGCAAAGGCCTGCATGGAAAAGGTCACGGGACTAAAAAAAAAAGACGCCACCCTTGCGGGTGGCGCCTGAAATGGATCTATACGGATCCGGTGTTGCAGGTGTTATCAGTAGTCGTACGACATCGAGAAACGTACGGAACGCGGAGCCTGGTAGGAGATCGGCAACCCGTAGGTGTTGTTGATGCTGTGATCATTACGCGGATACAGGTGCGGATTGCTCTGCGTGACCTCTTGCTCGTCCGTCACATTGAACACATCCAGGCGGAAGGTCAGCTTGTGGTCGGCGAACGCCGGGCTGTAAGCCACACCCAGGTCAAGCCGCTTGGTCCACGGCTGGGTATCCAGACCCGGCGGCGAGGGTTTGCCACGGCACCAGTGATAATCGGAGCCGTAGAAACCGCCACCGTACGGACCACCCTCGTTGGTCTGGTCCGGACCGTACCAACCCAGGCAGGACTTGGGCATGCCGGACTGGATCAGCAGGTTGCCGGAAACCAGCCATTCGGGCGTGAGCTGCCAGGCGCCGTAAGCCTTGAGCTGATGACGACGGTGATTGGCAAGGTAACCACGGGAGGCGGACATCAGCTGCCAGTAATCCCAATCTTCGGTAACCGACACGTCGGTCTGACCGATGTCCGAACGCACCTGGCCCTCGGCATTGCCCCAACTGCGGGCGAACGTGTAATCGATGCGGCCGGCCCACTTGCCGTCGAATGGATGCTCCAGGTACAGATCCAGCGCATAGTAGTCGCGCTGGGCCCCCGTGAAGCCGAAATCTTCCTGCGAAACCGGAACCTGGATGTCATCCCCGCCGACAGCCGAGTGAACGGTGAAGGTGTTGCTGAGGTTGGGGTTGAAGATGTGGCAGAACGGCGAGGCGAATTGGTAGTCGTCCGGGTTCAGACCCATGGCGGTGATCTGGTTGGCGATCGGATAGACCACGCATTCATCGTCGATGATGGTGCCCAGGGTGCGGTAAGTCGCCTTGGCGCCCCAGGTCCAGTCCGGACCCCACGCCTTGTCGAAGCCCAGGATATATTCATCCTGATACTGCGGCTTGAGGGTGGTCGAGGCGACGGTGGTGGGATCCACGGGCTGGCCGAACTCGCCGTTGGCGGACACCGGACCCGCGCAACCCGTGCCCGGCGGGTCGCCAGGTCCGCCCACGCAGGTCAAGCCGGTGGGTTCGCCATTGGCATCAATGCCGGTATAGGTGAAGTACTCGCCGGTGAACAGGGAATTACCAGCGGCACGTTCGCCGGTGGCCTGCGGGATGGCGAGATAGTAGCGGCCGGCCGTGCCGTAGATCTTCAGCGAGGAATCGCCGTTCACGTCCCAACTGAAGCCCAGGCGCGGCTCCCACTGGTCCGGCTCGTCGATGAAGGGTGTGCCGGCGGAGTTCGCGTTGATGAAATGGTCGTTACGCAGGCCCAGGCTAATCAGCAGGTTGGGAGTCGCTTGCCATTGATCCTGCACATACCAGGCCTTCTGGGTCGCCGACATGCTGGTCAGGGTCTCGAAGATGTACTTGCGCACGTAGTAGCCGTTGCCGCCCGGCGCACCGACACCCAAGCCGGGCAAAATGTCCTCGTCCGCCGGGTCCTGGCGGGCATAAATCCACAGATAGCCGGGGCCGGACATCTGCGAACCCTGGTCGTGGGCGGTGTATTTCAGGTTATCGATACCAACTTCCAACAGGTGGTCGCCCAGTTGGTAATCAAAATCAACACGCAGGCTCTTGGAACGGGTGCGGCGGTTCGCCGAAGTCATCGAGGTCGCATTCTGCGCGTTGCGAATGGCGGTGCCGCCGGTGATTGCGGGGTCCTGCAGGGACGACCCCGAGATGTACGGCAGCGGGTTGGCGTCCGGCGTGATGTTGGGATTATGCACTTCGGTGTAGCCGTACAGCACGCTCAGGGTGGCCGCATCGCTCAGGTAACTGGTGTAATGGAAGATTCGGGACTCATGCTCGAAAGTGCCATAGCTGAGGCTGCTTGGATCGCCAACCGGCTCAAGCAGGTCGTTGTCGAACGTGTACGACGTGCCGTAGCCGTTGACGTCGCGCTCCTTCAACTCGGTGAACTCGAGGATGTTGTTGTCGTTGATGTTCCAATCGAGTTTGCCGTAGTACCTGGTACCGTGGTTCTTGTAGAAATCTACCTCGTTGGTACCCACCGAGAGGTTGTTCTTGACCTTGGTCTCCGAGGTTTCGGCGGACAGGAAGAAGAACAGTTTGTCCTTGATCAGCGGGCCACCGACGTAACCGTCCAGTGCAGTGGTCCAGCTCTTGTTCTCCTTGCGGTACTGGTACAGACTCCCCGGTTGGTGGTCGGGGTCGAGGTCGGCAAGCTCCTCGTCTCCCTGCAACTGGACGTCCGGGTAGTACGCGTTGCGCGGATCGGAGCGCAGGGTCCTTGGCGTCACCGTGAACTGGCCGCCGAAATGCCACTCATTGGTGCCGCGCTTGCCGATCTGGCTGATTACGCCACCATCGGCGCGACCGTACTTGGCGCCGTAGCCGCCGACCTTGGTTTCCTGCTGCGCGATGGAGCCGTAAGGCAGCTGATAGGACGAACCGGTGTAGTTGTACAGAGCGGTGGTGTTGTAGCCGTTGACGTAATAGGCATTCTCGGTGGCACCGGCACCGGCGACCACGAGCGCGTTGCCGAAGTAGGCGCTGCTGGAGACCACGCCCGGTGCCAGCAAGGCGATGGACTCGGCGCTGCGGCCTACCGGAAGACGCTTCAGCTCAGCGGCATTGATGACGTAGCTGGCTTCGACGTTGGTCACGTCGATCGTCGGCAGTGCGCTGGCATTCACCTGCACGCCGGTCAGCTCCGTGGCATTGGCGGCATTGGCGAAGTCAACCTCGGTACCCGCGCCGACTGTGATGCCCACGTTGTTGCGCGTGGAAACAGCCGAACCATTGCTGTTGAGAGTCACCGTATAGGTGCCCACCGGCAGGTTGCTGACCGAGTAGCGGCCATCGGCATTGACGCCGACAGTACGTGTGGCACCGGACGAACCGCTGACCGTGACAGTCTGGCCCGCAGCCGCCGGCGCGGTGCCGAAGATGGTGCCGGTGGTGGACTGGCCATAGGCCAAGCCGGTGAAGCCCAGGCCCACTGCAAGAGCAATGGCCAGGGCATTGCGACGAGGCTGGCCCCCTCGCGAAACATAACGCTTGTTCATCACGATGATCTCCCCAGATCGACCCGCAAACGGGCCACTGAAAGCACAAAGTGAACTGGCAAACCCAGCGCACCAATGGCACAGGGACATGGGTTACCCAGGCGCTTTTGCCATCCGGTCGCCTTCCCGAGGCGACCCCGCTCCTGGACCCGCATCTCCTGCAAGTCACGCATCAACCCCGCACACCGGATATCCGATGCATCTGCGGCAATCTGCGTCCCGCACGCTAACGCCACGGATAACGCTATGTCAACACTTTTTTAGCAATTATCGACCGCTTGTAGCCGGGCAATGTCGGCGATGGCGAGGAAACGCGCCTGGAGTTCGGCGAGCAGGGCCAGCCGGTTACCGCGCACGCCGGCATCCTCGGCCATGACCAGCACCTCGTCGAAGAACCGGTCCACCGGCGCCTGCAGGGCGGCCAGGCGGGCCAGGGCGCCGGCGTAATCGCCCGCGTCCATGGCCCGATCGGTCTCGGCGCGGGCCGCCTGCAACGCTGCGGCCAGCGCCCGCTCGGCGTCGGCGTCGAACAGGCGCGGATCGACCGTACGGCTGGCAATGGCGTCCTGCTTGCGCAGCAGGTTGCCGACTCGCTTGTTGGCGGCGGCCAGGCTGGCCGCTTCGGGCAAGGCGGCAAACGCGGCGACGGCGCGCAGGCGACGGTCGAAGTCGGACAGGCTGGCCGGCCGCACCGCCAGCACCGCCTCGAACGCTTCCACCGCAAGGCCTTGCTCGGCGTAGTAGCCGCGCAGCCGATCGAGCACGAAATCGTACAGTTCGCCGGCCAGGCCGGGCTTGTCGGTGGCACCGGCTATCGCGGGCAGCAAGTCCAGCGCCTCGATGAAGGCCGGCTCCAGCGCGATGTCCAGCCCGCCCTCGATCAGGGTCCGTGCCAGGCCCAGCGCGGCGCGGCGCAGGGCAAACGGATCCCGGGTGCCGGTCGGCTTCTGGCCGACGGCGAAGATGCCGGCCAGGGTGTCGAGGCGTTCGGCCACCGCCAGCACTTGGCCGAGCTTGCCAGCGGCGACCGGATCGCCGGCCTGGCGCGGCTGGTAGAACGCGTCCAGGGCTTCGGCCAGTTCCGCCGGTTCGCCGTGTGCGGCCGCATAGTAACGGCCCATCACGCCTTGCAGTTCGGGAAACTCGCCGACCATGCGCGTGAGCAGGTCGCACTTGCACAGGCTGGCCGCATGCGCCGCCAGGCCGGCATCGACGCCGACCCGGTTGGCGGTGACGCGCGCCAGCTCCGCCACGCGCATGCACTTGTCCCACAGGCTGCCCAGCACTTTCTGGTAGGTGACCGACTTCAGGCCTTCGCGCAGGTCGGCCAGCGGCG
>DASSBH010000085.1:0-3654 GCA_035698945.1 Oleiagrimonas sp.
CGGGGCCACTGAAGGCTTTCAAGGCATTCAGCGCCGCGGTGTTCGCCGACGGTGCGCTGCCGGGTGCGACCAAGCAACTGATCGCCGTGGCCGTGGCGCATGTCACGCAATGTCCGTACTGCATCAAGGGCCACACCCGCGAAGCCATGAAGCAGGGCGCGACGGAAGAAGAGATCATGGAAGCCATCTGGGTGGCGGCGGAAATGCGCGCCGGCGGCGCCTATGCGCACTCGGCGCTGGCGCTGGACACCATGCAGCACGTGCACGACGAAGCCGGCGGCGATTGACCGCGCGAAGCGGTTTCAGGACGCGATCACGCGAATCCGGGTGTCGTCCAGTTGCACTTCCTGCCCCGCGCGGATCTTGCAGGTCTTGCGCGTTTCCACCTCGCCGTCCACGCGCACGGCGCCTTCGGCCACGGTCAGTTTGGCGCTGCCGCCGCTGGGGCGCAGTCCGGTCAGCTTGAGGAGCTGGCAAAGGGCGATGCAATCGCCCTTGAGCGGAAATTCGATAATGGCCATGACAGTGGATTGTCGCATGCCGATCCCGTGAAATCCGACATGGGCCACAAGTCACGGGCTTGTATGAAGACGCATGATGCCGTCATTATCGGAAGCCATTCTTGCGTCCCCAGGCAGGCCATGCGGTTTTGCGGGGTTTCCAGGGCGGGGCGTTCCATCGTGCACCTGTTTTCGGGGAGAGAACATGGCAACGAGCGATTCCACCATCCATCGCAAGGCGGCCGACGACACGCACCTCAAGCGTGACATCGGCATCATCGGCCTTCTGTTCACGGCCGTCGGCTCGATCATCGGTTCGGGCTGGCTGTTCGGCGCGCTCAATGCCGCCGAGATTGCCGGGCCGGGCTCGATCCTGGCTTGGGCCATCGGCGGCGTGATGATCATCTTCATCGGCCTGTGCTACGCCGAGCTGGGCACCATGTTTCCGGTGTCGGGCGGTGTGGTGCGCTTTCCGCATTTCGCCTTCGGTTCGTTCGCCAGCTACACGCTGGGTTGGATCACCTGGCTGGCGGCGGCTTCGACCACTGCCATCGAGGTGCTGGCCGCGCTGCAATATGCCAACAACTATTTGCCGTGGCTGCAAAAACTGGAAGACGGCGTGCCGGTATTGACCGGCCCCGGCTTTGCGGTGGCGATTGCCTTGCTGGCGCTTTTCAGCCTCATCAACGTGATCGGCATCCGCTGGTTTGCGCGTCTCAACAATGCGCTGGTGTGGTGGAAGTTGTTCATCATCATCCTGGTGGTGGTGGCGTTTCTGCTCACGGCCTACAACGGCCTGAACTTCTCCAATGTGACGGCCGGCGGATTCCTGCCGTTCGGCTGGCCGGGCGTGTTCTCGTCCATCGCCACTGCCGGCATCGTGTTTTCGTACCTGGGGTTTCGCCAAGGCGTGGAATTGGCCGGTGAAACGCGCAATCCGCAGCGCAACGTGCCCATCGCCATCATCGGTTCGGTGGTCATCACCGGGATCATCTACGTGGCCTTGCAGGTGGCCTTCATCGGCGCGTTGCCCGAGGGGGCGCTGGCTCACGGCTGGGCCAACATCGGCACCAGTTTCACCGGCGGGCTGGATCACATCGCCGCCACCTTCGGTCCGTTGGCCGCATTGGCCACGGTGATGGGGCTGAGCTGGCTGGCCGTGTTGCTGTATATCGACGCGTTCATTTCACCGGCCGATACCGGGTTGATCTACACCACGGTGACGGCGCGCCTGTCCTACGCCATGGGCCGCAACGGCAACGCGCCCAAGTCGCTGGCCAAGGTCAATGACCGTGGCGTGCCGTGGGTCAGCGTCATCGTCACTTTCTTTGCCGGTTGCGTTTTTCTGTTGCCGTTCCCGGGCTGGCAAAAACTGGTCGGCTTCGTGACTTCGGCCACGGTGCTCTCGTTCGGTTCCGGCCCATTGGCGCTGGTGGCCATGCGCCGCCAGTTGCCGCGCCAGGCGCGACCGTTCCGGCTGCCGGGCGTGCACGTGCTGGCCTACCTCGGTTTTCTGTCGTCCAACCTGATCGTGTACTGGTCGGGCTGGGACATCGTGTGGAAGCTGATGATCGCCGTGCTGATCGGCTACGTCGTGCTGGGTGTCCACGAAGGCCGCTTCCACCGTTTCACGCCGAAGCTCGAATGGCGTTCGGGAGCATGGGTGGTCGTGTGGCTGGCCGGGCTGACGCTGATCAGCTGGCTGGGCATTTACCCCGAGGAGCATCCGGCCGGCAATGTTTCCGTGCTCGGCTTCGGCTGGTCGATCATCGTGCTGGCCGTGTTCTCGGCATTGGTGATGTGGATGGCCACGGCCTTGCGCCTGCCGGCGGAAACCACCAAGCAGCATTTGAGCGAGCCGGTTTCCCTGGAGCCGGAAAAGGGCGGCGAACACTGAACCTTGCGCGGCGTTCAACTCCCTCCCCTTCAAGGGGAGGGCTGGGGTGGGGATGGTGTTGCGGCGTGCGCGATGAAGCCTCACTCCCGCCCAACCCTCCCCTGAGGGGAGAGCTTGACGAGTGAAAGTCAGGCGGAGGCCGCCGGCATGGCGGCCTTCACGGGCGCTGCCAGAAACACGAAAAACGCTACGCCTTCGCCGGCCCAGATGGCGGCGGTTTCTTCCAGCGCGTCGAGCGCCGCGTCGAGTCCGTCCGGATCGGCCTTTCGCCATTCGTCGGGGTGCGTCACAAGCAGAATATGGCCGCGCGAGGGCAGGCCGTCCATGTTCTGCAGATACGCCGTCAGATCCTGCCAATGACGTCCGTAGCTGGCCGGCAGCGACAGGCCGGCGGCGAGACGTTCGGCAAAGCTGGCGTGGTCGCGGCAGCCGGCGAGATCGACGTGGTGCACGTTGAAATGATCCCGGTCGGCGCTGCCGGCGAGGGTGTCGATGTCCTCGCGGGTGACGAAGTACACGCCGCACGAGGCCATGTCGGTCAGATCGATGCGGACACCTTGCGTATTCATTGCGGCACCTCGCTCATGAGTTGCGCTCCGGGTCAGCTTAGACAAGGTTCCGGCACGGGTAAACCCTCGCCTGGGGAAATTGCGTAGGGCGTGTACTGACCGCTGCATGGCTTGCATGAGCTTTTCATGGCGGGCAGTCCCCGCCCTACGAAAGCAGGCGTGACTTTCGGCGGCTGTCGGAACGGTCATTTCGTGTTATTTCAAGGAGCTTGACCAGTTGCCCGCCTGGCGGTGGTTCTGCCGTGTCCGTCATCCAAGGGGATCGACCCATGTCCATGTTGCGAAAATGCCGATGGTTTGCCGTGCTGTGCCTGTTCGCGCTGGTGTCGCCACTGGCGCTGGCTTCCACGCCGGTCACGCTGGCCGCCCATCGCGTATTCCGGGTGACCTTGAAAGTGCCTTCCGACCAACCGGTATCGGGGCGTCTGCTGCTGTTTGCCATTCCCGCCGACAAGGCGAAGGCACAGGCCCACGGCGGCAAGGTGGAGAAGGTCGATACCAGCGCGTTTTTCCCCACCCAGACGGCCGTGGCGGCGATGGACGTGGAAAGCCTCGCTTCCGGCAAATCGGTGCTGATCGACGCCGATGCGCTGGCATTCCCCAAGCCGTTTTCCGAGCTGGCGCCGGGCAAATACGACATGCAGGCGGTGCTGGACGTCAATCGCGACTACAACTTCAGTGGGCGCGG
>DASSBH010000086.1:0-12231 GCA_035698945.1 Oleiagrimonas sp.
CCGCACATCGGGCCATCGCCTGCAGGCAGGCTCCTACAAATTATGGTGTCGATAGCCCTCAAGGCATGTTCTGCCACCTACCCCTCGGTAGGCGGTGGAGCGCGAAGGATCAGGCCCGTCAGGGTGACCGGCAGGACGCCGGTCATTTTCCCGCGGGCCAGGAGGGCCCGTCGGGAAAACCCCGCAGCGCGGAACGCACCCGTAGGGCGCCGGACGGGGGTGCCCTTCTCTTTGGTTCGTTTCTCTTGGGCACGCAAGAGAAATGAACGAGCGCCCGCAGGGCGCGATACCGCCGTCAGGCGAAAAAATCCACACAGAACGCGATACCCGCCGCCAAGCGAAAAAACCAACCCTCAAAGCGGATGCCGATAAACCCCACTGACCACACCAGTCCGACGCACCCGACGCATGACATCCGCCAGATGCTTGCGGTTCTTCACCTCGATGGTGAACAGCAACGTGGCAGCAACCATGTCGCGTTCGATGTACTCGACGTTCTCGATATTGGAATCGGCGGCGGAGATGGCGGCCGCCACGGTGGCCAGCACGCCCTGCTTGTTGACCACCTCGATGCGCAGCTCGACCTTGTAGTCGCCGCTCACTTCGCGATCCCATTCGATGGCGACGCAGCGTTCCGGCGATTTGCGGAACTCGACCATGTTGGGGCATTCGGTGCGGTGCACCACGATGCCCTTGCCGGATGACAGGTAGCCGACGATGCTGTCGCCGGGCAACGGATGGCAGCAGTTGCCGAAGCTGAGCACACCGCGCTCGGCGCCGCTGATGCGGATCTTCTCGGCGCTGTACGACGGCGCCACGTGTCGCCCGCCATCGTCGCCGTCCCTTTGCGCCAACAATTGCGCGGCCACCTGGTCGGGCATGCGGTTGCCCATGGCGATGTCGGCCAGAAGTTCTTCAAGGCGGCGCAATTTGAGCTTGTCGAGATAATGCTGCAACGCCTCCTGCGGCACGGCGTCGAGGCTGGCTCCGCGGGCATCCAGCGCGCGGTCGAGCATGCGATGGCCGAAGTCGACCGCATCCTCGTGCTGCAGGTGCTTGAGATACTGGCGAATGGCGGTGCGCGACTTCCCGGTCACCACCCACTCCAGCCAGATCGGGTTGGGCTGGGCCGATGGTGCCACGATCACTTCCACCTTCTGCCCGGAAGCAAGGCGCGCGCGCAACGGCGACAGTTTGCCGTCGATGCGCGCGGCGACGGCGTGATCGCCCACGTCGGTATGCACGGCGTAGGCGAAATCCAGCGCCGTGGCATTGCGCGGCAGCGACAGAATGTCGCCGCGCGGCGTGAACAGGTACACCTCTTCCGGGAACAGGTCGACCTTGACGTTTTCCAGGAATTCCACCGACGAAGGCGTTTCGGCCTGACGGTCGGCCATCGCGCTCAACCAGGCGCGCGCCCGGTTCTGGGCGCTGTTGGCGGGGCCGCTTTCGGCCTTGTAGATCCAGTGGGCGGCGACGCCGCGCTCGGCCACCGAATCCATTTCGCGGGTGCGGATCTGCACCTCGATGGGTTCGCCGAACGGCCCCAGCAGCACACTGTGCAGCGACTGGTAGCCATTGGCCTTGGGAATGGCGATGAAATCCTTGAAACGCCCTTCCACCGGCTTGTACAACGCATGGATCGCGCCCAGCGCGCAATAGCAGCGCATGACCGTATCGGTGACCACGCGGAAACCGTACACGTCCATCACCTGCGCGAACGTCTTGTGGTCGTTGCGCATCTTGGTATAGATGCTCCACGGCGACTTGATGCGGCTGACGACGCGGGCCGGAATGCTTTCGCCGGCAAGATGCGTGCACAGGGCCTGCTCGATGCGCTGCATGGCCTGACGTCGATTGCCGATGGCGCTCTTGATGCGCGCGCTGATGACGCGGTGGCGGTCGGGATACAGGGCGCGGAAACCCAGGTCCTGAAGCTCCGCCTTGATCTTGTTCATACCCAGGCGCTGGGCGATAGGCGCGTAGATTTCCAGGGTTTCGCGCGCAATGCGGCGGCGCGAGGCGTGATCCTTGGCGCCCAGGGTGCGCATGTTGTGCAGGCGGTCGGCCAGCTTGATGAGGATCACACGCAGGTCGCGCGCCATGGCCAGCAGCATCTTGCGGAAACTTTCCGCCACGGCTTCCTGACGACTGCGGAAGCGCACGCTGTCCAGCTTGGTGACGCCTTCGACCAGCTCGACCACGGTGGCGCCGAACTGGCGTTCGATGTCGGCATGATCCAGGCCGGTGTCTTCCAGCGTGTCGTGCAGGATGGCGGCCATGATGGTTTCGGCATCCATGCGCAGATCGGCAAGGATGCAGGCGACAGCCACCGGATGGGTGATGTAGGGTTCGCCGCTCCTGCGCTTTTGCCCCTCATGGGCGCGTGCGCCGACCTCGTAAGCTTGCTGCACCAGGTCGATCTGCTCGGCCGGCAGGTAAGTGGCCAGACAGATCTTGAGTCCGGCCATGTCGCCGGTTCGGGTCGCGTCGCGTGGCAAACCGGGATTCACGGCAGCCTCCATGACGTCCGACGACCGCTCAGGCCGTCGCCTCCATTCGTCGCGGACAGCAGCCGGGCACGGGCGTTTTCCGCTGACCGGGGGGCCTGCGGAAAATTCTGTCCGACACGGGGCTGCCCGTTTCGCGCACTCAGTCGTCCCCGGCCTTGGCCAGATCGTCGTCGACCTCGGCGGCAGCCCATTCCAGCGCCTCGCGCTCGGCCTGCTCGCGCTCGGCGCGGTCGATGGCGTCAATGGTGGCCTCGTCGATGCTTCGATCGGCGATTTCACGCAGGGCCAGCACCGTGGGCTTGTCGTTTTCCACTTCCACCAGCGCGTCGGCGCCGTGGGCCAGCTGACGCGCACGCTTGGTGGCCATCAGCACCAGCTCGAAACGGTTGTCGACCACCTGCAGGCAGTCTTCGACGGTAATACGTGCCATGTCACTTGTATCCAGAAAATCGGGAGAAATCCCCCGGAGAAGGTTCCGTCGGCAACGCAAGGCTGTCGCCTTGATTCGACCGACTTTTCTACAAGTGCCAAGTGTAGCCGCCGAACGGCTTGGCTGGCAATGTGAGGCAAGCTACCATGCCGGGTTCACGTGCCGATTCAGGGGTGAGTAGCGCGTGTTGCCAACAATAAGTAAACTATACGGTACACATTCCGCCCCTGCTTCCGAATACCCCATGCCTCCTGCTTTCCGCCAAATTGTCGCGCGCAGTCTCATGCTGGCCGCCGTGGTCGCGCTGGCCGGCTGCGCCATCGCCAAGCCGCGTACGGACGACCCGTGGGAAGGCTTCAACCGCAAGGCCTATGCGTTCAACCACGCCATCGACAAGATCGCCATTCGTCCGGTAGCGGTGACCTACCGCAAGGTGACCACGCCCGGCGTGCGCGAGCACGTCAACAACTTCTTCAGCAACATCCAGTTGCCGGTGACGGTGGCCAACGATCTGCTGCAGGCCCGGCCCAAGCGCGCGCTGGAAACCAGCGGACGCTTCCTGGTCAACCTCACCATCGGCTTCCTGGGCTTTTTCGACCCGGCCAGCCAGTTGGGCATTCCGGAAGACGACAACGACTTCGGCGTCACCCTGGCGCGCTGGGGCGTGCCGGATGGCCCCTACCTGGTGTTGCCGTTTGTCGGCCCGACCACGGCGCGCGATTTCTGGCGGCTGCCGGTGGACAGCTACCTCTTCAATCCCTTGTCGATCTATTCGCACAACCACGAATACCATTACGGCCAGCAGTATCTGCCGCAGCTGATGTATCTGATCACGCTGCGCTCGCGCGCCATCGACGCCGAGAGCTTCCTCGAATCGGCCTACGATCCGTACGTTTTCCTGCGCGACGCGTACCGCCAGCGACGGCTGTACAAGATCTACTACGGCAACCCTCCGGCCAAGGTGATCGAGCGCATGCAGGGGCTGGACGAAGACAATTTCGATCCCGAGAAACTGCTGGAACAGCAGCACGCATGGGAAAAAAGGCACGATACGGCTCCGACGGCTGCCGGTACCGTACCGGCGCCGGCTTCGTCCAGCGGTCGCTGATCTGACACGAAAATCGGGATTTGGAGCAAGTCCGCCAGTATTGGACAGATACGTAGGGCGGGCACTGCCCGCCATGGAAATCTGCGCCCGCGGGAAACCTTCCCGTTCAAGGGGGATTGTCGGCGGGCAGTGCCTGCCCTACGGACTCGGGTGGATGGATGATTCATCCGTCACGATCCGCCTTGCGCGTAGGGCGGGCAGTGCCCGCCCTGCGCAATGGCCGATCAGGCCAGCAGGGGCTCCACTTCGCAGACGCGGGCCAGCGCGTTCAGGCTGGATGGCATGTTGACCACCCGCAACTCTCCGCCCTGCCGCCTTGCCGTGGCCAGCATGGCCAGCACGCAGGCCAGGCCGGCGCTGTCGGCGGCGGTCACGCCGGCCAGGTCGAGTGTGTCGTGAGGCGATTTTTTCAGCAGTTCGCCGGCCTGCTTGAGTGCGTGGGCCGCACTGTCGAATACCAGCGCGCCGGTCACCGCGAGGGTGGCCGACGCGGTGCTGCGGATGTCGACGTCAGGCGCCGCCATCTTCCGACTTCATCTGGTCGAGGGCTTTGCCGCCCTGGGTTTCGAGCCGCTTGATGAGGCCGTCGATACCTTCCTTGCGGATTTCGGCGTCCACCTGGTTGCGGTAGTTGGTGATGTAGGAAATGCCTTCGATGATCACGTCGTACACCTTCCAGCTGCCGTCGCTGGACTTGCGGAAGGCGTAGTCGACCGACAGCGTCTTGCCATCGTTGAGCTTGACCACGGTGCGCACGATCGAGCGCCGCTCGTCCAGCTCGCCGCGGAACGGCAGCACCTTGACCGCGCCGCGGGTGTAGTTGAGCAGGCCCTCGGCATAGCGATGCGTGATGGAGTTGTAGAACGCCTTGGCGAAACGCTCGCGCTGCGCCGGCGTGGCTTCTCGCGCGTGCCGGCCCAGCACCAGGATCGAGGCGTAGTCGATGTCGAAATGCGGCAGGAAGATGCCGTCGATGATCTTGATCAGCTCTTCCTTGTTTTTCTTCAGCTCCTGACGATGGCCATCGAGTTTGCTGCTCAGCTCGTCGGCAATCGACTTGACCACCTGCTCCGGCGTCTGCACGGTCGCGGGCGCGCTGGTCGCGGGCGCACTCGTCATGCCCGCCATGGCCGGCAGACCGATGCCTGCCAAGGCAAGCGCGGAAACAAAAGCCACGGTACGCAACATGGGAAATCTCCTGGGGAATGGGGAAAGCCGGGGACTCGGCCGCCGGAAGCTCACTTGCTCTTCTTGTCGGGTGAACCGTTGACCAGGAATTTGCCGATCAGGTCTTCCAGTTGCACCGCCGATTGGGTAAGGATCATCTCGTCGCCGTTCCTCAACATGTTCGGCGATCCGCCCGGGCGGATCGCAATGTATTGGTCGCCAAGTAAACCGCTGGTGAATACGGCGGCCGAGGAATCCTCGGGAATCTGGTTGAAATGCTTGTTGATCGACAGCACCACCAGCGCATCCAGCCGTTGTGGTTCCAGCGTGATCGATTGCACAGAGCCGATGCGTACGCCGGCGATCTTCACCGGGGCGCGCTCCTTGAGCTGTCCGACGTTGGTGAAGCGCGCCTTGACCGTGTAGGCATCGCCTCCACGGGTATTGGCAAGCGACGTGGTCTGCGTGGCGAGATACGCCAGGGCGGCAAAGCCCAGCAGGATGAAAAGGCCGGTACCGGCGGCGAACGAACGTCTGGGATTCACGACGTGTACCTCATGGAAAAATTCATTTGCGCAATCAGGTCAAAAAAGCGGTCATCACGAAATCCAGCGCCAGGATGGCGATGGACGAAGCGACCACGGTGCGGGTGGTGGCGTAGGCCACGCCTTCGCTGGTCGGCGGCGTGGTGTAACCCTGGTGCACGGCGATCAGGGTGACCACGGCGCCGAAGGCAAGGCTCTTGTAGATCACGCCGTCGATGATGTCCGACCACACGTGCACGCTGGCGGTCATGTTCGACCAGAACGTGCCGTTGTCGATGCCCAGCCAGGTCACGCCAACCAGATGCCCGCCGAAAATGGCCATGGCGCAGAACACGCAGCACAAAAGCGGCATGGCGACGACGCCAGCCAGGAAGCGCGGCGTGGCCACGTAGGCGATCGGGTCGACCGCCATCATCTCCATCGCCGAAAGCTGATCGGTGGCGCGCATCAGGCCGATTTCGGCGGTGATCGAGGTGCCGGCGCGACCGGCGAACAGCAGCGCCGTCACCACCGGCCCCAGTTCGCGGAAGGTGGCCAGCGCCACCACCGTGCCGGTGGTCGTGGTGGCGCCGAAAATCGACAGCACGTAATAAAGCTGCAGCGCCAGCACCATGCCCACGAACAGGCCGCAGACCATGATGATGGTCAGGCTCATCGCGCCGACGAACCAGAGCTGGCGCACGGTTTCGCGGAAATGGCGCAAGCTGCGCGGGATCGCGGCCAGCAGCGTGGGCAGGAACAGGCCGGCATCGCCGACCTGGGCCAGGCCGTCCATGAACCAGTTGGGACGACGGCTGCGCGCGTTCATGGCGTCTCTCCGGCAAGGCCGAGTTCGGTAGCGTAATCGCCGGCGGGATAGTGGAACGGCACCGGGCCGTCCACTTCGCCACCGAAGAACTGCCGCGTCCACGGCGAACCGTCGTCGGCGATGCTGCGCGGATCGCCCTGCGCGACCACCTTGCCGTTGGCGATCAGGTAGATGTGGTCGGCCACCTGCTTGATCGCTTCCAGTTCGTGCGCCACCAGCACGCTGGTGATGCCGAGCGTCTCGTTGAGCGTGCGGATCAGTTTCAGCACCTGCGCCAGCGCGATGGGATCCAGACCCACGAACGGCTCGTCGTAGAGGATCAGCATCGGGTCGAACACGATCGCGCGCGCCAGCGCCACGCGCCGGGCCATGCCGCCGGACAGCTCCGAGGGCATCAGTTGCGCCGCGCCGCGCAGGCCCACGGCCTGCAGTTTGGTCAGCACGATGTCGCGGATCAGTTCTTCCGGCAGTTTGGTGTGCTGGCGCAGCGGAAAGGCCACGTTTTCGAACACACTGTAGTCGGTCAGCAACGCCGAGTTCTGGAACAGGTAGCCGATGCGTTCGCGCAGCTTGAACAGGCCTTCGCGCGAAAGTTTCGCCACGTCCTGCCCGTCCACTTCGAGGCTGCCGGCATCGGCGCGCATCTGCCCCGTGACGTGTTTCAGGAACGTGGTCTTGCCGGTGCCGCTCGGGCCCATGATGGCCGTCACCCTGCCGCGCGGGATGTCGATGTCCAGCCCGTCGAACACGGCGCGTCCGCCCAGATGCGTGGTCAAACCACGCGCCCGAACCAGCGGAACATCATCAGATGGCATGTTTTGGGTCGTCATGAACTGCGTACGATAACTGAACCGGAGAGTTCAGGGAATGGCCGGATCACGCTCCAAAGAAACGCGTCGGGCGGGCACTGCCCGCCGGTGGTCGTGATTATTCGAATAACCACGGCGGGCAGTGCCCGCCCTACTTCAGAAGGTCAGACCACCTTTTCACCGTCGTGTCCCAGCAACTCTGCGATCAACGCCTCGTGACGCACGCGCTGCAACGGCGTGCGCAGGCGCACGGCGTGGACGATGGCCTGCATGTCGTCCAATGCCGTGTCGAAATCGTCGTTGACGATGATGAAGTCGAACTCCTTGGCATGCGCGATCTCGGTGCGTGAATCGCGCAGGCGCCGCTCGATGGCTTCGGCGCTGTCGGAAGCGCGCGCGCGCAGGCGTCGCTCCAGCTCGATGCGCGAAGGCGGCAGGATGAAGATGCTCTGGCAACCTGGCACTTTTTTGCGCACCTGGCGCGCGCCCTGCCAGTCGATTTCCAGCAGCACGTCGCGGCCTTCTTCCAGCAACGGCGCGACGGCGGTCAGCGAGGTGCCCTTCATGTCGCCGTGCACGACGGCGTACTCGAAGAACTGATCGGCGTCGATCATGCGCTGGAAAATCTCGCGCGAGACGAAGTGGTAGTGATTGCCCTCGCTCTCGTTCGGGCGCGGCGCGCGCGTGGTGTGCGAGATCGACAGGCTGATGCCCGGCTCGCGCGCCAGCAGCGCGTTGACCAGTGTGGATTTGCCGGCCCCGGACGGGGCGGCGACCACGAACAGGGTTCCCCTGGATGTCTCGGCGGCGTGACTCATTCGATGTTCTGCACCTGTTCGCGCATCTGCTCGATGAGCACCTTGAGTTCGACCGCGGCGTTGGTCGAGCGCGTGTCCACCGACTTGGAACCGAGCGTGTTGGCCTCACGGTTGAATTCCTGCATCAGGAAATCCAGACGCCGACCCACCGGTTCGTCCAGGCCCAGCACGCGACGTGCCTCGGCGATGTGGGCCTCCAGCCGATCCAGTTCCTCGTCGACGTCGGCGCGGGTGATCTGCAACACCAGTTCCTGTTCCAACCGGCCCGGGTCGGCCGACTGCGTGATGTCGGCAAGACGTGTTTCCAGACGCTCGCGCAGAGCCTTGCGGATCTCGGGCATCCATTGGCGCACCTGGGCCACGATGGCCTCGATGCCATTCAGCCGATCCTGCAGCAACGCGGCCAGCTTGGCGCCCTCACGCTGGCGAGTGTCGGCCAACGCGTCCAGCGCCTGATCCAGCACCACCAGCAAGGCCGACTGCAATTGCTCATCGTCCACGCTCGGCGCGCGCAGGACGCCCGGATAGCGCAGCAACTCCGTGGTCTGCACCTGCAAGCCGGGAAAGCGCGCCTGGAGATCCATGTGCAACTCGGCCAGATTGCCGAGCAGGGTATGATCGACCTGCAGGCTTTCGGCGGCATCGCCGCCACGCAAACGCACCGTCACGTCGACCTTGCCGCGCGCCAGCCGGGCCGCGATGCGTTCGCGCAGCACCGGCTCGAAGCGGCGCAACTCCTCGGGCAGCCGCGGACTCTGTTCCAGATAACGATGATTGACGCTGCGCAGTTCGCAGGCCAGCGTGCCCAGCGGGCTTGAACCTTCGGCCGATGCGAAGGCGGTCATGCTGCGGATCATGGCGGGCATGGGTCGTCCAAAACGCAATGGTAAACTGGTTGGCCCCAACTCCCAAGCCTGTATCCTCATGACCGATTTCGCCCGCCCCAGTGGTCGCGCCTGCGACCAGTTGCGCCACGTCAGCATCGAACGCCATTACACCAAGCATGCCGAGGGCTCGGTGCTGGTCAGTTTCGGCGACACTCGCGTGCTGTGCACGGCCAGCGTGGAAGATCGCGTGCCGCCGTGGCTGCGTGGCAAGGGCGAGGGCTGGGTGACGGCCGAATACGGCATGCTGCCGCGCGCCACCGGCAGTCGCACCGGACGCGAAGCCGCGCGCGGCAAGCAGGGCGGCCGCACCATGGAAATCCAGCGCCTGATCGGCCGCAGTCTGCGCGCCTGCGTGGATCGCCAGGCGCTGGGCGAGCGCGTCATCACCCTCGACTGCGATGTCATCCAGGCCGACGGCGGCACCCGCACAGCCTCGATCACCGGCGCCTACGTGGCCCTGGTCGACGCCGTCGATACCCTGTTCAAGCGCCGCGTCGTCAAGCGCAACCCCGTGTTCGGCGCGGTCGCGGCGGTTTCGGTCGGCATCTACAAGGGCCAGCCGGTGCTGGATCTGGATTACGCCGAGGATTCCGATTGCGACACCGACTTGAACGTCGTCATGAACGACGGCAGCGGCTTCATCGAAGTCCAGGGCACCGCCGAAGGCCACGCCTTCCGCCGTGAGGAAATGGACGCCATGCTGGTGCTGGCCGAGAAGGGCATCGGCGAGCTGGTGGCGGCGCAGCGGGCGGCATTGGATTCATGAGCACGAAACCCGGTTCGCGCATCGTGCTGGCCAGCGGTAATGCCGGGAAACTGGTCGAATTTCGCGAGCTGTTTGCCGACAGTGGCATCACTTTCGTGGCGCAGGGCGAACTTGGCGTGGACGATGCCGAGGAAACCGGCGCCACGTTCATCGAGAATGCCCTGATCAAGGCCCGCCATGCCGCGCGTGCGACCGGGCTGCCCGCGCTGGCTGATGATTCGGGCTTGTGCGTGGAACACCTGGGCGGCGCACCCGGCCTTTACTCGGCGCGCTACGCCGGCGCCCACGGCGACAGCGCCGCCAACAACGCCAAGCTGTTGGCGGCGCTCGGCGGTGTGCCCACGGAGCAACGCGGCGCTTTCTTCATCTGCGTGCTGGTGTTGCTGCGCGATGCCGACGACCCGGCGCCATTGATCGCCGAAGGCCGCTGGCACGGCCGCGTGCTGACCGCCATGCAGGGCGAAGGCGGCTTCGGCTATGACCCGTTGTTTCTTCCCGAAGGCCGCAGCCAAAGTGCCGCCGAACTCGACCCGGCACTGAAAAACCGTCTCAGCCATCGCGGCCAGGCGCTGGCGCGGTTGCGCGAACAACTGGCGGGCAATGCCTGACGGCGCCATGGATATCCATCGCATTCCGCTGGCGCTCTACGTGCACATGCCCTGGTGCGTGCGCAAATGCCCGTATTGCGACTTCAACTCGCACGGCCTGCGCGGCGATCCGGATTACGCGCACTACGTGAACTGCCTGCTCTCCGACCTGGATGGCGACATCGTCGACTTCGGCGACGCGCTGCGCGACCGCCCCATCGTCAGCGTATTCTTTGGCGGCGGCACGCCCAGCCTTTTCGCACCGGAACTGGTCGGCCGCTTTCTCGATGGCGCACGCGCGCGCCTGCCTTTTGCCGAAGGCTGCGAGATCACGCTGGAAACCAATCCCGGCACTGTCGAGCATGGCCGCTTCGACGGCTACCTCGCTGCCGGCGTCAATCGCCTGTCTTTCGGCGTGCAGAGCTTCGACGACGACAAGCTGCGCCGCCTCGGCCGCATCCATTCGGCCGCCGAGGCCGAAGACGCCGTGCGCCAGGCGCGCGAAGCCGGCTACGCCAACATCAACCTCGACCTGATGTACGCCCTGCCGCAACAGACGCTCGACGGCGCTTTGGCCGACGTCGAACGCGCCATCGCACTGCAACCGACCCACGTCTCGCACTATCAGCTGACGCTGGAACCCAACACGGCCTTCGCCCGGCACCCGCCGCCATTGCCGGACGACGATGCCGCCTGGGACATGCAGGAAGCCTGTCAGGCCCGCCTGGCCGCCGCCGGATACGCGCAATACGAAGTCTCCGCCTACGCACGCCCCGACCGTCGCTGCACGCACAACCTCAACTACTGGGCCTTCGGCGATTACCTCGGCATCGGCGCCGGCGCACATGGCAAACTCACCGCGGCCCACGGCATCCACCGCCGCTGGAAAACCCGCCAACCGCTGGCCTACATGAAAAACGCCGCCAGCGCCGCGCGCGTGGCCGGCGAGCAGTCCATCGGCGCCGACGAATTGCCATTCGAATACATGCTCAATGCCCTGCGCCTGATCGACGGCACACCGCTCGACCAATTCACCGCGCGCACCGGCCTGCCGTCGACCGCCATCGAGGATCGCCTGGCCGAAGCCCATCGTCGCGGCTGGCTTGAAGACGATCCGCAACACCTGCGCACCACACCATTGGGCCAGCGCTTTCTCAACGACGTCGTCAGCCTGTTCATGACCTGACCGGACATCGCCGGTTCGGTTGGCAGCACCATCGGCAAGGCGTCATCATGGGGCAATGCCGCGACGCCCCCGTCCTTCAGGAGATCCGCATGAATGAACTCACCTCCCTCTACGCCGAGCACCTGGCCACCGTGCGCCAGCACAGCGACGCCGCGCTCGAAGCCGCCGGACGCGACACGCTGGCCATCGCCGCCGGACGGCCCGCGCCGAAGTTTCTGGACGACCAGGATTTTCCCTACGCCGCGCATCCGCATTTCAAGCATTGGGCGCCGCTGACGGACGCGCCGGGCAGCTGGATCATCTACACCCCCGGCGAAAAGCCGCGCCTGCTGTTCATGCAGCCGCAGGATTTCTGGCATCCGGTGCCCGAGGCGCCCAGCGGCTATTGGGTGGATCACTTCGACATCGTGCCGGTGCGCAACGTCGAGGAACTGGCTGATCAGTTGCCGAAGGATCCCGCCAAGTGCGCCATCATCGGCCAGGCGCAAGACGCGGTGGGCAGCTTCGTTCCCGACAACCCGCAGGCGGCGATGGACTACCTGCACTACCACCGCGCCTGGAAGACGCCTTACGAAGTGGCCTTGATGCGCGAGGCCAACCGCACCGC
>DASSBH010000087.1:0-7827 GCA_035698945.1 Oleiagrimonas sp.
GCTGGCGATTCGAGCAAATCGCCAGCAGGCTGGCTCCTACATCGTCATGATGGCCTCATCCGGGTGGACAAAAGGTTCGGCGCGATCACGATCGTAGACCGGCTTGCCGGCCACCCAGGTGGCACGCACGGCGCGGTCGTCGCCCAGGGTCATGAGCACGAACAATCGTTCCATCAGGTCTTTCGCGTAAGCGCTGCGGAACATGAGCAGCGGCGTGGCGGCGGTGTCGAGGATGACGAGGTCGGCATCCCGACCCGGTTCAATCGAGCCGATTTTGTCGTCCAGATACAAGGCCTCGGCACCGCCGCGCGTGGCCAGCCACCAGCCGTGCGCGGCGGTCAGGCGGCTGGCGCCGCCGGTCAGTTGCGCCACCTTGTAGGCCTCGTTGAGCGTCTGCAGTTGCGAAAAGCTGGTGCCGGCGCCGAGGTCGGTGCCGAGCGCGGTGCGCACCGGTCGCCCGGGTTTGCGCACGTCGAATGCGCGGAACAGGCCCGAGCCAAGGAACAGGTTGGATGTCGGGCAGTGGCACAGCGCCGAACCGGTGGCATGGCAATGCGCGAAGTCGGCTTCGCTCATGTGCACGCCGTGGCCAAAAATGGCGCGCGGGCCGGTCAGGCCGTAGTGGTCGTACACGTCGAGGTAGCTGTCGCGATCCGGAAACAGCGACATCACCCAGTCGATCTCGTCGGTGGTTTCGCACAGGTGCGTCTGCATGTAGGCGCCTGGATGCGCCTTCCACAATCGGCCTGCGGCCTGCAGTTGTTCGGGCGTGCTGGAGGCGGCGAAGCGCGGGGTCACGGCGTAGTGCTGGCGACCCTTGCCGTGCCAGCGCGCGACCAGTTCGGCGGATTCGGCACAGCCCGTTTCGGCGGTGTCCAGCAGGGCTTGCGGCGCGTTGCGGTCCATCAGCACCTTGCCTGCGATCATGCGCGTGTTGAAGCGGCTCGACTCGGCGAAGAAGGCATCCACGGATTGCGGGTGCACCGTGCAGTAGACGGCCGCGGTCGTGGTGCCCGCGCGCAGCAGTTCGCGCAGGAAAATTTTGGCGACGGTGTCGGCATGCGCTGCGTCGGCGAAATCCTGTTCGGCGACGAAGGTGTAGGTGTTCAGCCAGTCGATCAGGCGGTTGCCGAAGGCGCCGATCATCTGGGTCTGCGGATAGTGCACGTGGCCGTCGACGAAGCCCGGCGAGATGATGGCGTTCGGATAATGGACGACGTCGAGCCCGCGCGCGGCGTCTTCCGACCATGGGCCGACCGAGGCGATCACGCCGTCCTCGATCACGACCAGGCCGTCCGGGATGTGCGCCACGGCTTCGTCGGGCGAGGTCAGGAACGGGTCGGCGCGCAGGCTCACCACCTCGCCGCGAATGGCTGTCGCCGCCATGGGTTTCTCCTTGGGTTTGCGTATGCCTGTCATTGTCGCGCACTACGGCGACATGGAAACCATCCGCTGGAATGAGGCTCCTCATGGCGGGCAGTGCCCGCCCTACCCGTCAAAATGGCACCTCCTGTCGCAGGGCGGGCATTGCCCGCCACCAAGGCATTCAACACCTCCACTGGTTGACAAGGGTAGCCGCCAACCTTTCAATTAAAGGCACTTTCTCGAATCATCACGCGCCATGGGTTGCCTGCCAATCATCATCCTGTTCGTCCTCGGCACCGGCCTCGGCTGGTGGCTGGATGGCAGCACCGGCGCGGTATGGGGCGCGGGCATCGGCATCGCTCTGGGCATCGTGTCGGGGCTGATCCTGGTGGCCGTCCTGCATCGCGCGCGCACGGATTCGAATATCGATCACTGACGACCTCGCATGGCATACTCGGGAGCCCGTTTCCCCGAGGAGCATCCTCATGCGCCTGCTTCCCACCGCCGCGCTTGCCGCGCTCGTCCTGCCCGTCGTCGCGCATGCCGGCGACCCGCATTCCTACGCCCAGCCGGACAAGGTCGTGGTCACCCATATCGATCTCGACCTGGCACTCAACTTCAAGCAGCGCCAGCTCAAGGGCGATGCCACGCTGACGCTGGACTGGAAGGATCCACAGGCCAAAAAACTGGTGCTGGACACCGACGAGCTCAAGATCGCCGGCATCGAAGCGGTAGGCAGGAACGGCCATGCGCATCCGCTCAAGTACACGCTGGCCGCGCCCGCGCCGCACATGGGCAGCAAGCTGACCATCGTTGCGCCGAAGCATCCGCACGAGGTGCGCATCCATTACGCCACCGCGCCCACGGCGTCGGGCCTGCAATGGCTCCCGCCGGAGCAGACCGCCGACAAGAAGCACCCCTTCATGTTTTCGCAGGCCGAATCCACGCACGCGCGCTCGTTCATTCCACTGCAGGATTCGCCAGCCATCCGCTTCACCTGGACGGCGCACGTCACCGGCCCGAAAGACACGCGCATCATCATGAGCGCGCCCAACGATGCGAAGCATCCGCTCAATGGCGACTTCACGTTCAAGCAGACGCACCCGGTGCCGTCCTACCTGATGGCCATCGCCGCCGGTGACATCGCCGTGCGCGAAACCGGCCCGCGCAGCGCCGTGTACGCCGAACCGAGCGTGGTCGGCAAGGCCGCGCACGAGTTCGAAGACACCGAAAAAATGATCGACACGGCCGAGAAACTCTACGGCCCGTACCGCTGGGGCCGCTACGACATCCTCGTGCTGCCGCCGTCATTCCCCTACGGCGGCATGGAAAACCCCAACATGACCTTCGCCACGCCGACCGTGCTGGTGGGCGACAAGTCGCTGGTGTCGCTGGTTGCGCACGAGCTGGCGCATTCGTGGTCGGGCAACCTGGTCACCGCCGCGAGCTGGCGCGACATCTGGCTCAACGAAGGCATCACCACCTACGTGCAGGGGCGCATCACCGAAGCCCTGTACGGCAAGCGCCAGGCTACCGAGGAAACCCTGCTGGCCATCCATGCGCTGCAGAAGTCCATCAAGTCGATGGCCGACAACTCCCAGCGCCTGGCGCCCAAGCCGCGCGATGTTGCGGCCGACGACGAGCTTTCCGACGTCGCCTACGACAAGGGCTCATGGTTCATGCGCACGCTGGAGCAGCGTTTCGGCCGCGAGCGCTTCGACGATTACCTCAAGGGCTACTTCGACCACTTCGCCTGGCACTCCATCACCACCGAGCAGATGATGGCCTACCTCAAGACCCACCTGATCGACAAATACCCCGGCAAGATGAGCTGGGCCGAAGCGAAAAACTGGGTCTACGGCACCGGCATCCCGAAGGACGCGCCGATTCCCGATTCGCCGCGCTTCGACGCCATCGACCATGAGCTTGCGGCCTTCCTCAAGGGCGACCTGGCCGCCGACAAGCTGGATGCCAGAAGCTGGAACACGCAGGAGTGGATGCACTTCCTCGACAGCCTGCCGCAGAAGACCGACCTGGATCGCATCAAGGCCCTGGACGCCGCCTGGCACCTCACCGGCACGCCCAACGCCGAAATCGGCATGCGCTGGTACCGCCGCGCCATCGCCGCCGGCGACAAGGCCGTATGGCCGGCCGCCGCCGAGCACATGACGCGCATCGGCCGCCTGTACCTGACCATGCCGCTGTACCACGCCTTCGCGCAGACACCCGAGGGTCTGGCCTACGCGAAAAAGGTCTTCGCCAAGGCCAGGGCCGGCTATCACCCGCTGACCCAGCACGCGGTGGAGCGCTTGTTCGCCAGCGCCGACAAGCAACAAAAATAACGCTTGTCCGCCCATGACATGAATGACGCGTAGGGCGGGCGCTGCCCTCCGATGGAGCTTCCATGGCGGGCAGTGCCCGCCCTACGCGCATCAATCACGCCTTTCGGCACTCCTGGCGCAGGTACGTTCCTGCGATGATGCATCGCCATGAAAACAACCACCGAACGCCCGCTGTGGCAACGCCTGGTGCTGCGCCGCCTGAAAATGCTGGCGATTCTGATCGCCATCGTCGTCGTGGTCGGCGGTGGCATCTATTTCGCGGCGCCGCAATGGCTGATGCGCGCCAACACCTGGCGCATGGCCGAGGCCGCGGGATTGTCCACGCACACCCTGCAGGTCGGCGACACGCGCTGGACGTACGATGAAGGCGGCAAGGGACCGACCATCGTGCTGCTGCATGGCTACGGCATGGATCGCAACGTCTGGCTGAAGGTGGCCGGGCCGCTGGCGAAAAACTTCCATCTGATCATCCCCGACCTGCCCGGCTGGGGCGAGTCCACGCGCATCAAGGGCGCCGACTACGGCGTCGAGGCGCAAGCGAAACGGCTGGCCGTTTTCCTGCACACGCTCGGCCTGAACCACCCGATGCTGGTCGGTCATTCCATGGGCGGTGCCATCGCCGGCTACTACGCCTCCGTGCATCCCGACCGGGTCGGCTCGCTGGTGCTGATGGACAGCTTCGGCCTGAGCTTCAAGAAGAATGCCTTCGCCAAACAGGCGCTGGCCGGCCACAACCCGTTCGTGTTCGACAACCGCAAGGATTACGCACGCATGGCCAAGCTGGTGTTCGACAATCCGCCGGATCTGCCGGGCCGCTTCGTTGACGTGCTGGTGGCAAAAAACAAGGCCAATCGCGCCTTTCTCGATCGCGTGTTCAACCGCCTGCGCCAGCCCGGTGAATACGATATGCTCGATGGCCGCCTGCCCCGGCTGACCGTGCCGGTACTCGGCATCTGGTGCCACGACGACCGCGTCATCGATACCTCCGCCCTCGACACCCTGCGCAACGGCCTGACCGCCGCGCCCAGCATCAGCGTCACCGTCATCAACGGCTGCGGTCACGTGCCGCAAATCGAGAAGCCCGAGGCTACTGTGCGCATCCTGAGCGGTTTCGCCATCACGCATTGACGGCGAAACGCTTGCCCGCCGGAGCAGAACGCCTACAAAGAATTCGAACAACCTCGTGCTTCCGTCATTCCGGCGAAAGCCGGAATCCATTTTTCGCACTTGCCATAACGTTGAATTTGAAAGTCCCTGCTCCGATCACAATGGATTCCGGCTTTCGCCGGAATGACGGTGGAGCGAAATGGAACTCGCATGCGCGATTTGGAAACTTTACCCAGACATACGCCTGAGTGACGGGCGAGAAAGCAGTTTTTCGAGGTTTCCTACCCGACGTTGAACCACACCAGGCTGGCGAACCGCCCGCTGCGCGCGCCTTCGCGGCGGTAGGAATAAAAACGCTCGTCGGCCAGCGTGTCGAATCCGCCGCCGCCGATCCAGCCGACACCCGCCGCCTGCAGGCGCTGACGGGCCAGCATGGCAAGGTTGGCGCGCCAGTGATCGGGGCGGGTCGACTCGAAGGCGTCGGCGGACTGGGCGTCGGCATTCACGAACGCGGCGCGCACTTCCGCGCCCACCTCGTAGGATGCCTCGCCGATGCACGGCCCCAGCCAGGCCAAGAGCCGGCGCGGCGGGGTGGTCATCGCCGCCATGGTCGCTTCCAGCACGCCGCCGGCAAGGCCGCGCCAGCCCGCGTGCGCGGCGGCGATTTCGGCGCCGTCGTCGGCGCAGAACAGCACCGGCAGGCAATCGGCCGTGAGGATGGCCAGTACGGTGCCGGGAATGCGTGACACGGCGGCATCGGCCTCCGGTTCGCTGGCCGCCGGCAACGGCCCGAGTTCGGCCACGGTGGTGCCGTGCACCTGACGCAGCCAGCGCGGATCGGCCGGCAAGGCCAGCGCCTGACGCAGGGCGCGGCGGTTGCTCTGCACCGATTCGGGGCTGTCGCCGCCGCGCAGGCCCAGATTGAAACGGGCAAACGGCGGCGCCGACACACCCGGCCCCTGCCGTGTGGTCACGGCGGCGTGGACGGAGCGAGGCGCCGGCCAGTCGGGGAAAATCCAGGCGTCCTGCATGATGCGAGAGGATGTGAAAGGTGCGGGCATCCTAACCCGGAACGCGCCGACGCGCCTATCTGGTTGCGGCCGGTCAATGCGCGGCGGCATCCTCGCGCAAGGCTTTGATCAGCTCCTGCATGTCGGCGGGACGCTGCGCCTCGAACGCCATGGCCTCGCCACTGACCGGGTGCGTGAAAGCCAGACGCTCGGCATGCAAGGCCTGGCGCTGAAACCCGCGCAGGATGGCGACCAGCCGTTCCGTGGCGCCCTTCGGCAATTTCAGGTGGCCGCCGTACAACGGATCGCCCACCAGCGCATGTCCGGCATGCGCCATGTGCACGCGGATCTGGTGTGTGCGGCCGGTCTCCAGATTGCACTGGATCAGGCTGTGCGCACGGTAGCGTTCGCGCAACCGGTAATGGGTGACGGCATGCTTGCCGCTGTCCTCGTCGCGCACGGCCTGGCGCAGGCGGTCGCGGGCATGACGCCCGAGCGGGGCATCCACGGTATCGCCGGCAATCAGCGCGCCTTTCACCACCGCCTCGTACTGACGCTCCACATCGTGCCGCGACAGCATCGCCACCAGCGCCGTGTGCGCCGCCAGCGAGCGGGCCACCACCATCAGCCCCGAGGTGTCCTTGTCCAGCCGATGCACGATGCCGGCGCGCGGCAGGTTGGCCAGCGCCGGATCGTGGTGCAGCAAGGCGTTGAGCAGCGTGCCGTCGGGGTTGCCGGCACCCGGATGCACCACCAGCCCGGCCGGTTTGACCAGCACGATGAGGTCGGCATCTTCAAAGCGGATGTCCAGATCCATCGGCTCGGGCCGCATGGCGACTTCGGGCTGGAGCTCGGCCCCGATGACCACCTGCTCGCCCCCGCGCACGCGCAGGCGCGGCGCCGCCGTGGCGCCATCCACGCGCACATCGCCGGCCTTGATCCACTGCGCGAGGCGCGAACGCGAATAGTCCGGGAACATTTCGGCCAAAGCCTGATCCAAGCGTTGTCCACCCAGTTCCAGGGGAATCTCGGCCTGATGCTGGATGGTATTCACGATCGCCCCCCTGTCCGGAGGCCGGTTTCCGCTATCATGGCCGTTCGCTCAACAGGCATGTCATCTCCTCTATGCGCCATTTCAAACTGTTTTGTGTTGTCGCTTTCGTCTTTGTGCTGTCATCGTGCGCGATGTTCAAGAGCCGTGGCGACCTCAATGCCATGCCGGTGGCCAAGCTGTACCAGACGGCCCACCAGTCGCTGCGCGACGGCGATTATCTGTACGCCGAGCAAGCCTACAAGCGCCTGATCGCACGCTTCCCCTACGGCAAGTACAACCAGCAGTCGCAGATCGAGCTGGCCTACGCGCAGTACAAGGACAGCAAGCCGGATGACGCCTATTCCACCATCAACCGCTTCATCAAGACCTTTCCGGCGCACAAGCATATTGCCTACGCCTATTACTTGCGCGGTCTGATCAATTTCGACCGCGCCGGGCACTTTGCCCAGCGCATCTTCGGCCGCGACAGCCGCTCGCGTCACGACCAGGGCTATCGCCTGGAGTCGTTCGACGATTTCAGCAAGCTCACGCGCCGTTTCCCCGACAGCAAGTACGCCGCGGATGCCCGCCAGCGCATGATCTACCTGCGCAACGGCCTGGCCCAGTTCGAAATCAACGTGGCCGAGTTCTACCTGCATACCCGCGCCTATGTGGCCGCGGCGCACCGCGCCAAGTATGTCATCCAGCATTATCAGCAGTCCCCGCAGGTGGCCGACGCGCTGGCCATCGAAGCCATCAGCTATCGCAAGCTGGACATGGACAAACTGGCCCAGCAGTCGCTGGCCGTGCTCAAGCTCAACTATCCCGACCACCCCTATCTGACCGATCCGGGCTGGCCGCATACGGCTTCCACCTTGCGACGCATGATTCCGTTTTCGGGGCATCACTGAGGGTTCGGGACTCGGGACTCGGGACTCGGGACTCGGGACTCGGGACTCGGGACTCGGGA
>DASSBH010000088.1:0-6820 GCA_035698945.1 Oleiagrimonas sp.
CGTGATCGAGGAAATGATCATCGCCACCAACCCCACCGTGGAAGGGCAGGCTACCGCCCATTACCTTGCGAAACTGGCCGAAGCCGCCGGCGTGCGCGCGACGCATCTGGCACAAGGCGTGCCGTTGGGTGGCGAACTGGAATACGTCGACCGTTCCACCCTGGCGCACGCTTTCGGCAGTCGCCTGTGACGCTGCGTGCTACGCTTTCGGCGTTGCTGGAACTACGGATGCGATGCCATGCCCGACACCATTTTCGCCAAGATCATCCGCGGTGAAATCCCCGCCGACATCGTCTACGAGGACGAGCACGTGGTGGCCTTCACGGACGTCAATCCGCAGGCGCCCACGCATGTGCTGTTCATCCCGCGCGAACCGATTCCGACGCTGAACGACGCCACGCCCGAGCAGGCCGAACTGCTGGGTCGCCTGCTGCTGGCTGCCGCGGCTTATGCGCGCAAGCAGGGCCTGGCCGAAAAGGGCTACCGCGTGGTGCTCAACTGCAACGAGGACGGTGGACAGACGGTCTACCACCTGCACCTGCACCTGCTGGGCGGTCGCCCCATGCTTTGGCCGCCCGGCTAGCAGGCTGGGCCAAGGTTGAGTTAAGGCCTCTACAGGTGATTTTTTTCGACGCGGATCAACGCCGATGAACACGGATTGAAAAGCAAAAGCGCTTTATCCGTGTTCATCGGCGTTGATCCGTGTCCACATGCTTTGTCCGACTCCGACTTGCAAAAACGCCGGCATCCAGCCGGCGTTTTTGTGGGTTTATTTGTTCTTCGGCGGCGGTGGCGGCGGCGGGCGATGCACGATGATCACGCGGCGCGGCTGGTACCAGAACGGGTCGTACCAGGGGCCGATGGGACCCCAGAACGGGTTGCCGTAGCCGTAATACGGATTCTGGTAGTGCACGATGCGCGGGCGCTTGGGCCACAGGTATACGGTGTTGGCTTCCAGGCGCGGATAGGCATAGTCGTACTTGCCGACCATGTGCGAGACGATGCCGTGCAGCGTGCCGGTAAAGGTCACTTCGCGGCCTTTGGTGAACACCTCGGGATCGTAGAAACCGTCGTGGCAGGCCATGAAGCGGCCCTGACTGGCGCTGTCGACCATTGGCCGGGCGGTGCTGTCCAGCGGTCGGGACAGGACGTAGAAACAGGTCTGATGCGCTTCGGGCGTGGTCTTGATGATCTGGCCGCCCCAGCGCACTTGGGCGCCGCCGGCGCCGCCTTGCGCGGCCTGCGACGGCTGGATGGGCGTATAAGTGCCGGCCAGCGGCTGGGGTATCGTGGCGCAAGCGCCCAGGGCCAATGCGCCGGCGACAGCCAGTGCCGGTTTCCACCAGTGAACGGAGCCGGAAGCGATGTTGAAGCCTTTTGTGTTGAACATGGCGAACTTGTCCGTGGCAGGGTGATGGGGGAACGGGTACAGCTCCATAGTCTATTTGACCACGCGACGCGGCCGAAAATCCCGCACCGCGCGGGCGAATGCGCGAATGGCTTCCGGTGCCGGCGTGGTCTGGGCGTAACGCAGGGCCACCCACGCATCTCCAAGCGCCTTCAGACGCTTGCGCTCGTGTGGCAGGATGCGCGCCGCACGGGCAAAAAAGTGTGTCGGCCCCTCACTGGGCCGGCGCGCCACGCCGGCGCGCGCCAGACGTTGCCGCAGCAAGGCCATTGCGCCCTCCAGTCGGTCGCCCTGGCGTCGCGGCACCAGGGTGAAGGCCGCGGCCAGCGCCATCAGCAAAATCAGGCTGGCCGCCAGAGCCAGCATCAGCGTCATCGTGTTGCCGTGGGTGATGCCGAAGGACGTCAGCATGCCTTGCTGACGCAGCGCGTCAAATCCTATAACGGCCTGGTTCCACCAATGGTTGACGACGTCCCAGTGATTGCGCAGCGCCTTCAGCCAGCCGCGCTGGCCCCAAGGGGCGCTGCCGCCGTCGGCGGCGATGGCGCCGAGGCTGACGCGATCGGGGCGCACGGCGGCGGTGGGATCGAAGCGCGTCCAGCCGCGCCCCTTCAGCCAGACCTCGCTCCAGGCGTGGGCGTCGGACTGGCGCACCAGCAGATAATGCGCGCTCGCATTCCAGTAGCCGCCCTGGTAACCCGTCACCACGCGCGCGGGAATGCCGGCGGCGCGCATCAGGAAGGTGAAGGCCGATGCGTAATGTTCGCAAAATCCGGCACGCGTGTTGAACAGGAAGTCGTCGATGCTGTCGTGGCCAAGCGGTGGCGGCGTCAGGGTGTAGCGAAAGCCGTCGTCGTGGAACATTTGCAGCGCGGCCTGGGCGATGGCGGCGTCGTTGTCGCCATAGGTTTTGCGCCACGACTGGGCCAGGTCGCGGGCCTGCGGATCGAAGCCAGCCGGCAGTTCCAGACCGAGATTCCTTTCCTGCGGGCTCAGCTCGGGCGCCAGTATGTGACGGGTCGTCGAACGCACCTGATAATGCAGCAGCTTGTCGATGGGCTTGCGCCGGACCAGGGTGTGCTCCGCCGTCAGGCGCGTTCCGTCGGGCGCCGACAAGGGTGTGTCCAGCGCGAATACCCAGTGCTGGTGCGAGGGTTCCATGCTCACCGAGTAGTGGTAGACCGGATCGGTGTAGGCCATGGTTTCCGGGAGCGCATGGCGGATGCGGGTCAGCTTGCCGGCGATCGTCCAACTGCGGCCATCGAACCACCACAACACCGGCCCGCGGAAGTAGCGCTGTGCCGGCGGCGGCACCTGGCCATCGAAAGTGACCCGGAACGCAGGGCTGTCGTCGATCAGCAGCTGCGTGAAATCGCCCGGCGACATGCGACCGCTGATACCGGTGCGAGCCGCGTCGGCGTTCAGCGAGGCGCCCCACAATGGCGAACTCAGGCGTGGCAGGAACAGGAAGGCGGCCAGTGCCAGCGGCGTTGCCAGCGCCAGCGTCTTCAGCACCGGCGTGAATTCGCGTGTCCAGTGTGGCTTGCGATGTCCGGGTTCGAGCGCGCGCAGGCAGGCCAGCGCCGGCAACATGCCCAGGATCACGGCGGCCGTCATCGGCAAACTCTGGCCGAACAGCAACGCGCACATGAGAGCGAAGCAGGCGAACGCGATGCCGGTGCGGGCATCGCGCAGTTGCTCGCTTTCCAGCGCCTTGAGCACCAGCAGCCCGACCGCCAGCGCCGACCCTGGCAGACGCCCGAAAATGGTGCCGTACGTGGCGATCACCGTTATCGGCAACAGCAATGTCAACGGCAGACGCACCCACCACGGAATGCGGGCGCCGTTGCGGCGCCGTTGCCACCAGCGCAAGCCCAGCGCCAGTGCCAGCACCACGGTCAGCCAGTACGGCAGGTGCGATGCGTGCAGCGCCAGCACGGCCGCCATGGTCAGGCACAGAAGATCGAAAGCGCGCTGGCCAAGCGCCGGCATGTCGCGCCTGCGCGACGCGGTGGTCAGGGTGGCGGCGCGGGCATTCATGGCAGCAGGGCCAGCGCACGCAGGCATTGGTGATAGTGCTCGATGCTGGCGTCCGGGCCGAGGGTGCGGTCGGGCAGTTGCAGCGTCCAGCGGGCGTTGGCGGCGTGCGCTTCGTCGATCCAGCGGGCCAGGCGGGCGATGCGGCTCTCATGATTCAGCGACGCGGTGTCGTTCCATGTCAGAACCCGGTCGTGGCGACTGGCGGGGTGCTCGAACTCGCGCACCAGCAGATTCTCGTGGCGCGCGCTGGCCTTCCAGGCGATCAGCTTGATCGGATCGCCGGGACGATAGGTGCGCAGCGAGGCTGGATCGTCACCGCCGTGCCGGTGCCGGCGATGCTGACCGGCGGTGTCGCCCGGCGGCGGCGGGCCACCGGCTTCGGGGTACGGATAGATCAGCAGGCGCAGGTTGGGGTGCAACCAGCTCCAGGCCCGGAACATGCCGAAGGGCCAGGTGCTGTGCACGCACAGACGTGGCAACGGCATCCAGCCGCGACGGGTGGTGGGCAGGTAGAGTTCCAGCGTGTGACGGTGGTGATTGGGGATGTCGAAAGCCAGCGTCTGCCCGGCAATGTCCAGATGCAGCGCCTGGCGCGGACGTGTGGCCACGGCGAAATCCATGTCCAGGCGGATGGGTTCGCCGGCGCGGGCGGTGCCGGCGCGCACGTTGTCCAGACGCAGGCCGTCCATGGAGCGGAAGGTGGTCAGCATGCTGCCTGCGGCCACGGCGCCGAGCAGCGAGGTCAGGAGCAGGGCGGCGTTGTTGGAATAGTTGAGCGCGCCCACCAGCATGACCAGCAGGATCACGGCGAAGCCCACGCCGAAACCGGTCGGCAGGATGAAGATGCGTTTGCGGCCCAGCACGATGGGCAACGGTTCGGGCCGCTTGCCGCGATTGAGAAAAGTCAGCCAGCGCCAGACGCGCTGGGGCAGGGTGACGCGACCGGCCCGGACGGAGGACGTGGCGGGCACGTCGTCGTTCATTCCACCGCCACGTCGGCCAGCACGGCGCGCGCCAGGGCGCGGCGGCCCGAACCTTTGCCCGGAATCAGCCGGTGCGCGGCGACGGGGACGAACATCGCCTGCACGTCCTCGGGAATGACATAGTCGCGATGATGCAGCAATGCCCAGGCCCGCGCGGCCGAGAGCAGCGCCAGTCCGGCACGCGGCGACAGGCCGACGCGGATGTCCGGATGGCGACGAGTGGCGGCCAGCAGCGCCTGCAGATAATCGAGCAGAGCCGGGCTGGCCGTGACGACACGAGCCTGATGGCGCAACGCGTCGATGGCGTCGGCATCCAGACAGGGTTTGAGCAACGCCAGCGTCTGGCGGCGATCGACGCCGTCGAGCAGGGCGCGTTCAGCGGCGGTGTCGGGATAGTCCAGGCTCAGACGCAGCATGAAGCGATCCAGTTGCGAATCGGGCAGCGGGAAAGTGCCGGCCAAATCCAGCGGATTTTGCGTGGCCACGACGAAGAACGGTTGCGGCAGGGCATGCGTGTGGCCGTCCACCGTGGCCTGGCCCTCGCCCATGGCTTCCAGCAGCGCGCTCTGGGTCTTGGGCGTGGCGCGGTTGATCTCGTCGGCCAGCAGCAACTGGGTCAGGATGGGGCCGGGATGAAAGCGGAAGCTGCCGGACTCGCGTTCGTAGACGCTGATGCCGATAATGTCCGACGGCAACAGATCACTGGTGAACTGGATACGCTGGAAATCGAGATCGCAGGTGGCCGCCAGGGCACGCGCCAGCGTGGTCTTGCCGACGCCGGGGACATCTTCCAGCAATAAATGGCCGCCGGCGATCAGGCAGGCCAATGCAAGTTTGACCTGGCGCGGTTTGCCGAGCAGCACGCTGTTGATCTGGGTCAGGGCCAGATCCAGGCGTTGGCGCAGGTCATCGGAGACGGAAACGGAGGCAACCATGCGAAGTCGGTGTTGGGGGGAACATTGAGGTATGCGTGATATCCGCAGTGTAGCCGCCGCAGCCGCACGCTGGCGAGTCGCCTTCGTTGCGGTTTTCGTGATCGAGTTGGCGTTGAAGCTGGCCGTGGCCATCAGCTTGGCGCCATTCGTCGACGAGGCGTTCTACTGGCAGGAAAGCCGGCACCTGGCATGGGGCTACAGCGATTTGCCGCCGCTGACCGCCTGGTTGATCCATCTGGGTGAAGCCGTGGCCGGGCACGGATTGCTGGGCATGCGCTGGCCCTTCATCGTCATCGGCTCGGCCTTGCCGTGGCTGATTGCGGGCCTGGCTCGCCGATATTTCGGCGCCAAGGCCGGCTGGCAGGCCGGCCTGTGCTGTCTGGCATTGCCGCTGGCCGGAACCCTCGGCGTGTTGGCGTTGCCGGACGTGCCGTTGACCGTGGCCATCGCGCTAGCCGTGTACGCGCTCGCCTGCGCCATGGACGAAAATCGGCTGCGCGATTGGCTGTTGCTGGGCGTGGCGCTGGCGCTGGCGTGGATGACGCATTACCGCGCCGCGATGGTCATGCTGGCCGGTCTGTTGCTGTTCGTGCTGACACCGCGCGGACGCATGCAATGGCGACGCGGCGGCTTCTGGCTGTCCATGGGCGTGGCCGCGCTCGGGCTGATTCCGCTGATCGTTTCCAACCTGCACCAGCAGGGCGCGGGTCTGGAGTTTCAACTGGTTCAGCGCAATCCATGGAGCTTTCATGCCGGCGCCTTGGTGCAGCCGCTGGAGCAGGCCGTGGCTTGCACACCGATTCTCTACGCGTTGCTGTTATGGGCGCTGTGGCAGTGTCTGCGACGTTGTCGCGATGGCGCTCCGTGGGATTGGTTGGCCGTCACGTCGGCCACGTTCCTGATCGGTTATTTCCTGTTCGGTCTGTTTGCCGACGACACGCATTTCCGCGCGCACTGGCCGCTGCCGGGTTACCTGCCGTTGCTGGCGGCACTGCCGGTGCTGCTGGCCGGGCAGCACGTCCAGCGCATCGGCTGGAAAGTGTGGATCGTGGCGGCTTTTATGTTGGCGGCGGCGGGCCAGCTGGCGGCCTACGCTTATCTCGGGGCGATGGCGAGCGGCGGTCGGATCCTGATGGCGCTGCACGAGACGAAGGCCTTTCCCGTCAATTTCACCGGCTGGCGCCAGAGCGCGGCCGTGGCCCGGCGCCTGCTGGCTGGCATGCCGGCCGATACGGTGCTGGTGGCGGACAATTTCATCCTCGGCGCGGAACTGGAGTTCCAGCTCGACGGCACGCATCCGGTCTATGTGCTGGACAGCCCGCTCAACGTCAAACACGGTCGCGCGGCGCAGTTGGCCATCTGGCAGCGCGACGAAAAGGGACTGTACCGGACGCACGCTGGCGCGCCGGCATTGCTGGTCGTGGATGAATGGATCCTGCGCGCGCACCAGCGGC
>DASSBH010000089.1:0-5903 GCA_035698945.1 Oleiagrimonas sp.
CCGGTTACGCGTTGACCGGCCTGTGGACGTGGACGGTCACCCGCGATTACCTGGTGTCGTTGCCGGTGATGGCCGTGGCCATCGTGCTGGGGCGGATCGCCAACCGGCGCATGAACGCAAAAATCTTCGTGCGCTGCGTGCATGTCGGCCTGATTGCGACCGGCACGGTGTTGCTGCTGCAGTCGCTGACGCCTTGACGGTGGCCATCATGGCGCCCGGCCCTGTAGATACGGGCCGGGCATGCGGCCAGGCGGCGTACCGCGGGAATGTCAGCGCCCGATCTTGCGCAGCGGCGCGCCCGCCATCAGTTTGTTCTCGATCTGCTCCAGGCTGACGCCGCGGGTTTCGGGGATCAGCGCGAACGTCAGCACGATGAAGACCAGGTTGAACGCGCCGTAGAGCCAGAAGGTCTGCGCGTTGCCGAGGCCGTTCAGGAGGTCGAGGAAGGTCAGGCCGACGATGAAGTTGGCGACCCAGTTGGTCACCGTCGAGCAGCCGATGCCGAAGTTGCGGCCCTTGAGCGGCTGCACTTCGGCGCACAGCGTCCAGATCAAGGGGCCTGCCGACATCGCGAAGCCGATGATGAACACCAGCACCATGGCCACGGCGAAAAGTTGCGCGGCGTGGGTGGCCGTGCCCATGTACATGGTGCCGCCGACCGCGCCCAGGCCGATGGTCATCACCACGAAGCCGATGTACAGGATGGGTTTGCGCCCCAATCGGTCGACCAGGCCGATGGCGATGAAAGTGGCCAGCACGTTGGTCAGGCCGACGATGGCGGTGGCCCACATGCCCGCGCTGACGCCGAAACCGACCTCGGCGAAGATACGCGGCGCGTAATACATGATGACGTTGATGCCGGTCAGCTGCTGTATGACCTGCATCAACACGCCCAAGCCCACCGAGCGGCGGAAGTTGCGGTTGGCGAGAAACAGCGCGATGCCGCGCTGCGGACGGCTGAGTTGTTCGTCGATGTCGGCGATTTCGTTACGAACCACTTCATCGTCGCCGCGCAGATGGCCGAGGACCTTGCTGGCCTGCTCGCGCTGACCGCGCAACAGCAGCCAGCGCGGGCTTTCCGGCAGGCCCAGCACGCCAAACAGGAACAGGGCCCCGGGAATGGCGATCACGCCAAGCATCCAGCGCCAGCTGCCCGAATAGCTGAAGGCGGTGTCGGACAGAAAAGCCAGAAAGATGCCTACCGTGATCATCAGCTGATAGGTCGAGATCATCGCGCCGCGGCGGTGTTCGGGAGCCACTTCGGCCAGGTACAGCGGCGCGGTGAAAGCGGCGACGCCGATGGCAAGCCCGAGCACGATGCGGGCGCCGATCAGGCTTTCCGGCGACCAGGCCCAGGCGCACAGCAACGCGCCGATCACGAACAGCACGGCAGCCACGATGAGCGCCTTCTTGCGGCCCAGCGCGGCGGACACGAAACCGGCCAACGCCGAGCCGATGGCCGCACCCAGCATCATCGCGCTGACGATCCATTCGAGGGTCTGGTCGCTGACGCCGAAGTCTTGCTGGATGAAATGCTGCGCGCCGGAAATGACGCCGACATCCAATCCGAACATCAATCCGGCCAGGGCAGCCAGCAACCCGGTGAAAGTGGCCGTGGCGCGGCGCGGAACGACGGTGGTGGTGGCGATGGTGCTCATGCGGACTCCCCGAAGCTGACGCCACGCTCCCCGCGCGCGCCTTGTTCCGCCGACCATAGCGCCAACCGGGCGCGGAATCGGCATGCATACGTTTGCATATGTGAACCATGACTGCCAATCCGAGCTGTCATGCAGGTTTCATTGGAATCGTGACCGATCACCTTCACCTCCTCGGCTACAAGGGCGGCCACGCCCAGCCATCGCTAGACGGCCTCAAGAAGCTGGCCATGGCGCTGGACTGCGTCACCGATATTCTAGTGTTCGACCCCGACGAGCATGCCAAGCCCACACCCTGCTCGAAGATCTCGTGCTCAAGCACGAAAACATTGACGCCGTCAGCGCCCACCGCCAAACGCAAAGGCCCGCATCACCGCAGGCCTTGGACTTTATGGGGTGTCAGGAAGTGAACCTGGAACCATTATTCAAGAACGAGTGGAGGGCTTGGAAACATTCAAGCAGCGTAGGTCGAACGCGCCCAAGATACTCATCACGCTCTCGGATCATCCGATCGAGAGCACTGGATTCCCAATGCCGAGCATCTACCTCCTCAGGGATATCATCCAGCTCAGACTCAACCGCTCGAATCGGGTCGAGAATATGTGCAGGAACGTCTCCGAGCCGATGTTGCAGACCCACAACTGCACGGCAAGCCCGCAGTAAGTTTATCTTTCCACTGGCCACGGACACAGCTACTGCAGCGGCTTCATTGACAGCAGATTGATCACGTTGAGTCATTGCTGCCACTTCGTTTTTGGCTCGACGAGCTCACCTGTTCTGACATTTCGATATGCATGTGTTTCGAATCGTGTCCCATCTGACGCAACACGGCTTTGGCTGGTTACTTTCGCCCAATCAGATGCCTTCCCGCCATACTCTTTGACGAGCCGACCAACATCGCGGATCGGAGTCTTCGTCCCTGCACCAGCCATTGCCTTCCCTCCGCCTGAAACAAGGTCGGCCAACTGCTCCGCGCTCCCCAACTGCTTCTGGAGACGTATGCCATTCGCGGCACTATGAGCCGCCGTGTTTACAGCCTCGGCTCCTTCGGCCAGTTTCCCCAAAACTTTTCCAGCCACCTTTCCGACAGGAATAACGCTGGCCACTGCGGTAACTGCACCGACCTTATCACTGGTACTGACGTTGGACCATCCTTTGTCCACTACCTGGCTGAGCCCTTCGGCTCCAAATACCGTCCATACTGCATGCCCTGCTGCGTAGAACGCACAGGTAACTCGCCCACATCCTTGCGCCGCGGAGTTTATATTTTCGCCAACAGTATCCCTTCCATCCGGATCGATATTTACAATGGGATTGTTATTGGCATAGGCGTAGCGATTGATGTTGTAGATATTGCCTGACATCGGGCTAATTGGATCCGGGCTGATGAAGCGCTTCATCACCGGGTCGTAATATCGCTGTTGCATGTACACCAGCCCCGTATCCGGGTCGTTCACATGGCCCGTGTAGCCCGGGCCCTTGTTGGTCGGGCCGCTTTGCTGCGTGCCGTACGGCCGGTAGGTATAACGCGCAATGATGTTTCCTTGCGCGTCGGCCTTGGCCAGCGGCGTCCCTTGCGCGTTGGTGTACACATAGGTGACAGTAGTTACCGTGTTGCTCTGTTGGGCATAGGCAGCACCCGCCACCAGGTAAGCCACCATGACCAACAAGCTTGCCAGCGTTTTGTAACTTATTGTCTTTCGGAATCGCATAACATGTTCCTTTGCCATTGTGCGCGCAGATGGGTTATCCGCATCATGCCCGGGACGCGATGGTTCGATGATGAATACTGTGGTGCTACGCCCCTGCGCCCCCATTACTGTGTCATGCAGCACAGACTCAATCCGAGTATCCCGCTGTGGATGATCGGATGCAACAGCTTGCTCGGCTCTCCGATCCATTACCTGCAATAAGCCGATTCAGTGGGCCAAGGCCCCCTACAGGTTCCGATGGGATCGTGCCGAGACTCAGGCGTAACGCCAGCCGTCGATTTCCACCAGCAGTTCGCGGCGGCAGACGTCGCCTTGCAGCAGCACGCGGGGTGCGCCGGGCATGTGCTGATCCAGGAAATCGCTGACGGCCTCGGCATCCCGCGGCTGGCGGAGATAAGCCTTCAGCGACGCGTTCTGGTCGAATCTGGCCGGCATGCCGGCGGTTTCCAGCAGGGCGTCGAGATTGGCGCCGAGCTCCTGCAGTTGGGCTTCCAGATCATCCGCATGACGCGACTCATGGCCGGTGATGGCGGCGGTGCCGGAAATGGCCAGAACGTCACCCACGGGCAGGCGCATGGCACGGGCGAAGCTCGGCGAGGTGCGGCCGTATTGGCGCGGGTAGCGCCAGGCGCTCATCTGGCGCGGGTTTTCGATGCGCGTGCCGGGGCGGGTCGAGGCCAGGCAATACAGCGTCAGGTGGCCGCTGGGCTGCGGGTGGCCGATGGCGGTGGCCGCCGGAAAACCGTTCGCGAAAAAGTGCCCCATGCCGCGCAGGCGGCCATCGCAGAAGTGCTTGTAGCGCTCGTCGTCGCCTTCGCCCTCGTTGATGCGGTCGAGGTAGTTCCACAACCGCTGCACATGCCACGCTTTCGGCTGCCGGAGAAAAAAATCGCACAAGGTGCGGTAGGCGTGCGCGGCGGTGCGTTCGATGTCGTCGTCGTGATCGGCCTCGGTCACCTGCAGAGCGGCGAACAACCAGCCGCCGCCGTGCGCGAAACGGAGCCCGCCGTCCCGGCCGTGTTCGACACTGGCATCCACCTGCCAGTGTTCCAGCGGTGTCTCGCCGTCGAGGCCGGGCAAGGCGACATTCAACCAGCGCGGGTCGTCCCGGCCGGGCTGTTGCCCGTGGTCGAAACCGATCACGGCCAGCGTGCCGGGCTGGCGCAAAAGGGACTCCGGATCGCCGGAGCGATAGCTCACCTGTGGCGTGGTCGATGGCAATGGCGTGGAAACGGGACGTGCCTGAATCATGAAACAACCCTGTCAGGCTGACCAAGGTCTCACAACCCACCTGCATGGCGCGTGGCCGTTTGCACGAGCGAGTTCACGAGCCCTGCGGGCAGCGGTAGTGCGAATCGCCTATGGTACACTGCGCGACCGCTGTCGAAGGCCCTGGGGACATGCGCTGCATGCCGGGCCACCTGGGAGGACAGCCGTTGCCGAGGCAAAGAGAAGCATGAGTGGACAGACTCCGGCCGAGCACGAACTGGCCGAATTGATCGTCGAAAATCTCAACCTTGAAGACGTCGATGCGGGCGCCATCGATCCCGAAGCGCCGCTGTTCGGCGGCGATCTGGGACTGGATTCCATCGACGCGCTGGAAATCGCGCTGGCGGTTTCCAAGCATTACGGATTTCAGCTGCGTTCGGACAACCCGGACAACCAGCGCATCTTCGCCAGCCTGCGCGCCCTGAGTTCGCACATCGAACAGCAGCGCGGCTAGCGCGCGCCTCGCCATGAGTGAGCACTGGCGCGAGCGTCCCGAAGGCGGTGGCCGCTTCGGCCTGTGGTTCATTTTCACCTTTGCGCGGCTGTGCGGGCGCAGGCTTTCGCGTCTGCTGCTGTATCCGATCACGCTGTATTTCTACCTGCGCCGCAGCCATGAACGGCATGCCGCGCGGGTGTTTTTGCCGCGCCTGACGGGGCGTCCGGCCAGCGCCTGGCAAGTGCTGAAACAGATGCACCGGTTTGCCGGCACCCTGCTTGACCGGGTGTTTTTCCTCATGCACGGCGAGTGCGGTTTCGACATCCGCGTCGAAGGGCTGGCGGCGCTGGAAGAACAATTGGCGCAAGGCCGCGGCGTACTGCTGATGGGCGCGCACATGGGCAGCTTCGAAGTGCTGCGCACGCTGGCCGCGCGCCGTCCGGACGTGCCCTTGCGCATCGTGCTCAACAAGCAGCAGACGCCGGTGATGACGCACCTGCTGGAAACCCTGGCGCCGGAGGTGGCGGCGGGCATCATCGATGGTGCGCGCGATCCGGCCAGCACCGTGTTGGCACTGTCCGAGGCGTTGACGCAGGGCCACATGGCGGCCGTGCTGGCCGATCGCGGACGGCCGGACGAAACCATGCGGCGCGCGCCTTTTTGCGGCGTGCCGGCGCCGTTCCCGGTCGGATCGTGGCTGCTGGCGGCGGCGCTCAAGGTGCCGGTGGTGCTGTGCCTGGGGATGTACGAAGGCGGCAACCGCTATCGCCTGATATTCGAACCGTTCGCGGAACGCATCGACATCTCGCGGCGGGAGCGCGAGGCGGCGCT
>DASSBH010000090.1:0-2303 GCA_035698945.1 Oleiagrimonas sp.
GTTGCCCATCGGTTCGATGGCGCGGATGTTGACCTCGCGCTTGCCCGGCACCAGCACGCGTTGGCTGGGGTGATGGCCCTGTACTTCCGCACTGGGCGAATGCACGCGCAGGTATTCGCATGGCAGGCGATAGTGCTCGCCGTTGTCGAAGGCCACTTCCAGCACGCGGGAAGTCTGGTGCAATGTGATGTCGGTGGGATGCACGGAGGCAGTGGTATTCATCGGGGGGAAGCTCGACTTGAATGACAGGAAGGCCTTGGCCCATCACATCGACCATGGTGGGCCAAGGCCCACCCTACGGGTCGAGCGTTTTCAACTGCCGTGGTCGCGGCCACCGTCGTTGTCGTCAACCTGCTTGAGCGGCGGCGCGTCGCCGGCCACGGCCAGCAGCGACTGGGCGTAGGGATCATGCATGCTCAAGGTGGACACTTCGTCCCAGGCGAAGAACGAGGGTTCGTCCAGCCATTGCGCGTCGAGGTCGATTTCCTGCAGCTGAAAACCCTCGGTGTCGCTGTCGACCAGGCGACCGATGTAGCAGACCTCGGCGTCTTCCTCGCTGTCCACATGCACGCCCATCACCGGTACGCACTGCGCGGCGGCCGCGACCACGTCGTTGACGGCATCGAGAGGAAACGCCGTGGGCAGGTGCGGCACGATGTGCTTGATGGCCAGCGCCTGCTCGATGAAACGGTGGTGTGCCTCGGGTGCTTCCAGCTCGGTGACGTCGCGATGACGCATGGCGTACAGGCCTTCGTCGGTCAACCCGTCGCCGATCACGCGCAGCAGAAAGAACTCGCGACCGACGCCGGCCACGTAGCCGCAAAAGCTGCCGTTTTCGAGTTCGCCTCGCCACACGCGCACCAGCTCATGTTGGTGCTGCGCCTGACGCAGACGCGCCCGCGGAGCACGGGCGCGGAAAGGGAGAATCTTGCCAGTCATGGGTACATGCTACCGCTGCGCGCTCTCACGCTGCCCTGATCCATCACAGGATATAGCGGCTGAGATCCTCGTCGTGGGCCAACATTTCCAGGTTTTTATCCACATATTCGGCGTCGATCATGTATTTTTCGCCGCTTTTGTCCGCCGCTTCGTAGGAAATGTTGTCCAGCAGGCGCTCCATGACCGTATGCAAACGGCGCGCGCCGATGTTTTCGGTGGTTTCGTTGACCTGGTGGGCCACCTCGGCCAAGCGGTCGATGCCCGAATCCTCGAAGTTCAGCGTGACGCCTTCGGTGGACAGCAGGGCCGCGTATTGCTTGGTCAACGCATTGTGCGGCTCGCGCAGGATGCGCTTGAAATCGTCCACGCCCAATGCGGACAGTTCCACCCGGATCGGCAATCGGCCCTGCAGCTCGGGGATCAGGTCCGAAGGTCGGGCAATGGAAAAGGCGCCGGAGGCGATGAACAGCATGTGGTCGGTCTTGATCGGGCCGTACTTGGTGGCCACGGTGGAGCCTTCCACCAGCGGCAGCAGATCGCGCTGCACGCCTTCGCGGCTGACGCCGGCGGCGCTGCCGCCGAAATCCGAGCGCTGCGCCACCTTGTCGATCTCGTCGATGAACACGATGCCGTTCTGCTCGGCCGCTTCCACGGCCTGCGCACGCACTTCCTCGTCATTCAGGAGCTTGGCGGCCTCTTCCTCGACCAGCAGCGGACGCGCCGCCTTGATGGCGAGCTTGCGATGCTGGGTCTTGTTGCCGCCCATGGACTGGAACATCTGCTGCAACTGCTGGCCCATCTCCTCCATGCCCGGCGGCGACATGATTTCCACGCCCACGTTCATGGCCACGTCGAGTTCGATTTCGCGCTCGTCCAGGGCGCCTTCGCGCAACTGCTTGCGCAGCTTCTGGCGGGTGTCGCTTTCGAGCGTCGGCGTCTCGTTGGCGACGTGATCCTGCGTCCAGTCGTTGGGCTGATTGCTCTGGCGGCGCGGCAGCAGGGCGTCGAGGATGCGATCCTCGGCATGGTCCTCGGCCTGCGACTGGACGCGTGTCTTGGCCGCCTCGCGCGCCAGCTTGTAGGACACGTCAAGCAGGTCGCGCACGATGGATTCCACGTCCTTGCCGACGTAGCCGACCTCGGTGAACTTGGTCGCTTCCACCTTCACGAACGGTGCATTGGCGAGCGTCGCCAGGCGCCGGGCGATCTCGGTCTTGCCGACCCCGGTGGGGCCGATCATGAGGATGTTCTTGGGCGTGATCTCGTTGCGCATGGCCTCGTCCAGCTGCATGCGCCGCCAGCGGCTGCGCAGCGCCACGGCGACGGCGCGCTTGGCGTCGTGCTGGCCGATGATGTAGCGGTCG
>DASSBH010000091.1:0-13812 GCA_035698945.1 Oleiagrimonas sp.
CGTCCGACATCGTGCGTGTCCGGCACGCGCGCCACGCGGCTGCCGGTGACGGCCAGCCCGAAGGCGCGGACGGCGCGCGTGACGACGAAATTGACGTAGCCGAACACGGCGGTGTCCAGCTCCTTGCGATCGTCCTGGTCGACGGCGCGGATCAGTTTGTGTACATAGGGATGGCAACGGATGGCGCCCTGGCCGTAGATGATCATCGAGCGGGTGAGAATGTTGGCGCCTTCCACGGTGATGCCGATCGGCACCGCCATCCACATGCGCGAAAGCATGTTGCGCGGCCCGCGCTGGATGGCGCTGCCGGCGCGGATGTCCATGGCGTCGGACACCACCTCGCGCATGCCTTCGGTGAGATAGGCCTTGGCGATGGAACCGATCACGGCGGGACGTTCGCCGGCGTCCAGCGCGCCGCAGGTGAGGGTGCGCGTGGCGCTCATCAGGAAGGTCATGCCGGCGATGCGCGCCAGCGGTTCCTCGATGCCCTCGAAACGGCCGATCGGCGTGTCGAACTGCTCGCGCACGGTGGCGTAGGCGCCGCTGATGCGCGTGGCCATCTGCGCCGCGCCAACGGACAGCGCCGGCAGTGAAATCGAGCGTCCGGCGGCCAGCGATTCCATCAACATGCGCCAGCCGTGGCCGATCTGCTTGCGCCCGCCAATGATGGCATCCAGCGGCACGAACACGTTTTCGCCGTGGATCGGGCCATTGGCGAACGGCACGCCCATGGGGTCGTGATGGTCGCCGATGTGGATACCGTAGAGGTCGGCGGCAATCAGCGCGCAAGTGATGCCGAGATCTTCGGTGTCGCCGAGCAGCCCGTGCGGATCGTGCAACCGGAACGCCAGACCGATCAGTGTGGCGACCGGCGCCAGCGTGATGTAGCGCTTGTTCCAGTTGAGCCGCATGCCCAGCACTTCCTCGCCCTGCCAGATGCCGTGTTCGACGATGCCGGTCGATTGCGTGGCGGCGGCGTCGGAGCCGGCTTCCGGGCCGGTCAGGGCAAAGCAGGGAATCTCGCGGCCGTCGGCCAGGCGCGGCAGGTAGTGTTTTTTCTGTTCGTCCGTGCCATAGGCGAGCAGCAGCTCCGCCGGGCCCAGCGAGTTGGGCACCATCACTGTCACCGCCGCGGCAATCGAACGGCTGGCGATGCGCGTGACCACGCGCGAGTGGCCGATTTCGGAAAAGCCCAGACCGCCGTATTCCTCGGGAATGATCATGCCGAAGAAGCGTTCGCGCTTGAGGTAATCCCAGGTGGCTTCGGACAGGTCGCGGCGTTGTTCGATGTCCCAGTCGTCCAGTTGCCGGCACAGCTCGGCCACCGGCCCGTCCATGAAAGCCTGCTCGCGTTCGTCGAGAGGTCGGCATGTGAAGTCGAGCAGGTAGCGCCAGTTCGGCATGCCGGAAAAGATTTGCGCATCCCACCAGACCGTGCCGGCCTCCAGCGCCACCCGTTCGGTATCGCCCACGCGGGGCAGCACCTTGCGCATGACCGGCATCAGCGCGCCGGCGAAAAGCCATCGCCGCAAGGGCGGCCAGCCGGTGATCAGTGCGAGCGAGGCGGCAATCACCAGCAGCACGATGAAAGCGGGTGCCCCGGCCGCGCCGGTTGCCGCGGCGGCAGCGAACAGCACGGCCAGCGCCACCACCCATGCCAGCCAGCCGCGGCCGATGAAGGTCAATGCGACGGCCACCGCCAATGCCACGATGATGCCTGCAATCCACATAGACATGCTCCTGACGTTGGAGTTGTCCGCCATTGTGCCTGCCAAAGTTTGAAGCGTACACAAACGACGGTTCAGCTTGATGCAGTAATATGGGCGGGATAAACAGAGGTTGTTTGCCGGCGTGGCGTCGCCGGCGTTGCGTGCCGCAGGTGCGGTGCGCCCCAGGGGAAACCCATGAAAGACAAACAAGAAATCGTCGCCAACTGGCTGCCGCGTTACACCGGCACCGCTCTCGAGGACTTCGGCGACTACATCCTGCTGACCAATTTCGGCCACTATGTGGAACTGTTTGCCGAATGGAACGGTGTCGAGGTGCGGGGCGCGGACAAGCCCATGCCCAACGCCACCGCCGACGGCATCACCCTCATCAACTTCGGCATGGGCAGCCCCAACGCCGCCACGGTGATGGATCTGCTTTCGGCCATCGAGCCCAAGGCCACGTTGTTTCTCGGCAAGTGCGGCGGCGTCAAGAAGAAAAACCGCATCGGCGACCTGGTCTTGCCGATCGCCGCCATCCGTGGCGAAGGCACCTCCAACGATTACCTGCCCAAGGAAGTGCCGGCGTTGCCCGCGTTCCAGTTGCAGCGCGGCGTGTCGACCATGATCCGCGACCTCGGTCACGACTACTGGACCGGCACCGTCTACACCACCAATCGCCGCGTGTGGGAACATGACGACGTCTTCAAGCGCTACCTGCGCCAGACCCGCTGCATGGCCGTGGACATGGAAACCGCCACCATCTTCGCCGCCGGCTTCGCCAACAGCATTCCCGCCGGTGCGCTGCTGCTGGTGTCGGATCAGCCGATGATTCCCGAAGGCGTCAAGACCGCCGCCAGCGACCGCAAGGTAACGGAAAACTACGTCCAGGCACACATCCAGATCGGCATCGAGGCACTGAAACTGGTGCGCCGCCACGGTCGCAGCGTCAAGCATCTGCGCTTCGAGGAAGACCTGGAAGAAGAGGACATCGACTGAGTCCGGCGCCGGGCATGGCGCGCGTGCCAAGCCCGGCGTCCATGACGAATGCCATTCCCGGCGTGCCAGCCGTCGTGCCAAGCTGGCGGCTTCGTCATTGCAGCAAGAAGGGTGACAGAATCATGAAGCAGGCACATGCGATTTTCCGGCACGGGACTCTGGCCCGCCTCCGCGGCGGCGCCGCACTGGCCTTGATCGCCGGGGCCATCGGGTTGATGTTCGCACCGGCACCGGCAGATGCCGCGCAGCATCAAAAGCCGAAGACCGACAAGGCGACCCAGGTAAGCCGTGCGCGCATGTTGCAGGGGGCGTATGGTCCGTATCGCGCCAACAACGACCTCTTGTACTACCACTTGACCCTGCGCGTGGATCCCGTGGCCAAGACCATTCGCGGCGACAACCTGATCCGTTTCCGCATGCTCAAGGACGGCCGGCGCATCCAGATCGACCTGCAGCACCCCTTGCAGGTGGACAAGATCGTGTTCGAGGGCAAACCGCTCGCCTACCGCCGCGACGCGGGCGCGGTGTTCATCGACTTTCCGCACATGCTGACCAGGGGCAAGGTCTACACCATCGACTTCCACTACTCCGGTGAGCCGCGCCATCATGGCCGTTTCGGCGACTTCACCTTCGGTGCCGATCCCAACGGCAAGCCGTGGATTTTCACCGCCTGCGAAACCGACGGTTCCAGCACCTGGTGGCCGAGCAAGGATCAGTGGCGCGACGAGCCGCAGGGCGGCATGGACATCAGCGTGTCGGTGCCCGATGGCCTGATGGACGTGTCCAACGGCAAGTTCATGGGCAAGGTCGACCAGGGCGACGGCTACACGCAATGGAACTGGAAAGTCCATTACCCGATCAACAGCTACGACGTTGCCCTCAACATCGCCCACTACACGCATTTCTCCGACGCCGACGGCAACTATTACGTGCTGCCACAGGATTTGGCCAAGGCCAAAAAGCAGTTCGCCCAGGTCAAGGAGATGATGAAGGCCTACGACCATTACTTCGGCCCGTATCCGTTCGCGAAGGACGGCTACAAATTGGTGCAGGTGCCCTATGCCGGCATGGAACACCAGAGCGCCGTGGCCTACGGCAACGGTTTCGAGAACGGCTATTACGGCAAGGACTGGACCGGCGTCGGCATCAGCAAGCGCTTCGACTTCATCATCATCCACGAGACCGGACACGAGTGGTTCGGCAACGCCGTCACGGCGGCCGACCGTGCCGACATGTGGATCCAGGAAGGCTTCACGACCTACATGGAAGGTCTGTACGTCGAATATCGCTGGGGCAAGCAGGCCGCCATCACATACCTCAACGGCCTGAAGCCGAAGGTACGGAACGAGCGGCCGATCATCGCCGAACACGGCGTGGCCGCGGTGCCGCCCGAGGACCAATACTTCAAGGGCGCCCTGATGCTCAACACACTGCGCAACGTCATCGACGACGATGCGCGCTGGTGGGCGTTGCTGCGTGGTTTCTACCAGCACTTCAAATACCAGACCATCGACACCGACCAGGTGGTGGCGTATTTCAACAAGCACAGCGGCAAGAACCTGACGCCGATCTTCAACCAGTACCTGCGTCACGCGAAGATCCCGACCCTGCAACTGCTGTTCGGCGAAAGCCCGGGGCAGGTGATGTACAAGTGGAAGGCGGCCGAACCGGATTTCGCCATGCCGATACGCGTCGGTCAGCCCGGCCATTGGCAGATCATCCACCCGACCACGCACTGGCAGTGGATGCACACGTCCTTGGACAAGAACCAGTTCCAGGTGGCGAAGAAGCTCTACTACATCAATGTCAACAAGCAGTAATTTTGCGCCCTCCCCTTCAAGGGGAGGGCTCAAGCGATCGGCAATCCTGGTCCGAGGGAGAGGACGCATGCCTGGGGCAAGCTTTATTTCGAGAAGGTTCGATCATCGCCACGCCTTGGCTCCCTCCCCTTCAAGGGGAGGGCTGGGGTGGGGATGGTGTTTGCCGATCGCCCCATGAAACCCATCCCCACCCAACCCTCCCCTTGAAGGGGAGGGCTCAAGCGATCGACGGCTTTGGGGAGAGGGCGTAGGCCATCGACAACGGAGAGAGCCGAATGGTGGCAGCTTTCGAATAATCGGGAGATCAGGAAGCTGTCGCGTCGAATGCGTCAGCCCAGGCGTTCATGCCACCCTCCACGCTGTAGACATTTTCGAAGCCGTGCGCGGCAAACTGCTCGGCCACACCTTTGCTGGAAATGCCCTTGACGCAGATGAAGGCCAGCACGGTCTTCTTGGGCAGGGCGTCGATGGTCTCATAGCCTTCCTCTTCCAGGACGCGTGCCTGCGGCAGCGGCGCGACTTTGGCGCGTACGGGCGCGGGGCGTACGTCGACGAGGGTGATGTCGCCGGCATCCAGGTGCTGCTTCAGCTCGGCCACGCTCATCGGCTTGACGTCGGTGGCGCCGGGGAACTTCAGGCTCAGGCCTGCGCCCTGCATGGTCTCGATCCAGTCGATGGTGATGCCCTTGGCGCGCTGTGCGCTGCCGGGATCGAAGTGCACTTCCAGTCCGTTGGCGTGCGCCACGATGTCGCTGTCGCCGGCTTCGGCCAGACGGAAACTGGCCGAGTGGTCGGCACCGACTTCCAGGTGCAGGGCCATGCCGCCGGCGTCGGCCATGCCGTTGCGGATCGCTTCGGCGGCCTTGTCGGTGATGGTGATTTCGGGTGGCGTGCGATCCGGTTCGGGCAGGCCGAACAGGGCGTGCAGTTCGCCGCTGGCGTACATCTGGCGCACGATGTCGGCGCCGCCGACCAATTCGCCTTCGACATACAGCTGCGGAATGGTCGGCCAGTTGCCGTAGAGCTTGATGCCTTCGCGGATCTCCGGATCGGCCAGCACGTTGACGGTGTGGTACTCGGGCAAGAGATCGTTCAGCGCACCGCTGGCGGCGGCGGAAAACCCGCACATCGGCTGCTGGCGGTCGCCCTTCATGAACAGCACGACGCGGTGTTCGTTGACGATGGCGTCGATGCGTTCGCGGGTGGCGGGATCGAGGGACATGGAAGGCTCCGGAAATGCGGGAATCAATGCCACTACATGCTGACGGACACGCTGATCTTCAAGGGAGGCGCGTGCGTCACGTCTGCCGCGTCAGCACGGTGCGCGCCACCGGCATGATCCGCTCGGCCCACAGCCTGTATTGCATGGCCGAAGGGTGCAGCCCGTCGTCGGCCAGCATGTCCGGCGCGTCGGCGCACTGGCGCGACACGGGGGTGATGTCGACCCAGGCGCCGCGGGCGGCCTCGACCATCTGCTGGGCCGCCGTGTTGAAGGCGTCCAGCTCGGCGCCGATGCGTGCGCCATCGCGGTTTTCCGTCTTGGCGAAGCGGGTGACGCCCCAGTCGGGAATGGATACGCCCAGTACGTGCCGGGCGTCGCCGCCGGTCAGCGCGATGGCGCGCGCGAGCAGGGCGGCGAATTCTTCGCGATAATTGGCCAGATCGCGGCCGCGGTACTGGTTGTTGACGCCGATGAGCAGGGTGACCAGGTCATAGGAAGGTTCCAGCGTGGCCTGATCCATGCCGGCGGCAAGCTCGTCGGTCGTCCAGCCGGTGACGGCGACGATGTCGGGATCGTCGATGACGATGCCGCTGGCGCGGAGTTGTTGCGTCACGATGAACGGCCAGCAGGCGTCGACGGAAACGCCTTCGCCGATGGTGTAGGAATCGCCAAGGGCCAGAAAACGAAGGGGTTTGCCGGTCATGGAGGTGGCTCTCAGACAGTTGCCGTGTGCTGGCGGGCGCCAGTCCTGGTCATGCGCGTCAGTATGCGCTCGATGCGTTCGAAAACGTCGCTTATTTGTTCGGGTTCGGGCAGCAGCGTCAGGCGCAGATGGCGGCTGGCGGACACGTTGAAACTGGAGCCCGGCGCCAGCAGCACGGATTCGTCTTCCAGCAGGCGCAGGGCGAATTCGGTATCGTCGAAAACCGGCAACGCGGTCACGCTCACCGACGGAAAGGCGTACAGCGCGCCGCGCGGAGCGACGACGTCGAGATATTCGCTGGCGGCCACGCCATCGAGCACGGCCTGGCGGGCCCGGTGCAGGCGTCCGCCGGGCGCGGTCAAGGTGTGGATGGTGTCGGTGCCTTCGAGCGCAGGCGCCACCGCCCATTGCGCCGGCACATTGGGACACAGGCGCAGGGCGGCCAGCAATTGCAGCGCGTCGCGGTAGGTCGCCGTGGCCGCCGGCGCGCCGGACAGCGTCATCCAGCCGACGCGGTAGCCGCAGGCGCGATGCACCTTGCTGAGGCCGCCGAAACTCAGGCACGGCTGTGCTCCGGCCAGCGGCGCCAGTGGCTGGAAACGGGCGTCGTCGTAGGTGATGCCGTCGTAGATTTCGTCGCTGAGCAGCAGCAGGCCGTGGCGCTCGGCGATCTCTACCACGCGTTCCAGCAGCGCGCGCGGATACACCGCACCAGTCGGGTTGTTCGGGTTGATCAGCACGATCGCCCGCGTGCGCGTCGTCACCAGCGAAGCGATCTCGTCCGGGTCGGGCAAGTGCGCGTTGGCGGCCAGGCAATGGTAGTAACGTGGCTGCCCGCCATTGAGCAGCGTCGCGGCGCTCCACAGCGGATAGTCGGGGCTGGGCAGCAGCACCTCGTCGCCGGGTGCGAGCAACGCACGCAGGCTGATGTCGATCAACTCGCTGACGCCGTTGCCGATGAACACCCTTTCCATGTCGATATCGGTGACGCCGCGCGCCAGTTGCTGCGCCACCACCGCCGCGCGGGCCTGATCCAGACCCTGCTCCTGGCAATAGCCGTCGCTCTTTTCCAGATGCGCTGCGACAGCCCCGACCAGGTGTTCCGGCGCGCGAAAACCGAAGCGCCCCGGATTGCCGATGTTCAAATGCACGATGTCACGACCGGCTGCTTCCAGCTCGCGTGCGCGACGCGCCAGTGCGCCGCGGATTTCGTAGCGGACATCGGCAAGTCGCGGACTGGTCTGGATGGTTTTCAAGAAGGCGCCCCCGGAAAGCTTCGCGCATCCTAGCAGGAAGAGGGGCGAGTGATGAGGGGTGAGTAGCGAGGGCGCAAGGACGTGCGTTGCGGTCCATTGTGCAGGGGTTGGGGGTATGGAGTGGGACGCAAAAATCGTGATTTGAGGAACCCCTTCATGAACAAGCCTCGACCCCCAAGCAAGCGCCCTCGCTACTCGCCCCTCGTCACTCGCCCCCTGCTACGCTTCGCTCATGACTGAGCCACAGCACATCGACGCGCTGCGACACATTGGCTGGCGCGGCACGCTGCCGGCCACGCCGGTGGCGCGCGTGGTGGCGCAGCATCGTGCCGGCTACGAGGTGCACGATGGCCGGCGCGTGTTCGCGGCGCAGCCGGACGGGCGTTTTCTGCGGCGCGGACTGGATCCGTCGTTGCGCCCGGCGGTGGGTGATTTCGTCGAGCTGGCGCCTGGCAACATGCCTGAAATCACCCGCGTATTGCCACGCCGCTCCACCCTGACCCGCGCCGCCGCCGGCGAACGCTACGAGCGCCAGGTGATTGCCACCAACATCGACTACGTGCTGGTGTTGACCGGGCTGGACGGCGATTTCAACCCGCGCCGCATCGAACGTTATCTGCTGCTGATCGAAGGTTCCGGCGCGCAACCGGTGGTGCTGCTGGGCAAGTCCGATCGCTGCCCGGACGTCGCGCAACGCATGCACGAATTGCGCGAGCGTCTGCCCGAGGCAACGCCCATCCATCTTCTCAACAGCAAGGATGCCGCCAGCACGAAAACACTCGCGCCTTACCTCGGCCCGGGCGACAGCGCCGTGCTGGTGGGCTCTTCCGGCGCCGGCAAATCCACCCTCACCAACACCCTGCTCGGCGAGGCGCGCATGGCCACCGGCGCGGTGCGCAGAACGGACAGCCGCGGTCGCCACACCACCACCCATCGCGCACTGCTGACCCTGCCCACCGGCGGCTGCCTGATCGACACCCCCGGCATGCGCGAGTTGAAACTGACCGGCGAGGAATCACTGGATCTGTTCGCCGACATCGAGGCCCTGGCGATGCGCTGCCGTTTTGCCGACTGCGGCCACGAAAGCGAACCCGGCTGCGCCGTGCAGGCCGCGCTGGCCGCGGGCGAACTCGATCCCGAGCGCTGGCAGAACTATCGCAAACTGCGCACCGAGCGCGAGCAGCAGGCCGCGCAACTGGAAGCCCGGCACCAACGCAAGGGCGAGGGCAAGCGGCCGACGCGCGGCCAGGGTCGCCGCCGACGCGAATGACGCGCTTCCCCGACATCTCCGATGACACACCCCCAGACAGGAGCGAGCCTGCGCGCGATGGCCTCAGCCATGAACGAAGCCTCAGGGGCTGCCACGCAAAAGATCAGGCTGCGTTGAGCCCGAACAGCCTGACGCCATGCCGGGTTGATGGAGTATGCGACGAGCCGGGCCCGTAGAGCAGGTAATTGCCGGGACCGAATGTTTCACCGTCTTCCATCAAATCGCCCGACAGCACGAACACAAGCTCGCCCTTTTCATCGTGCTGGTCCGTGAAGGGCCAGCTGCAGCCCGGTTCGATATCGACAATCCATGCCCTGTTGCCGTTGAAATGCGGAAGGTCACGGCGTGTACAGCCCGGGCCGATCTGGACAATCGGTGCGTTGTCGATGTTGGTTTGGTCTATGTCGGGCATGATGATCGCGCCATGTGTGATTCGCGGGTGCACGGTGGTGGCGACGGCCAATCGGCCAGGTGCGCGTGAATGATTCGCGTGTCGCGGCCAAGCGTGCGCAGCATGTGTTTCCAGCGTTGCACGACAGTGGCTCCGGACTGCCGGGAAGGATTCATGCCGTGCACTCCTTGCAAGCGTGGCTGGAGGCCGTGTTTTGACCCTTTTCTCGGCATGATCCGGTTTTGTTCGAGGTTGCCGGGTAAGTCGATCGTTGGGCAGCGCCGTCGAGGCCCTGTATCGAAATGATGTGCCCGTGCAGGAACAGCATGTCGCGGCTGAGGGCACCCATGACCTGTTTGAACGCTTTCATGTGCTGTCTCCGTTTGTCTTGAACGTGGTGCATGCTAGGTGGACACGAAGTCGCCAAAAAGCGAAACTTCGGCAACCCAGACTTGAGAAAAGCTCAACATGAGCCGCATATCGCTGGATCTTCTGGATGCCTTCGTCGCGGTGGCGCGGAGCGGCAACCTGACGCGCGCCGCCGAGGCCATGCATGTCACGGCCAGTGCGCTCAGTCATCGCATGCGGCAGCTGGAGGAACGGCTGGATGTGCAGGTATTCACGCGCGGGCCACGCGGCGTCCAACTGACCGTGGTGGGGCAGCGCCTTTTCGACGCGGTCGGCGAACCGCTGGCCGACATCGAGCGCGCATTGCGACATTTCTGCACCCGCACCAGCGATCGCACGCTCACCGTCAGCACCGTGCCATTGCTGGCCAACAGCTGGTTGGTGCCGCACCTGCCCGGATTCGTGGCGCAACATCCGCAAGTCAATCTCAACCTGCAATCCAGCGTGTCGCTGGTGGATTTCGAACGCGAACCGGTGGACGCCGCGTTGCGTCTGGGGCGTGGCGGCTGGAGCGACGTGCACAGCGAGCACTTGCTGGACGAATGGGTCAGTCCGGTGGCCAGCCCCGAGTTATTGAAACGCATCGGCGGTCCGCGCCGCCTGCTGATGGCGCGGGCGCCCTTGCTGGGCGATCCGTCGGATCAGTGGAATCATTGGTTCGAGCGCTACGGTGGCAAACCGCCCGCCAGTTTCGTGGCCGGATTCGACGACTCGGAAATGATGCTTCATGCGGCGGTGCAGGGCCTGGGCGTGGCGCTGGGGCGCACCTTGCTGGCGCGGCCGTTGATCGAGTCGGGGCGGCTGGTGTCGTTGTCGCGGCGGCGTATGAAGGCCGGTTTCGGTTATTACCTGGTGTATCCCGAACGCAGTCGCACGCACCGCGGTTTTCAGGTATTCCGCAATTGGTTGTATGCGCAATTGGGCAAGGAACCGCCGCCTTTGCCCGGCGCCGATGGCTGATCGGGGGGCGCCTTGTACAAGGCTTCATTGGCGGGTGCCCGCCCTACCCGCATTTGCGCGGGTCATTTGCGCGAATGAAATCTTATTGGCGGGCAATTCGGCCCAACCGGGAACGAGTGGGGCGGGCACTGCCCGCCGCAAAATCTCCGCACGTGCGTCAACGGCTGGCCGTGTCGAGCTTTTCGATGTCTTCGGCGTCCAATGACACGGATGCCGACGCCAGTACTTCACGCAACTGCTCGATGCTGGTCGCGCTGGCAATCGGCGCGCTGATGCCGGGGCGCGCCTGCAGCCAGGCCAGGGCGATGTGCACGGGTTTGACGCCGTGCTTGTCAGCCGCCTCGTCCAGCGCCGCCAGCACGCGCCGGCCCTTGTCGTCGAGATACTTGCCGGCGCCATGGCCGCGTGGACGGTTCGCCAGGTCTTCGCTCTTGCGATATTTGCCGGTCAGGAAACCGCTGGCCAGCGAGTAATAGGGAATCACGCCGATCTCTTCGCGGCGGATCAGCGGCTCCAGAGCGGATTCGTAATCGGCGCGTTCGACCAGGTTGTAGTGCGGCTGCAGGCTTTCGTAGCGTGGCAATCCATGCTTCGCGCTGATGGCCAGCGATTCCTCCAGCTGCGCCGCCGTGAAGTTGGAGGCGCCGATGGCGCGGATCTTGCCGGCGTCGATCAGTTCGGCATAGGCGCCGAGCGTGTCTTCCTGCGGCACGTCGGGGTCGAACTGGTGCGCCTGGAACAGGTCGATCACGTCGGTCTGGAGGCGTTCGAGCGCATCGTCCACCGCCTGCCGGAGGCTGGCGGGCGAAAGGCCGGGATTGCGGTCCCATTTGGCGCTCTTGGTCGCAATCAGCACCTTGTCGCGCTTGCCCGTTTGCTGCAGCCATCGGCCGATGATGGTTTCCGACTCGCCGCCCGAACCCCCCGGCGCCCAGCGCGAATACACGTCGGCGGTGTCGACCATGTTGAAGCCGGCGTCGACGAAGGCGTCGAGCAGGCGGAACGAGGTGGCTTCGTCGGCCGTCCAGCCGAACACGTTGCCGCCGAAGACGACGGGGGCGATCGACAGGCCGGATCGGCCAAGCGGGCGCATCTGCATGGTCGGCTCCTTTGCGTCGTGGGGACTTTGCAACATGCGGCGCGCGCGCGGCGATTGCAAGCGGTAAAATGGCCGTATACATCCTTTGGCCGGTGCGTCGTTCACGAATCGCACCGGAATATGGTTTCACCTCAACATCGAGAAATTCATATGCAACGCACGGCCATTCTCGTGGACGGCGCCTATTTTCTGGCGCGCTATCGCAAGGTCTACTCCGACCGCGACCCCAATGACGCGCGCACGGTGGCGCGCACGGTGTTCGGCATGTCGCTGGAGCACATCAAGGCGCTGGATCGCCCGCGCGAGGCGCTGTATCGCACTTTTTTCTACGACTGCGCGCCGCTCAACCGCACGCTGGAGCGTCCCATCAGCGGCGAAAGCATGGACTTCGGCGCCAGCCCCATGGCGCAATTCCGGCGCGACCTGCATGACAGCCTGCGGCGCCAGCGCAAGATGGCGCTGCGGCTCGGCCGCCTGTCCGACCGCGGCGGACACTGGAATCTCAAACGCGACGCCTACGATGCCCTGCATGCCGGCGACATGGAATGGGACGATCTTGGCGACGAGCATTTCGAGCCGGATCTCAAGCAGAGCCAGGTGGACATGAAGATCGGCATCGACATTGCCGGGCTGGCCTACAAGGGTCTGGTCGACCAGATCGTGCTGGTGGCCGGCGACGCCGATTTCGTGCCCGCGGCCAAGCTGGCGCGGCGCGAAGGCATCGACTTCATTCTCGATCCGATGTGGCAGGGTGTCTCCCCGGCACTGCACGAGCATATCGACGGATTGCAATCGGTGTGCCCGCGTCCATATTGACGAAGCGTCGACACGGCCGAGTATCCCCGGCGTGATAGGCTCCGGCTGGGGGCGAAGTGTCTTCCATGGAATCAAGGCTATGTACAAGTACGTATTGACGGGTTGTCTGGCATTGCTCCTGTGTGCCTGCAATCATTCCGGCTCTTCCGTCGACAGCGCATCGGTGGCGATGTCTTCCAGCGTTGCCGCAGCCGGCAGTTCGGCCTATGTCGAGGATCACCCCGACGAAATCACGCCGCCGCGCAGCGCCGCGGAACTTTCCGTCGACATGCTTGACCGGGTGTTGTCCAGCCCCGCGCGCAACAAGTCCGACAAGGCGCTCGACGCCGTGCGCCATCCGCGCCGGACATTGGTGTTCTTCGGCCTGCGCCCTGACATGAACGTGATCGAGGTGACGCCGACCGACGGCTGGTACGCCGCCATCCTGGCGCCGCTGCTGAAGGACAATGGCACCTACACGGCGGCGCTGGTGTCGCCGATGAGCAACAAGCACGCCGCGCAGACCATGCAGGCGCTGCGGGCCATGTTCCGCGCGCACCCCGATCTTTATGCCCGCGCGCGACTGGCATCCTTCGACCCGCGCACGCCCAACCTCGGCACGCCCGGCTCCGCCGACATGGTGCTGAGCTTCCGCAGCGTGCATGCGTGGGTGACCCGGGGCACGGCCAAGGCCATGTTCCGTGCGATCTACGACGTGCTGGCGCCCGGCGGCGTGTTCGGCGTGGTGGACAACCGCGCAGCCGACGACAGCGATGCCGGCGATCTCGTGGGCACGCCGTACGTGCGTCAGGACGATGTCGTCCAACTGGCCGAGCAGGCCGGCTTCGAGCTGGACGCCGCCAGCAGCATCAACGCCAACCCCGGCGAGAGTGGCATTGGCGACAAGGCCGCGGACGACGCCGATCGCATGACGCTGCGCTTCGTCAAACCGGCCAAGCCGTCGCACGCGGCCAGCAGCTGAACACCCTGCGGTGCTGATTGCGCTCAACAAGCCCTGGGGCGTGCTGTGCCAGTTTCGCGACCCCGAGGGACGCCCGACCCTGGCCGATTACGTCAAGCAGAAAGACGTCTATGCGGCCGGACGCCTGGACCGCGACAGCGAAGGCCTGTTGCTGCTGACCGACGACGGCAAGTTGCAGCATCGCCTCACCGACCCGCGCCA
>DASSBH010000092.1:0-2574 GCA_035698945.1 Oleiagrimonas sp.
TGGACGTTTCGGCGGTTTCGGCGACGGCGAAGGCGGATTCCGCGGCGGCCATCGCGGCGGTCGCTTCGGCGGCGGCCGGGTATTTGCCCATGGCGAACTGAAACTGGTGCTGCTGGCCCTGATCGCCGAACACCCACGGCACGGTTACGAGCTGATCCGCACCATCGAGGAAATGTTCGACGGCAATTACGCCCCCAGCCCGGGCGCGGTCTACCCCACCCTGACCATGCTCGAGGAAATGGATTACGCCAGCGTCGAGGCCGGCGACGGCGGCAAGAAGCGCTACCGCATTACCGATGCCGGGAAGGGTTTCCTGAAGGAAAACAAGACTTCCGTGGATGCCGCCATGGCGCGCATGGAACAGGCCTCGAAAATGTACGCCCGCATGGCCGCACCCATGGCCATCCGCGAGGCTGTGCATACGCTCAGGCACGCCTTGCGCGCGCATCCATGGACACCCGGCGAGGCCAAGCGCGTGGTGGCCATCATCAAGCACGCCGCCAGGGATATCGTCGACGGCGCGCCGAGGGAGTGACTTGCGGACACGCAGGCAGGGCGAGCATTGCCCGCCCTGCCTGCGAGATCATTTACACGATCAATCGTCGTCGGATGTTTTCACCGGCGTCAGGCGCAGATCCTGGAAATCGAAACTGAAATCGGTAAGCGGCGAGATCGGTTTCATGCGCACGTTGCGGATCTTGCCGTCCGGCGTCAGGGCGAAGGTGACGAAAGCGTCGGCATTGAGCGAGCGGTCGCGCCAGCGCACGATGAAGGTGTCGCGCGACCAGTGCGTCATGTCGCCCAGCAACTGCCTGGTGTGGCTGAACTGCATGACCAGCTTGCCGTCCTTGTCGGCGATGTCGACGTTGCCGTACCAGGGATCCTTGTACGTGCCCGCATAATCGGCCAACGGCAGCGACGGGCCAGCGTTCTTGTCGCGCGCGGCGACATGCTTCTGCCAGGATTTATCGGCTCGTGCGTTGCGCTTGGCGTTGGCCTTCTGGTACACGGCGATCCAGTCGGTTTTCGGCTCATGCATGAACGCATCGAGGATGCGATAGGTGATGGCCTGGAAGGCCGCGCCGGACTGCTGGTTGGTCAGCACCACCATGCCCAGTTTCATGTCCGGAATCATGGTCACGCGCGAGACGAAACCAGGCCAGCCGCCGGTGTGGTAGACCATCTTGTGGCGGCGATATTCGGACAGATGCCAGCCCTCGCCGTAACCCTCGTAGGCGGGCGCGATGGCCTGAAGCTCGGGAATCTTCGAGGTCCCCGGATGGATGGCCGTCTGCACCGACCACATTTCCTTATGGCGCGCTTCGCTGAACAAGCGCTTCGGCGAACCGTCGGCGTTTTTGCCGTACACCCCGCCGTTGAGCTGGGTGATGATCCACTTGGCCATATCATGCACGCTGGAATAGATGCCGCCGGCGCCGGAGTTGTTCGACCATGACAACTTGTCCACCGACTTGAGCGTCTTGAAGTTGTACTTCGCGTAGCCGGTGGCCACATCGTGGTCGCTCGGCTTGATGAAATGGAAGTTGAAACGCGTATCGTGCATGCCCAGCACATCGAAGATGTGCGATTTGACGAACTGCTGGTAGCTTTCGCCCGACACGTTCTCGATGACCAGTGCGGCCACCCCGAACAGGATGTTGTCGTAGAAATAATGCGAGCGGAACCCGTACTTGAGCGGCACGTGCGCCAGGTGCTCGATGACTTCCTTGCTGGTGTAGTCGGTGGTCGGCCAGTACAGCAGATCGCCCGCGCCGAGGCTCAGGCCACTGTGGTGTGCCAGCAGATCGCGCACGCGCATTTCGTGGGTGACATACGGGTCGGACATGCGGAACCACGGCAGGTACTTGATGACGCGCCCGCCCATGTCGAGCTTGCCCTTGTCGGCCAGCATCGACAGCGACGCGGCCGTGAACGCCTTGGTGTTGGAGGCGATGGCGAAAATGGTGTGCTCGTCCACCTTCTGCCCGGTCTTCACGTTGGCAACGCCATAGCCTTCTTGCAGCACCACGTGGCCGTCCTTGACGATGGCCACGGCAATACCGGGCACGTCGAACGTCTTGCGCACGCGATTGACGTAAGCCGCGAAATCCTTCGCGTTGATCGGCGACGCCTGAGGCACGCGTTCGGGCTGGCCCACCGGCATGGTGCTCACCGGCGGCGGCGTGGCCTGCGAAGCCAACACGGGTGCGGCGCAAGCCAACGCTGCTATCGACAGCGCAAGCGCGCTCTGGCGCAACAAGGCGTTTACTTTCATGGCGTGTCCTCAGGTTCCCCGGAAAGTCCTCAAGTATCCATGCTGGCTCCCGACATGACCACCCGTCGAGAGTCACTTTTCTCCTCCCCTTTCAAGAGGGAGGTCGGGAGAGGGATGGTGTTGATCCGAAAGCCACACCATCCCTACCCAAACCCTCCCCTTGAAGGGGAGGGCTTCAACGGCCCTGTTCGAACATTCATCTTGGCGTACCATGCCGAGTTGCGGGTTGCAGCAAAAGCGGTCGCTGTGCGCTTTTGCGATCGAGACGAAACGCAATCGACGGGTTCCAGTGGAGGGGG
>DASSBH010000093.1:0-2727 GCA_035698945.1 Oleiagrimonas sp.
GCCACTGCGGCCGCCATGCCGCCCAGCGTCATCATGTTGAAACTCATGCCGAGCACCTTGAGCAGCAAGGTAGTGATCGCCAACGTCGATGGCACCACCAGCAGCGCGATCAGGATCACCCGGGTATTGCGCAGGAACACCAGCAGCACGAGGCCGGCAAGCACGATGCCGATCAGGATGGCGTCGCGCACGCTGCCCGCCGAGGCGCGGACCAGTTGGGTCTGGTCGTACCAGGCCGCAAGTTTGACGCCCCTGGGCATTTGCGCAGCGTAGGCCGCGAGTCGCGCCTTGACCGCGTCGACCATGGCGATGCTGTTGGCATTCGGTTGCTGGAATACCTGCATCAGCACTGCTGGATGGCCATCAGCGCCGGTGCGCGACCATTGCGGCTTGACGCCGCGCTTGACGGTGGCGATGTCGCCGACACGCACCACCCCGTCGGGTCCCGCGCGGATCACCACGTCGCGCAATGCCTGCAGGCTGCCAGGCTGGTTGTTGGCCAGTACCAGGAACAGTTTGTGGTGATCGGCCAGTCGGCCCAATGCAGATATATCGGCTGAACCCGATACCGCGTGCACGATATCGGCCATGGTCAGACCCTGCGCGTGCAGTTTGGCGGGATCGACATCGACATGGAGCTCGCCGATCCCGCCGCCCTGGATGTCCACGCGCGCGACGCCTTTCACGCCACTCAGCAAGGGACGCAGCTGGTATTCGGCAAGATCGTAAAGCTGTGTTGGCGACAGCGTCTGGCTGCGCAGGCTGTAGGCGACGACCGGTTCGATGACGGTCGGATCCATGCGCACGGCGTGGATGCGGGTGCCGGGCGGCAGGTCCGGCAGCACCTGGCTCATGGCGGCATTCACGTCGAGGTAGGCGCGGCTCATGTCCGCACCCCAGTCGAAATCGACATCGATCTCGGCGCTGCCGCGGCTGGTGGTGGAACGCACGTCGCGCACGCCGCGGACGGCCCGGATGGCTTCCTCGACCGGCGTGGTGACGGCGACCACCATCTGTTTGGCGGGACGGGCGCCGGCATCGATGTCCACCCGCACGCGCGGGAACGAGACATCCGGAAACAGTGCCACCGGCAGATTGAATACGGAAACCAGTCCGCCCAACGCCAGGATGGACACCAGGAAAAGCAGCGAGCGCCGGTGCGACTGGAACCAGGATGCGATATTCATCGAGCGGCATTCGCCTTGCGCACGGCCATGCCGTCGTCAAGCTCGTAGGCGCCCTGCACGATAACCGGGAGCGCGGCTTCGACGTCGCCCGACACGCCGACGGTTTTGCCAGCGGGGAAACGTACCGTCACGGCCACGCGTCTGGCATGACCGTGATCGAGCTGAAACAGGTAATGGCCCTTGGCGTCGTTCTGCACGGCCGCGCGCGGTACGGCCCAGGCGGATCGGTTGCTGGTGGCGATGCGCGTATGCAGCAACGTGCCCGCCGTCAAATGGGCGGATGACGACGCCACGGCGATCTGGGCCGGCACCAGATGGGTGGTTGCGTCCACGGCCTGGCCGACCATGGTCAGCGTGCCGGCCCAGGCAGCATGTGCGCCATACACCGGCATGAGCTGCACGGCCTGTCCCTTGCGCAGGGTTGTCGTTTCCTGCGGCGGCACGCCGACGCGGGCGATCATGGCGTGGGACGGCATGAAAACGAGCAGGGGCGAACCGGCTGAAACCTGCTCGCCCCGAGTCACCTTGAGCATCATGACCACGCCATCGGCAGGGGCCTTGAGCGTGGTGCTGGCTTTGCTTCCACCCAGCGCGCGCGCGCTTTGCACGCCGGCTTGCGCATCCTTGAGCGCCTTGCTGGCGGCGTCCACTTGCGCTTGCGTGGCCAGGTGCTGCCTGAACAACCGGCGCATGCGATCGAGATTTTTCTGCGCCAGCGTCAGCGCATCGCGCGCCTGCGTCCAGGCGCGTCGCGCCGAGGGATCGGGAGCCACCGTCAGCAACGACTGGCCGCGTCCGACCGCTTGTCCGGCGGCAATGTCGACGGCGGTGACACGCGCCGCGTAAGGCAGGCTGAGGGTGCGCATGTGGTGAGGATCGACGGTCACGTGGCCCCATGCGTCCACATAATCGTGAAACACCTTGCGCACCGGCATGACCGTGGTGACCGCCACGCTTTTCCCGGCGGCGGAGTTGTCCTGCGGAGCGGAGCAGGCACAAAGCAGAACCGCGCATGTCAGCGGCAGTAGGCACGTTCTCAAGGTAAAAACAGTCATGACGAACTTGCCTGTACGTGTGGAAAGCGGGCGCTGCCAAGCAGTGTCTGCAAGGCGATGGTCTGCCTTGCCAGCTCGTTGCGTGCGGCCAGCGATTGCATGTCGGCGGCCAATGCCTGCGAACGGATGGCGAGATAGGTGGGCCAGTCCAGCAGATGCTGTTTCCATGCCTGTTCCGCACTGGCGCGGGAAGCATCCAGCTGTCGTGCATGTGCGGCCAGAGTCTGGCGCTGGCGGGCGAGTACCCTGAGATCCGATGCAAGGCGTTGCATGTCGCTGCGAGTGGTCAGCAAGCGCGTGGTGTAGGCATCTTTCAGTTGCTGCCGGGTGGCTTTGGCCACGGCGATTTGCCCACGGTTGCGATTGAAAAGCGGCAACGTGATGCCGAGGGTGAAACCGTTGGTGACGACGTTGCCGGTATCGCGGGCACGGTTGAAGCCCAGGGTGATGGCCGGGAATTGCGCCAGGATGGCCTCGCGCAATTG
>DASSBH010000094.1:0-8934 GCA_035698945.1 Oleiagrimonas sp.
GCCCGCGCAGGGCGAAATAGCCGACCAGCGCCGGCGCGGCCCAGCCGATCGCTCCGAGGAAGTCGCCGACGTCGTGGCGCAGCTCGGGCACCACGCCGATCAGGTCGAGCAAGGGCTCGGCATGCCGTACCATCACGCACAGCAGCACGCCGAGCACCAGGGCGATCCACAATGCCTGACGAATGATCGCACCGATTTCATGACGCCGACCGGCGCCATCCAGCTGCGCCACCGTCGGGGGCACCGCCAGCATGGTGCCGATGCCCGCCAATACGGCCAGCACCCACACGCCCGCACCGGTCGCCACCGCGGCCTGCACATGCGCGCTCATGTGCCCGGCCAGCAACGTGTCGACCACATTGGTGCCCATGGCCGCCAATTGCGCCGCGATCAGCGGCAGGGCCAGGTGCACGGTGGCCGCCAACTCACGCCGGACGCGCGGACGGCTGATGGAGTGATGCAGAAACATGTTCGCAGGCATCGCCACAGGACGTGGCGCAAAAGGGGATCGGACATTGTAAACAATAGCCCAGGGAAGCCTTCGTTGAATCGGTTTCCGATTCAGGCGCAGGCTGGGCGGGTCGTGCCCGAATAAATATTCGATTCAACCCGGGTTTTGCTGTGGAAGCGCCGCGAGACTGTGCGATGATCGGCGCCATGAGCGCTTCGGATCAGCCAATCGCCCTGCCGCCGCAAGACACCGATCCCGTGCCGGAGGCGTCCGCGCCGGCCGTGTCGCCTGCGCCTCAAGCGCACTGCGCCAACTGCGGCGAGCCGCTGTACGGCAAGTTCTGCTACGCCTGCGGGCAGCCCATCCACGGGCTGGTGCGCCATTTCAGCAGCGTGATGAGCGATGTGGCCGACAGCCTGTTCAATATCGACGAGCGCCTGTTTCGCACCCTGCTGCCGCTGTATTTCCGTCCGGGTCGGCTCACGCTGGAATACTTTGCCGGTCGACGCGCGCGCTATGTCACGCCGTTCCGCCTGGTGTTCTTTCTGGCCATCATCACGTTCTTCGTGCTGCAGGTGACGGTTCGCTCGAACCAGCCGCATACCGAATCCTTCGCCATCACGACGGGCAACGGCATCAGCGTCACCAAGAAACCGACCGGAAACCCGGCCGCGCCGCCCCCCGAAGACGGAGCCTTCGACCACGGCAACATCACCATGAACGACCGGGTGATCTGGAATCGCCAGACGCATCCGCTGCGCATCGGCTGGCTGCCATACGCCGCCAACGACTGGCTCAATGACCTGATTGGCCACGCGCAGGCCAACATGCACGCGATGAAGTCGGGCACGGAGGCACAGAAGAAAGCCGCCCTGCAGCGAATGGTGCAAGGCATGTTCTCGGCGGCGCCGACCGTCCTGTTCGTGCTGTTGCCGGTGTTTGCCCTGCTGCTGAAGATTTTCTACATCTTCAAGCGCCGGCTGTACATGGAGCATCTGATCGTGGCCATGCACAGCCACGCCTTCCTGATGTTGTCGATCCTGATGCTGGTGATACTGGATCTGCTGGCAACCCATGTCGCCTGGCTGGGCACGCCGATGGGCCTGCTGCGCGCGGTGGTCTGGATCTGGCTTTTCGTGTACCTGTTCCTGATGCAGAAGCGCGTGTACCGGCAAGGCTGGTTCATGAGCACGGTGAAGTTCAGTATCGTCGGCGTGTGCTACAGCCTGCTGCTGCTGTTTGCCATGGCCGCGGCCGCCCTGATCGGCCTGGCCAGCTGATCCCGGCCTGTCGCACGCCACTGCGATATCCGCTTGCCGCCATCAACTGCCGGAAGCGCTTTTTCACAACCTTCCGGCGTGGCCCGACGATCGCGCGCCAGCTCCTCGCAAGTCGCAAGTCATAACTTGCAGAGAACATCCAAGTCATTGATTATGATATGGAATTTGTGGTTGGTTATTTTTTGCCCAATGCGTCGCCGACCTTGCAGCCATGCGCTGTCGGAGCGACATTCCCGCAGCCGTCCACATAGTTATCCACAGCTTTTGTGGATAAACGATAAACCCCCGGCAGCACCTGCACTTAGCTCCGTTTCCAGCGGGCAAGCGTGAACACGATCACGTAAAGGTGCCATGGTCTGAGTCGCCGTCGAACAAACGGGACGAGCATTGGACGCGCTTGTGACGTGCGTGCGGGTGATGGCGATTGTCATGACGAAGTCCGTTCGCCCTGATGCTTCGACAAGCTCAGCACGAACGGAAATGGCTTTCGGCTGAAATGGAGCGGCGACCATGTAAGAGGCGGTTTTTCGAAATTTCCTCCGCGAACGCCTCGGACGCGATGAGCCACAAACAGGACTGGCCGCTACACTGCCGCCATGCCCGAAATCCTGCGCATCGCCTTGCCTGTGCCATTGCCGCGACTGTTCGACTACCTGCCGCCGGCACGCGGCAGGGCGACCGTCGGCTGTCGCGTGCGCGTGCCATTCGGGCGCGGCCATCGCATCGGACTGGTGGCGGCCGTGACCAACCAATCAGCGTGGCCCACGGAACAGCTCAAGCGCGTCCACGCCGTGCTCGACGAGCAGCCTTTGCTGGAGGGCGAGCTGCTGGCTTCGCTGAACTGGGCATGCGACTACTGGCTGGGCGCACCCGGCGACGTGCTGTTCGGTGCGCTGCCGGTCGCCTTGCGCGGCGACAAGCCGCCGCCGGAGCCGGGCATCGAAGCCTGGTCGTTGACGCATGACGGCCAGGTCGCATTGGCCGAAGGCAAACGCCGCGGACGCTCGCGCGCTCTGCTCGAAGTTCTGCGCGACGGATTGCGTACGGCGGCGGTACTCGACACCGATTTGCCCGGCTGGCGCGATGCGGCGCGCCGGCTGGCCCGCGCGGAACTCATCGAGCGCCACCGTCTCGCGCCCACGGAACTGCCGCGCATGCCGATCGCCGGCCCGCCCCTCAATCCTCACCAACGCGAGGCCGTGGACGCCGTGCTCGCTGCCGGCGACGGCTTTCATCCGTTCGTGCTTGAAGGCGTCACCGGCAGCGGCAAGACCGAGGTGTACCTTGCGCTTGCCGCGAAAGCTCTGGCGCAGCATCGCCAGGTGCTGATGCTGGTGCCGGAAATCGGCCTGACGCCGCAAAGCGTACGGCGCCTGCGCGAGCGTCTGGGCACGGAAGTGGAAGTGCTCCATTCGGGCCTTGCCGACGGCGAACGCGCACGCGCCTGGCTGCGCGCGAAAAGCGGCGGCGCGCGCGTGGTGCTGGGCACCCGGTCGGCCATCTTCACGCCGCTGCCTCGCGCCGGGCTGATCGTGGTCGACGAGGAGCACGACACGTCCTACAAGCAGCAGGACGGCTTCCGTTACCACGCGCGCGACCTCGCCCTGGTGCGCGCCCGCGCGCTCGACGTGCCGGTGATTCTGGGATCGGCCACACCGTCACTGGAAACGCTGGCCAATGTCGATGCCGGCCGCTATCGGCGACTGCATCTGCCTGCCCGGGCGGGCGCGCGGCAGGCGCCGCGGGTGCAGACCGTCGACATCCGTTCGCAACGCCTGCAGCACGGCCTGTCGCCCGACCTCATCCAGGCCATCGGCGCCACCGTGGCGCGCGGCGAGCAGGTGCTGGTGTTCCGCAACCGCCTCGGCTACGCGCCCATGCTGACCTGCCACGCCTGCGGCTGGCACGCGCGCTGCACGCGCTGCGACAAGCCGATGACGCTGCATGCCGTGCGTCAGCGTCTGGTTTGCCATCATTGCGAACGCGAACAGCACATCCCCGCCGCCTGCCCCGAGTGTGGCCATGCGCCGCTCAATCCGCGCGGCTACGGCACCGAGCGCCTGGAGGAAGCGCTGCGCGCCCGCTTCAAGAATGTCCCCGTGCATCGCATCGACCGCGAAAGCACCCGCCGGCGCGATGCCTTCGATCGCCTGTTGGACGACCTCGACGACCAGCAGGCCGCGATTCTCGTCGGCACCCAGATTCTGGCCAAGGGCCACGATCTGGCCAACCTGACTCTGGTCGCCATCACCGGCGTGGATGCCGGCCTGTTCAGCGTGGACTTTCGCGCCCAGGAACGGTTGGCGCAACTGGTGGTGCAGGTGGCCGGACGCGCCGGACGCGCGCAAAAACCGGGGCAGGTGTTGCTGCAGACCCATCATCCCGACCATCCGTTCCTGCGCACCCTGCTCGGCAAGGGCTACGCCACGGTCGCGCAGGAGCTGCTGGCCGAACGCCGCCTGCTGCAACTGCCGCCATTCGCCAGCCAGGCGCTGCTGCGCGCCGAGGCGCATGACCGCGCCGTGCTGGATGCGTTTTTGCAAGCGGCGCACGCCGCGCTGGACGAGCCGACCGGTATCCGTTTGCTGGGCCCGATGCCCGCACCGATGCCGTTGCGCGCCGGACGCCATCGTGGCCAGTTGTTGCTGGAAGCCGACCAGCGCGGCACGCTCAAACGCCTGCTGCAACCCTGGCAGGCGCAATTGCTGAAGCTGCCTGCCGCGCGCCGGGTGCGCTGGTCGATCGACGTCGATCCGGTGGACCTGTATTGATCTTCAATCCCGTAAAGAACAGGTAGGGCGGGCACTGTCCGCCACGGATGCCGGTTCGTGCGGCGGGCAGTGCCCGCCCTACAGGATCCGTTTTCAACCGGAATGCGGGTTCACTGGCGGGAAGTTTCCTCCCGACCCGTTCACTTTTTCTTGCGTGCAGCCTTTTTCGCGGCCTTGCCGGGACGCGGACGCGCCGGTTCGCCCTTCTTGCCCAGTTCTTCGAGCAGGGTGCTCATGTCTTCGGCGTGCTCTTCTTCCTGGGCGAGGATTTCTTCCATCAGGCGGCGCGTGGTGGGGTCGTCGTTGCCGAGGTAGCGGACGATTTCGCTGTAGGTCTCGATGGCGATGCGTTCGGCGACAAGGTTTTCCTTGATCATGTCGACCAGATCCTCGCCTTCGACGTATTCGGCATGCGCACGGGTGCTCAGGCCGTCGGGCGAAAAGTTGGGCGCGCCTTCGAGCTGGGTGATGCGCTCGGCAATGCGGTCGGCGTGCATCTGCTCTTCGTTGGCGTGCTGCAGGAACTCGGCGGCCACGGCTTGTGAATGGATGCCCGAGGCCATGTAGTAGTGGTACTTGTAACGCAGCGTGCACACGATCTCGGTGGCCAGTGCCTCGTTGAGTATCTCGATGACCTTCTCACGGTCGGCCTTGTAGCCGGGTGTCATGGCACCGTCGTTCATGCGCTCACGGGCGCGCTTGCGGATGGTCTTGATGTCGGTGAGAAACGGTTGCTTGGCGGCCATGACTGCTCCTTCGCATATGGAAAGTGCTGCCGCCGCTGAAGGCGACAGTAACTCGCATCATAACTACTATGCGTTGTCCACGGGTGAATGGAGCCCGTGTGCGCCCATCGCGGGCATGCCTCGCCGCCCTGCGGTCACATCGTACGGAACAGGTGCAGATAGCTGCGGCTGACCGGCAACACCTCGACACGTTCTTTCAGGTGGATGCTGGCGGTTTCGTTGTCGCCGCGGACGACGTGGCTGACGGCCCGAAGATTGACCACGACCGACCGGTGGATCTGCGCGAAATGCGTCGGATCGAGCTGTGCGACCAGTTCCTTCAGTGTGGCGCTGATCAGGGCCTCGCCTGACCGGCCGGCCTCGCCGCGCCAGGCAATCAACGTGTATTTTGCGTCGGCGCGAAGGTAGTCGATATCCTCGACCGCGATCAGTCGCAGGGTCTGCCCCACTTGCGCGCGAATCCAGCGCAAGGGCGTCGACGTCGCGTCGGGTTTCAATTGCGCGGCCAGTTGCCGCAGAAGGATTTCGGTATTCAATGCCGGCTGCGCCGCCTGCAGGCGAGCCTTGAGTCGTGTCACGGTCTCGACCAGCCGCGCCGATTCCACCGGCTTGACCAGGTAATCGAGCACGCCGGCGGCAAACGCCTGCACGGCGTATTGTTCGTGCGCCGTGACGAAAACCACGTGAGCGCGTTGGCCGATATGATGCGCGACTTCAACGCCGGACATTCCTGGCATCTGCACGTCGAGAAAACACACGTCCGGTTGCCGGGCCTCGAATTGGCTGATGGCCTCGCGGCCATTGCGCGCTTGCGCAAGCACCTCCAATTCGGTCCATGCCCGACCCAATTGACGCGCCAGGGCATCGCGCAGCAGCGGTTCGTCGTCGGCGATCAATGCGGTCGGACGCGAGGTCATCGGTCAGTCACTCCACGGGCCGGAATATCCAATTCGGCGCAGACACCATGCGGGGTTTGCGCGCTCAGTTGCAAATTGGCGGAAGCGCCGAAAATCAGCCTCAAACGCTCGCGCAACGTGGAAAGGCCGGTGCCCAGGCCATGGCCCGCAGCACCCAGACCGATGCCCGTATCGCTGACCCGCATGATGCAGCGGTCGCCGCGCCATGCGACATGGATGTCGATGCGACCGCCTTCCTCGCTCGGGTCGATACCGTGGCGCACCGCGTTTTCCACCAGCGTCAGCAGCGTCATCGGAGGGCAGCGCAATGCCCGGGCCGGCTCGGCCACATGCAGCGCGAACTGCAGTCGGTCGGGCATGCGCATGTGCATCAATTCGAGATACGCCCGAACCAGCTTCAGCTCCTGGTCGAGCGTGGTTGCCGGATCATGGAGACGGGGCACGGCCGCTCGCAAGTACGCGATCAGGTTTTCCAGCACGGCGGAAGCCTGTGGCGATCCCGTGTCGACCAGCGCCTGCACGTTGGCCAGCGTATTGAACAGGAAATGCGGGGCCACTTGCGCCTGCAGCAGATGCAGGCGCGCATCCAGCGCCTGGCGTTCAAGCTCGCTGCGTTCCAGATCGAACGCCAGCGCCTGGTGGCGGGCCAACGCATCCTTTTGTCGCACCAGGGCGGCCAGCGCCGCCCAAGGGGCCACCAGAATGCCGGACACGCTGTACATCGCGAAACCGCTCAGACGATCCGGATCCTGCCAGAACGGCGGCGCACCGGCATGCGTCGTAAGCACGTAGAGGATACATGTTGCCAAAGGCACGGCGATCGCCACGCCCAACACCTGCAGCACCCAGCGCGCCATCCAGGTCGGCAATCGCCCTGGCCACCGCTCGAACACCCCGAATGCAAGCATCGCGAACAATCCGATCGCGACCGCGCGAACGAGTACCCCCCACAACGATGTCGTAAAGCCCACGCCGATCAGCAGGCCAAGAACGATCGATGCGCACAGCGTAAATCTCAGACGCCGCCACCCGAACAGCAAGGTCAGCGCACGCGGTTTTTCGAGGGCGGTGGAAGAAGAAGGCATGGCGTGAGAATAATCCAGTGAGGCGTGCCTCACCTCAACCTGTCTTGCAGACGTTCCCGACGACTAGCCGTGCATGTGCGGCAACCAAAGGATCATCGTGGCGGCGCCGATGCCGACCGTCATCATCAGCGTGAGCACGCCAAGACCCGTCGCCATGGCGAGCCGGATGCGCGGGCCGCCATGCTTTTGTGCCCGGAAGTACAACTCCAGCACACCCAGCGGCAGCAGGTATTGCGCAAAACTCAGAAAGCTCAGGAACGGCCCGGTGAACGATTGGGGATCGAAGCCGACCGGCCCCTGGTTCACCACGATCCAGAACATCAGGCCGACGCGGAAGAACCATACGCCGCTGACGGCCAGAAACAGCCGCAAGACCCAGCGGCGATGCAAGTCGAACCGGCGCGCCCGGGCATGCCGCCAGGCGATGGCGGCGAAGCCGATGATCAGCACTGCGTTGAGGCTGACCCCCAAGTGCTGCGGAAGGTCGCCGACCATGCCGCCCCGAATCCACACCATGGCCAGACCGCCCACGCTCAGGACGGCGGCTGCCACCAGGTAGGCGCGGCCATTCCATCGATGAAGCGCGGGCGCACGGCGGCGAATGCGTGGAATCAGCTGCATCGCACCGGCAAGGACGATCACCACGACAAACATCAAATGCAGGCCGAGGACGAGGTTGAAAAACGTGTCGCCCGCGACATAGCCGTGCGGCATCACCCGGTTCCAGCGTTCCGGGTGGCCTTGCAGCGTCACGCGACCATAAAAATCCATCACGTAGATCGCGAACACCAGCTGGCCGAGTATGGCCATGCCAAACCAGAACACGGCGGCTGCGCGCAATGCCTTTCCCGCGAATCTTTCCCGGCGTCGTGTGTCGGGGGTACGCGGGATCGCCGGTGACACACGGCTGCGATCCGCCGCGATGACAGGAGCAGAGGACAACGAGTTCATCGGATGGCTTCCCTGGAAGGATTGCCACCACGGTTGCGCAAATGGGCCGACCCGGACAGGGGCCATGGCGACGAACGACGCAGCAAGGGCGCCGAACTGCGCCATGCGCCGACGGGTTGCAGCGGGATGGCTTGCGCAGCGCTTGTCGCGGAATCAGCGCGGCTGATAGGCGCGCAGGAACATGTCCACGCCGGCGCGGGCGTTGGCTTCCAGTTCGGCGGCATAACTCTCGTCGCAATCGGAGCAGCCAAACAGGCGCTTCATGACCAGGTTGCCCTTGACCAGCGACATGAACTGCATGGCCGCACGCGAGGTGTCGTCGATGTCCAGGCAGCCATCGTCCACCGCGCTGCGCAGCAGGGTCTCGATCAATCCATGCGTACGCATCGAGCCTTCTTCCCACACCATCCGTCCATAGCGCGGTTCGCCCTGATGGCAGTTGCTGAGGATGGCGCGGAACATGCCGACGGCTTCCGGGGCGCAATCGAGCCGCACGTGCGCCAGCGCCACGCGCAGCAGGGTGTCGCGAATGCCGATGTCCGGATCGAAATGGTAGGTGCGTTCGGGCAGGAGCTCCTGCACGCGCGAACGAATGACTTCGCGGAACAGGTTGTCCTTGTCGCCGAAGTGGCTGTAGACCGTCAGCTTGGACACGCCCGCCGCGGTGGCGACGGCGTCCATGCTGGTGCCCTCGAAGCCCTGTCGCGTGAACAGGTCGATGCTTGCCGCCAGG
>DASSBH010000095.1:0-5152 GCA_035698945.1 Oleiagrimonas sp.
CCGGAGCATCCCGTTTTCAATCGCACCGTGACCCTGCGCGACACCTGGTCCGCCAAGTCCGCGCAGCGATGAAACGTCTGCGCGCAGCCCTGCCGCTGATCGCGCTGGTGGCCACCGGTATCGCGCTGTTTGCCTCGGGCGCCTTCAACAATCTCAGTCCGGAACAGCTGGCCAACAGCCACGGTCACCTGCAGCAAACCATTGTGCATTACCCGTGGATCTCACGGCTGGCGTATGTCGGCCTGCTGGCCATGGTGGTGGCCACCGGCATCCCGGCCAGCGTGGTCATCACCGTGGCCGGTGGTCTGTTGTTCGGCATTCTTCAGGCGACGGCGCTCTCTACTGTGGGCGTATTGCTGGGATCGTGGCTGCTGTTTTTCGCCACGCGGATGGCGCTCGGCAAGGAGCGCCACAAGGCTCCCGCGCTGGTCGAACGCCTGCGGCATGGTTATGCCCATCACCCCGGCAATTACACGCTGTTCCTGCGACTGGCGCCGGGCCTCCCGTGGGGCGGCGTTACCGTTGCGCTGGCCTGGCTGCGTTGCCCGCTGAAACTTTTTTCGAGCGCGACTGCGCTGGGCGCGCTGGTCATGTCGGTGATCGAATCGGCCATCGGTACCGGCATCCGCGAAGGCCTGGCGCGCGGCCAGCATCACTTCGACCTGATGGCGATGCTGTTCAATCCCTACATCGTGCTGCCGCTGGTGGCGCTGGCCCTGCTGGCGCTGTTGCCGCTGCTGTTCGGACACCTGCACCGTCCGCCCGATCCGCCGTCTTCCTGATTGCCTTCCGCCATGCGCCAGATCCGCCTGTATGTCGACATGCCACTTGCCAACGTCAGCGAGCTGACCTTGCCGGCAGCCGTCGCGCGGCATGCCGTCCGCGTATTGCGGCTGGCAGACGGTCAATCGGTGACGCTGTTCAACGGTGACGGTTGCGATTACACCGGCACGCTGGAGCACATGCAAGGCAACGCCGCGCAGGTTCGTTTGCATGCCGGCCGGCAGCTGGCCAACGAGCCTGCGTGGCCGCTCACGCTGGTGCAGTGTCTGGCCAAGGGCGACAAAATGGATCTGGTGGTACAGAAAGCCACCGAGCTGGGGGCCACGCGCATCGTCCCGACACTCGGCGAACGCAGCGAGGTTCGCCTCGACGCCGCCCGTGCCGATAAACGCCTCAAACACTGGCAGGCCATTGCCGCGGCCGCCTGCGAACAATGTGGCCGCGCGCGACTTCCCGTCATCGAGGCGCCGCGGCCGCTCGCCCAGTGGCTGCAGCGCCTGGAGCCGGATTCCGCGCTGCGGCTGGCGCTCATGCCCGGCGCACAAAAACGCATCCGCGATCTGGTCATGCCAAATGAGGGCGCGATCATGGTCATTGGCCCCGAAGGTGGACTGGGCGATCGCGACATCGCCGCGCTGACAGCGGCCGGCTTCTCGGGGCTTGCCCTCGGTCCGCGCATTCTGCGTACCGAAACCGCCGGTCTGGCCGCACTGGCCGCCATCCATGCCTGTCACGGGGATGTCTGATCGAACCCTGTAGGGCGGGCAATGCCCGCCGAACGCCTCACGCGCACGCATGGAATTTCTTGGCGGGCAGTGCCCGCCCTACTCGTTTTTCGTGAGGCAGAGGACAGCAAGGTGCAGGATCGCGCGCGGCGGGCAATGCCCGCCCTACGGATTCCGCATACTGGATGGTGTTGCCGCGGAAAAGGTTTTTGACACGGATTACACGGATGCACACGGATCAAAAACTTCTTGATCCGCTTTCATCAGCGTTGATCCGTGTCAAAAAATCAGGCAACCATGCAAGCGTGACGCCCGTCCTGCGGAGCTTGCCAGCAGGACTTTGCGCGTCAGGCCGCTTCGGCGGTTTCCAGGGCGCGGGCGACTTCGTTTTCGATGAAGGCGAGGTCGGGGATGATCGCTTCCTCGTCGCGCACCAGCACCTGCATTTGCACGCCAGGAGGCAGATCGCCGCCGTCGCCTGCGGGCACCAGGATGTCGTCGCTGATAGTGGTCAGGCGCGGGAAGCCCTGCGTCACCAGGGCCAGGAACGGCATGCGCGGATTGCCGCCGAAAACCTTGAGCACGGTCACGCGCGAGTTGAGCACGCCTTGCGGCTCGGGCAAGCCGGCGAGCGTCGAAAACGCCACCAGGGGCAAGCGCCAACCGCGCCAGCCGACCCGCCCCAGGAGCCAGTTCGGTGTGCCTTCGACGCGATCCGGCGAGGACAAGGTGATGACCTCGGACACGGTGGCGTTGGGCAGCAGCAGACGCCCGCCACTGATGGGAATCAACACGCCACGAATGTCACGCGGCAACGGGTGCTTGTCGTTCATGCACACTCCTCCACGAGGCGTCTGGCCAGCTCCGTCGGCGAGCCGCTGAAAACGGCCAGTCCCTCCTCATGAATCCGCGCGGGCATCGCTGTATCGCTGCCGCCGCCGGCCGGATCCAGTATCCACACTTGTCCGCCGTGTTCGGCCACGGTACGCGCGCCGGTCAGTCCGTCGTCGCCGTCGCCAGCCAGCACGATGGCGGTCATGTCCGCGCCGAATATCCCGGACAATGTGTCCATGCATTGGTTGATCGAAGGATCCGCCTGGCCGCCCGCGTCAACCGACGTCAGCGACATGCGGCCGTCGCGCTCCACACGGCAGTGGTGTCCGGCAGGCACAAGCCATGCCTCGCCATGATGCACTGCCGCGCCGTCGCTGGCCACACGAACCGGCAGCCGCGTGGAGGTGTCCAGGGCGGCCGCCAAGGCGTCGGCGTGCTGATTTTTCTGGTGTTGCGCGATCAGCACGAGGGCCGGCAGAGTGCCGGACAATCCGGCAAGGAATTCGGCAAGTTCGAGCGCGGCATCCTGCCCTGCTCCGACCAGTACGACACGGCGAATGCTGGTGGGGCCGGCGTCTGGCACCATTTCGCTGACGGTCTTGTCGACCATGGTGGGCGACACGGATTCCTCCAGGGAAACCAGCTCAAGCTTGAGGCCTGATTCAAAGGCCATGTCGTCATCGCCATCCTCGGGCTTGAGGAAATCCGCCGCCTGCATCTTCTCGATGCCGAACTGGCCGGGATCCTCGCGACTGGCGTTCTCCTTCTCCGCGGGCGCGGAAGATTCGATGTCCACGTCGTCCAGGCTCCAGTCGAAGACTGGCGCCGGAGCGGGAATCGTCTGGCGTTGCTCGACATGCACGTCGGGCTCGGCGGGGGCATGCTCCGCGGCTTCGGCACTCTCCGTACTCGAATTGTCGTCGTCGACGAGCAGTGCTTCCAGTTCGGCGGACAGCAGTTCCGAATCCGCACTTTCCTGTTCGAGAACGGCAGGGTCGGGAGCCGGCGTGGCTTTCGGCGTCGCTGCTGTCGGCACAGGATGGATCGCATCCGGCTGCACCGCCGGCTGCGACGGCGCTTCTTCATGGATCCGCGCCGTTTCCACCCGCCGCGCATCGCTCGGGCGCGGCGGATCGACATCGCCGCTGCCGATCAGCTTGACCGCCAGATGCCGCGCCCAGCGCGCCTTGTCCCAGCCGGACAGGTTGCGCGAGGCTTCGGCATCGTTGAATACGACACGCTGCGATCCCTGTTCCAGCAGGGCGTGCAGGCGGTCGAAATGCTCGTCCTCGGCCGGTTCCAGGTTGACCACGACCACGTCGGCCCCGCTTTTTGCCAGGGCTTCGGGTTGTACCTGGGCCGCCGCGCCTTCATAGACGATGCGCGCGCCCAGGGCGACCAGTGCCTCACGCAGGTGCGCGCCCAGGTCGGCATCGGCAAACAGCAATGCCACACCCGGACTTGTCGTGGTTTCAGCCATTGCCGCCTCCCAGCAACTGGTTGATCTGTTCGACCAGGTCCGCTTCCTGATAGGGCTTGCCGACATAGCGATCCACGCCGATGTCCAGGGCGCGCTGACGATGCTTTTCGCCGGTACGTGAAGTGATCATGATGATCGGCACGTCCTTGAGGCGCGAATCGTTCTTCATGTGCGTGGCCAGCTCGTAGCCGTCCATGCGCGGCATCTCGATGTCCAGCAGCATCAGGTCGGGCACGCGTTCCTGCAGTTTTTCCAAGGCGTCCATGCCGTCCTTGGCGGTCATGACCTCGAACTCGTGACGTTCGAGGATGCGACCGGTGACCTTGCGCATGGTGATGGAATCGTCCACCACCATGACGGCGAGCTGTTCCGTCGACACGTGTCTTTCCGGAGCTTGCGGCACTGCGGCGGCGGGAGCTTCCGTCGCCGTCGCGGCAGCGACATGCTCGGCCCGCGCCATGCCGTGACGCACCAGCGGGGCCAGATCCAGGATCAGCAGCACCGAACCGTCACCCATGATGGTGGCGCCGAAAATGCCGGGTACCGAACTGACCTGCGGACCCACCGGCTTGACCACGATTTCACGCGAACCCAGCACTGCGTCGATGCGCACCGCGGCCCGCAGATCGCCGCTGCGGGCCAGCAGCAATGGCTGCTGCTGATCCTCGGCGAGATGGCCCGCCGGCACATTGAGCAGACCGGCCATGTCGTGGATGGTGTATTCCTCGCCGGCGTAGACGAAGCTGGAACCCGGAGTCGCCAGTTGCCGGCTGTGTTCGCCCGGCCTGATGCGCGCCACGCCCTGCACCGATGTCATGGGGATGGCGAAGGTGGCTTCGCCCACCTTGACCAGCACGGCCTGGGTCACGGCCAGCGTGAAAGGCAGGCGCAAGACGAAGGTGGTGCCCTTGCCGCGCTCGGATTCGATGCGCAGGGTGCCGCCCAGTTGCTTGATTTCGTTGGCGACCACGTCCATGCCGACGCCGCGGCCGGCCAGCTGGGTGACTTCGCCGGCGGTGGAAAAGCCGCTTTCCAGCACGAAGCCGAACAGGTCGCTGTCGGAAAGCTCGACGTCCTCGCGCAACAGGCCGCGGTCGATGGCCTTGGCGCGGATGGCATCGCGATCCATGCCGGAGCCGTCGTCGCTGACACGGATCACCACTTCGGTGGCGTCGCGGCTGACGTGGATCGACACCGAGCCCTCTTCGGGCTTGCCGACGCGCTGGCGTTCCTCGGGCGACTCGATGCCGTGCGCCAGTGCGTTGCGCAGCATGTGCTCGAACGGCGCCTTCATGCGCTCCAGCAGGTTGCGATCCATTTCGCCGTGGGC
>DASSBH010000096.1:0-3477 GCA_035698945.1 Oleiagrimonas sp.
ACCCGCATGCTGGCCGCGCAAGGGCGCTATGACGAGGCGCGCCAGCAGATCAAGGCCCTGGAAAGGCTCAACATTGGTGGGCGGCTGAATGGCAGCATCGCGGGGCTGCGGGCATTGCTGCCACAGATGTAGGGCGGGCACTGCCCGCCATGGGAGTTACGCACATCCGCAAGTTTTGGTCGGCGGACAGTGCCCGCCCTACTCGCTGTTAAAGAAGGCCATGCGCGAAAACGGCCTGACCTTCAAGGACGCCGTCAACCAGGCCGTGCGCACCGGCCTGGGCACATCGCCCGGAAAAGTGCCGCCGTTCAAGCAGCGCGTCATGCGCCTGGGCCAACCGCGGATCGACCTGACCAAGGCACTGGCGTTGTCCGACGAACTGGATGACAACGACCATGGTTACACGCTCTGATCGCGGCATTCTCCCTGCGCCCTTGTCCATCGAAGAGGCACTCAGCCTGGTAGACGACTGGCTCAACCACCCCCACGCACGCATACTCAACCCGACCGACCGCCACGCTGCCTTGTTGGCACGCTTGCTGATCGGCGCTGGTCGGGGCGGCAACCTTGTCGCCGACGTACACTTGGCCGCTATCGCTATCGAACATGGCGCCACACATGGCAGCTTCGATCACGACTTCGAGCGTCCACGGATCCGTTGCAAACGCAAGACTGAAGCCATCGACAAAGTACTTGCCCAAAATCAGACCGGTCTATAGACTGGTCTTAAATCATTTGCGGATACAAGTCCATGCCAACTGAAATTGGGTCCTACGAAGCCAAAACCCATCTGCCCGAGCTGTTGCGCCAAGTTCGTGCCGGCAAATCATTCACCATCACCAGCCGGGGCAAGGCCGTCGCTGAATTGACTCCCGTTCGCCATTCAACGGAAGCAGAAGCGGGTCATGCCGTCGAACGAATGAAAACTTTCATGCGCACACATCGCGTAGAGGGCATCAACATAAAGGCACTCGTCGAGGAAGGACGCCGTTGAAGATCGTGCTCGATAACTCGGTCACGATGCGCTGGTGCTTTGGCGATGGTCAACCAGCCGATCTGGCATACGCCGAAAAAACCATGGACGCATTAAGTGTGGGCTCCGCGCTGGTACCAACGATTTGGGGTCTTGAAGTAGCCAACGTACTGACGCGGGCCGAACACCATGGGTACATCGACACGACACACAGCACGAAGTTTCTGGCAGCGCTCAACGAGCTTCGCATCACCACGGACGCATCCAGTGCCGAACATGCGCTCACCGACACGTTGCATCTGGCACGCCGCTTCCGGTTGAGCGCATACGATGCTGCCTATCTGGAACTGGCCCAACGCAAAGGATTGGCGCTGGCCACACTCGATGTCGATCTACGCCGGGCCGCCAAGCAGGCCGAAGTATCCGTGTTTGAATGAACTTGAGCAGTCACTTGGTTCGCCGGCACTGCCGTGCGCTGCACCCATCACAGCCACGCACAAGGATTTGAGCTAGGCTTGGCCCTACGCGGCACAACAACACGTACCAACGGCCCAACGTTCCATTCGCATGATCGCCGACCTCAAGAAAATCTGGGCCATCTTCACACCCTCCGAACGGCGCAAGGCCGTGGTGATGCTGGTGCTCATCGTCCTGATGGCGGTGGCGGAAACCGGCGGCGTGCTTTCGATCATGCCGTTTTTGTCGGTATTGGGGCGGCCGGCCGTCATCCACGAAAACGCCATCCTGCAATCCGTCTACACCTGGTTCGGCTTCCGCACCAATCGCGACTTCATGATCGCCCTTGGCCTGGCCTCCATCGCCACCGTCATCGGTGCATCCGTCTTCAAGACCATCACGCTGCACCTCATCAACCGGTTCATCCACCTGCTGCGCCATTCGATCAGCGCGCAACTGCTTTCGCGTTACCTGCACCAGCCGTACGAATTTTTCCTTGCCCGCAACACCTCGCAGCTCAGCCGCAACGTGCTGTCCGAGGTGGATCAATTGCTGTTCAACCTGATCCAGCCGCTGTCGCAACTGCTGGCTCAAGGCACCGTGGTGTTGGCCATGGTGGCCCTGGTGTTCTGGTACAACGCGCTCACCGCCGTCATCATCGTCGCCACCGTGGGCCTGCTGTATGTCGCCATCTACGGTCTGGTGCGCAAACGCCTGGCGCGCATCGGCAGGGAACGGCAGATCGCCAACGGCCAGCGCTTCCAGTCCTGCAACGAGGCATTGAACGGCATCAAGGACGTCAAGGTCACCCACTCGGCCACGTCCTATCAGGGAAAATTCGACCACGCCTCACGCGAACTCTCGCGCCACATGGCCGCTGGCGAAACCCTGGCGCAAACGCCGTTGTATCTGGTGGAGGCGGTCGGCTACACCGGATTGATTCTCATCGCCATGCTGCTGATGCTCAGGCGCCACGACATTGCCCACGTCCTGCCCGCGCTGGGCCTGTATGGCTTTGCCGCTTACCGCATGCTGCCCGCCGCGCAGATCATGTACCGGGGCTTCGCCAAGTTGAAATTTTCCTCGGCCGCGCTGGATGCCGTCCACCACGACCTGATGTTGACCAAAGACACACCACGCCCGGCCGCCGAACCCCTGACGCCACACCACGAAATCCGTCTGCAGGACGTCAGCTACGCCTATCCGTCCACACCCGGCAAACCCGTGTTGGAGCATTTCAACCTCGTCATCCCGGTCGGTTCCAGTGTAGGCATCGTTGGCCGCACCGGCGCCGGCAAAAGCACGTTGATGGACCTGCTTCTGGGCCTGCTCGCGCCCCAGGCGGGCTCGCTCAGCGTGGACGGCACCACCGTGGATGCCGACAACGTCGCGTCATGGCAGCGCGCCATCGGCTACGTTCCGCAACATATTTATCTGGCCGACTCCAGCGTGGCAGAGAATATCGCCTTCGGCGTACCGCGTGAGGACGTCGACATGGCCGCCGTGGAACGCGCCGCCCGCGCCGCACAGATCCACGATTTCGTGGTCGACGAACTCGAAAACGGTTACGACACACCCATCGGCGACCGCGGCATCCGGCTGTCCGGCGGACAACGCCAGCGCGTCGGCATCGCCCGCGCCCTGTACCGCGACCCGCCCGTACTGTTCATGGATGAAGCCACCAGCGCGCTGGACGCGCAAACGGAAAAGGCGCTCAACGATGCCATCGGGCAACTTTCGGGCAAGAAAACCATCGTCATCATCGCGCACAAGGAAGCATCGCTCGAAAAATGCGACACGGTGGTGTCGATGGAAAGCCACCCAAAAGCATCGGCTGCGCGCGCCACTCCCGGCATCTGACACAGACATGTGACATATCTGCCAACCCATGAGTGTGGCATCATCAAGTCATCAGCGTCCGCGGCCATATGAACACCGCACTCTGGCTCCTGTTTCATGGCCTCGCTGCTGATTGAATGAACCCTGCTTCATGTGGTTTCGGTGCGGGCAAGCTGATGCCGGCAAGAGAGGGAAAGTGTACTCTGACC
>DASSBH010000097.1:0-3135 GCA_035698945.1 Oleiagrimonas sp.
CTTCCAGCCCAGATCCGGCACCCACCAGGAATGGATGACGTCGCCGCCGGTGATGAGGAAGCGGATCTTCACGCCCACCGGCACCACCAGCGGCTTGTCCACGTTGAGCAGGTAGTCGTTGTAGCCGTCCTTGGTCTTGACATCCCACGGGCTCGCCTTGGAATCGAGCTGGCGCGCCACGTTGCTGGATTTGGCCAGCTTGGACATGAAGCCGACCTTGTTGACCGACTTGCCCATGTAATCGATGTAGTCGTAGCGCCACTTCCACTGGTACCCGGTGACCTTGATGGTCATGGCCGAATCGGTGGTGTCGGCCATCTTGGTCAGCACGATGCTCGACGGCCAGGCCAGACCCGCCAGGATCAGCACCGGGACGATCGTCCACACGGTCTCGAGCTTGGTGTTGTGGCTCCACTTTTCGGCCACCGCACCCTTGGATTTGCGGAAGCGCACCATGGCGATGATCATCACGCCGAAGACGATGATGCCGATGACCACGCAGACCCAGAACGAGGCGATGAAAAGGTCGTAGACATCATGCGAGGTCGGCGTCACGCCCTTGGTCAAACCCAGTTGCCAGGGATGCGGGTTGGCCCATGCCGCACTGGCACACAGCATGGTGATCGCTGCCAGCGCCGTCTTCGTCCATCGCCTGATGCTGCCTGATTTCATGTCTTGCACCCTCAAGAGCCGTTTTCGGACCCGTGGTTGACTTGGTCATGCTCCGGCGCGGTCAGTTGCGCCAGCAATCGTTCGAGTTTACGCCATACCTCCATGCGCTCCTCGTCGGCAAGAAACGCACCGATTTCCAACTCGCGTCCGTGCGAAGCCAGCAACAAGCGACGATGACCGCCCCCGGGCGCCAACATCACCCTGACCCAACCGGACTGGAAGCAGGTGCGCCGATGACTCGGCAGCGCCTCCACCTCCAGCGAGCGTCGATCCAGCGTAATGCGCTCGCCCCGATTGCCGGCGCGCCAGGCAATGCCCAGCGCCCACGCCACGGCAGCCGCCTCGACGAGCGCAAACAAGGGTGCAAACACGTTCCCCTGGTTTGCGCCAATCAACGCCGTTGCCAGCGTCACTGCCGCAAGTCCCCATGCCAACCGTTTCAGCGACCGGTGGCTCAATGCCCTGTTCGGCCGCAACCACATCGTCATGCTGCGGTCGTCAGCCCCGGATGGCTTCAACACGATCATGGGATCACGGCAATGCCTGCAACCACATGGATGTTAGATGTGCAATACCTAAGCTGGCAAGAACATCATGTTTCACGCCATGACATAGATCAATAGTGAACGTCATACGACGCGCCTGTCCGAAGTGGCAAATTGTCGCGGCGCGCAAACGGCATGTTTTTTCGCTGAATTCGCGCGGCAAGAAATTTTGTCAAGACCCATTGTTCGCCCACCCCGAAAGCCATTTCGTCCCCTACAATCGGCATTTATGCGCCCGCATACCGCGAGTGCCCACTGCCGCTGCACCTCCCCATGCAGCGGATCAAGGTTTTTCCGTGAGCAACGACATCCTCAGCCCCGAACTTCCCGACGCCACCACGCCCGCACGCGCGCGCATCACCAACACCTGGCTGCGCGACGAAACCGACGCCATCAATGAACTGCTGGCCCTGGCCGAGCTGCCCGAGGCCAAACGCGACGCCATCCACGCCAGGGCCGCCGACCTGGTCAAGCGCGTGCGCGCCAAGCAGGACGAACGCAGCGCCATCGCCGCGTTCATGCAGCAGTACGATCTTTCCAGCAGCGAAGGCATGTTGCTGATGTGCATCGCCGAGGCGTTGCTGCGCATTCCCGACAGCGACACCGCGGACAAGTTGATCCGCGACAAGCTCACCGAGGCCGACTGGAAGAAGCACCTGGGTACCAGCAAATCGGTGCTCGTCAACGCCTCCACCTGGGGTCTGATGCTGACCGGCCACATCGTCACCCTGCCCGACGCCACCCGCCGCGACTACCAGACCGCACTGCGCCGCCTGGTCAACCGCGCCGGCGAACCGGTGGTGCGGCTGGCCATCCGTCAGGCCATGCGCATCATGGGCCAGCAGTTCATCATGGGCCGCGACATCAAGTCCGCGCTGGCGCGCGCGCAGCGCAACGGCAACAACCGCTACCGCTATTCATTCGACATGCTCGGCGAGGCGGCGCTGACCCGGTCCGCCGCCGACATGTACATGCAGGCCTACCGCAACGCCATCGATGCGCTGGGCAAGCATCCCAAGGCCGGCGACGTGCTGGAAGCGCCGTCGGTGTCGGTGAAGCTGTCGGCGCTGCATCCACGTTACGAGGTGGCCAAGCGCCAGCGCGTCATGGACGAGCTGGTGCCGCGCGTGCTGGAACTGTCGCAGCAGGCCATGGCGCGCGGCATCGCGCTGACCATCGACGCCGAGGAGGCCTCGCGGCTGGAGCTGTCGCTGGACATCCTGCACGCGGTGTTCACGCACCCGTCGCTGGAGGGCTGGAACGGTTTCGGTCTGGCCGTGCAGGCCTACCAGAAGCGTGCGCCGTTCGTGATCGACTGGCTGGCCGAGACCGCGCGCGAAGCCGGTCGCCGCTGGTGCGTGCGTCTGGTCAAGGGCGCGTACTGGGATGCCGAGATCAAGCTGGCCCAGGAACAGGGCCTTTCCGGCTATCCGGTATATACGCGCAAACCCAACACCGATGTGTCGTATCTTGCCTGCGCCAGGCGCATGCTGGATGCCGGCGCGGACGCCATCTATCCGCAGTTCGCCACCCACAACGCGCACACCATCGCCGCCATCCACCAGATGGCGCAGGGCCGTCCGTTCGAATACCAGCGCCTGCACGGCATGGGCGCCGAGCTGTACGACGAAGTGATCGGCAAGAACAACCTCGGCGTGCCCTGCCGCGTCTACGCGCCGGTCGGCAGTCACAAGGATCTGCTGCCATACCTGGTGCGCCGGTTGCTGGAAAACGGCGCCAACACCAGCTTCATCAACCATGTGGTGGACGAGTTCCTGCCCATGGAAAAGCTGGTGGGCGATCCCTGCGAGGCCGTGCGCGCCTTCGCTTCCAAATCGCATCCGCGCATTCCCCTCCCCATCCACATCTACGATTCAGTCAGGAAAAATTCCATGGGTGTCAACATGGCCAGCGACAA
>DASSBH010000098.1:0-16230 GCA_035698945.1 Oleiagrimonas sp.
CGCAGCGGCGATCACGTCGTCTTCATGTCCAACGGCGGTTTCGAAAACGCGCCGCGTCGCTTCATGGATCTTTTGTAACCATGCTTGCCGAGGCCTGCCCCGTGTAGGAGCGCGCCTGCGCGCGATGGGTGCTTGGAACTGCGAGGTGTTGATGATCGCCGGCAGGCCGGCTCCTACAGGGAGCTTCTTCCGACGCAGGCGCAAGGCGGCCATCGCACGACAGGCGGGTGTATGGTTGAACGGCTTTCCTGCAAAGGCCTGCCACCATGTCTGCGTCCTCATCCGTTTCACGCCAAGACCGTATCAAGGGCGCGCTCATGGGGGCCTTCGTCGGCGACGCCCTGGCGCTCGGGCCGCACTGGTATTACGACCTGGGCGAACTGCGGCGCGTGTATGGCGACTGGATAGACGGCTATACCGCGCCGCAGCCGGACCGCTATCACGCCGGGTTGGCGGCCGGCGCATCGTCGCAATCGGGCATCATCCTGGCGTTGACGCTGCAATCGCTGGTCGATTGCGGTGGGTACGACGAAGCTGATTTCTGTCGCCGTCTGGACGAGGAGCTTTTCCCGCAACTGGACGGCGACCCCATGTCCGGGCCTGGCGGTTACACCAGCCAGTCGATCCGCGAAGCCTGGCGCAAGCGCAGGCATGGACAGTCCTGGGGCGAGGTGGCCGGGCTGGCCGACAACACCGAAGCCGCCGAGCGCGTGCTGGCCATCGCCGTGTGCGATGCCGGCAACATGGCGCAGCTGGCGCGCCATGTCAGCGCCAACGTGGCGTTGACCCAGCGCGATCCCACGGTCGGCGCGATGACGCTCGCCTATGCCGCGGTGCTGGGTCAGCTGATCCAGGGCGAATCGCTGGATGCCGATTTGTCCGGCAAGCTGATGGCCAAGGTGAAAAGCGGTGAACTGCCATTCCATGCCGTGACCAGCGGTGATCTGGGCATGCCGCAAGGCAAGGAGGCGCCATTGCAGGCGGGTCAGTTCGTCTCGCCCGATGCCTTGCTCACGGTGTCATCCATTGCCTCGGCGGTACAGGGTCATGGCGTCGTCATCGATCCGGCCTGGAAGGTGTCGCTGGTCTACGGTTTGCCCTGCGCGGTCTACCACCAGTTCCCGGCGATCTACCACCTGGCCGCACGTTTCCAGGATGATTTCGAAACCGCCGTACTGCACGCCGTCAATGGTGGCGGTCAGAACATGGCGCGGGCCATGCTGACCGGCGCGCTGTGTGGCGCCATCGGCGGCTTCGATGCGATCCCCAAACGTTTCATCGACGGACTGGAAAAGCGCAAAACGTATCTGGCGTTGGCCGATGCTCTGGCCGATCAGATGGCTTGAGGCGCCTGGATTTTGCCTGGAACCACCCGCGTAGGGAGGGATTGCCCGTTGCGGTCACGTGGATATGGGGCTCGCCCTACGCGAAATGGCGGTTCTCACGGGAGGGGGCACAGAGCGCGGCCACGTAGGGCGGGTACTGCCCGCCGTCGCTCTTGCCGTAACCCGTGCCCTCGATGCGTCAATCCAGCGGCGCGTCGAAACATGGCCGGCGCGTGAGGTACTCGCGTCGCGCGTATTGCCAGGCGCCGAGTCCGAAGGGCAGGCAGATGACGATGCCGGCGAGACCGCCGGTGAGGACGCCGAAGCGGTGCATCAGCCACAGCACCAGGTTGTAGATGAGCATCGCGCCGATCATCAAGGCTATCTGCACCAGGGTACGCCCGGTTTGTGAGGTGGGGCCGACCAGGTGCGCGGCCAGGGCACCGAAGGAAGCGCCGACGCTGACGATGAGGGCGGTCAGCATCAGTTCCGCGGGCGCGTCGGCGTGCAACAGGACGGCGATCAGTACGCTGTAGATGACGCAGTTGAGTGTGGTGACGGCGACCAGTTTCAGCAGGGCATCGGCGATGGTGGTCTGGAATTCGGCATGGGTTTGCGGCGCGAGCGTCAGGTACAGGTCGGCCAGGTTGGGCTGCATCTTCACCATGCCGCGGCCGACGGCGGCGAAGCGCCCCATGCCGATGAGTACGGCGTAGGAGGCGATGAAGCTTGCATTCATGCCGTCATCGAAGTGGAAGATGGTGAAATACAGGCCCCCGATGAGGGTCGTGACGAGCACGTTGACGATGATGCCCCGCAGGTTGTCGTGCGGCAGCAGCACGGCGCGGATGACGCCCATGCGCGCGGCGGCGCCGGGGCGTTTGCGCAGGCGCGCGACGCTGCGTTCGAGGTTGCGCTGGGCGGTGGCGTCGAGGATCGGTTTCAGCTTCTTGCCGATGAAGCCGCGTTGCTGCGGCATGCCGCTGGCCGTGTTGGCCGGCTTGCGTCCGTCGGCGATGGCCTGCATGGGCGAGTCGTCGTCCTCGCGGTCGCTGATCGTCAGCAACGGGCGCAGGATGAAGCGCAGAAGCAGCGCGGCCAGCAACGCCGCCAGCAGCGGCACCCAGTACGACGTCGTCAGCGCATGCAACAGGATGGCGTGAACGTCCGCAGGCAGAAGGCCCGCGAGCGGGAAGACGATCCAGACGAAAAGCGTTATGCGGAGGCCGGTGCCGGAAGCCAGACCCAGCGCCACGGCCAGCAACTGCACGGCGGCCATCAGCAGGGCATTCTGCGCATTGCCGCTGACGCCGAGCAGAAACAGCGCTGGCGCGACGATCAGCACCAGCGCGTAGAGCAGGCCGACCTGACCCAGAATGCGGGCAAAGTCCGGCAGCAACAGGGTGTCGGTGCGCATCAGCGTGCGCAGCGTCATGCCGAGCAGCATGCCGGCCAGCCAGGTCACCATGCCGACGAAAGGGATGGCGATGGCGTGGGTGGTGGGGATCAGGATCAGGCTGGCCAGCCAGACCACGCCCACCAGGATCATGCCGGCGGGCATACGCACGAAGGGCAAGGCGGCCAGTTTGCCGATGGCGCGCCGGTTCATGCCAACTCCACGAACAGGTCTTCCAGCGTCAGCGGCTGGACGTCCAGGGTGGCGTGTTCGCGTTCGGCTGCCGCCGCGAGGGCATCGTCGCCGACGCCATCGACGATCAGTTGCGCCTGTGTGCCGTCCAGCGTGGCGCGCAGCACGCCGGTTTCCAGCGGCACTGCCTGCCAACCGTCTTCGCGCGCAAGTACGACACGGCGGATGCGCCGGCGCAGGGTGGGCAGGTCGCTTTCCAGCACGATGCGGCCATCCTTGAGCAGGGCGATGTCGGCGCCGGCGCGTTCGAGGTCGGCGGTGATGTGGGTGGAAAACACCACCGTCTTGCCGGGACGCTGCACGATGCGCATCAGCTCGTCCATGAAGGCGCGGCGCGCCTGTGGATCGAGGCTGGCCACCGGCTCGTCCAGCAACAGCAGGTCCGGATCGGGCGCCAGCGCGCGGATGATGGCCAGTTTCTGCCGTTGGCCCTGCGATAGCTGGCCGACCTTCTGTTTGCGGTCGATCTGCCAGTCGTCGAGCAGGCGCTCGGTCTGGGCGTGGTTCCAGCGCGGATAGAAGGCGGCGGTGAAATCGAGGTAGCCGCGGACTTTCATCCACGGGAACAGGTCGAACGTCTGCGGCACGAAGCCGATGTGCTGCAGCCGCTCGCCGCCGGGCTGGTCGACCGGATGACCGAGGATTTCAATGCTGCCTTCGTCGATGGGCGAAAGCCCGGCCATGCAGCGCAGCAGTGTGGTCTTGCCGGCGCCGTTCCTGCCCAGCAGGCCGATCACGCGGCCGCCGGAAATGCGCCAGTCCAGATGGCTCAACACGTCGCGTTGGCCGAAGCGTTTGCGCAAACCGCGCACGTCGACGATGGATCGGGCTTGCGTGATGCCGTCGGCGGCCATGGTATCCCCTCCCTGTGAAAGGGAGCATTTTGCCGGATCGGGAGGTGTTTTCAAGTGCGGGTTGGTCGGGGTGTCCTTTCAGGCGGATATGGGGCTTCCACGGCGGGCAGTGCCCGCCCTACGCGAAGGGCGATTCCCCGAAGGTGTGGCGCGTTCGAGCGCAAATATGTAGGGCGGGCATTGCCCGCCGAATGCGGTCATGCAAATATGGGAGCTTTCATGGTGGGCAGTGCCCGCCTTACGTGAAATGAGGTCGAAGCCTCAATCGATGCCGAGTTTCTTGAGCTTGTAGCGCAGCGCGCGAAAGGTGATGCCGAGTTTTCGTGCGGCGGCGGTCTTGTTGTAGCGCGTCGCTTCCAGTGCCTGCATGATGGCGTCGCGCTCGACGTTGGAAATGTAGTCTTCCAGCGGCTGGTTCTGGCCACGCGGATCCCGATTGGCGGCGTTGTTGTCCGGCGTGCTCGGGCTGAGCGTGGGGCGGCTGCCGACGGTGGGCAGCATCAGGTCGCTCACGTCGATGGTGCGGGCGTCGCACATCGCCATGGCGCGCTCGAGAATGTTTTCCAGCTCGCGCACATTGCCCGGGAAAGGATAGTCGGCCAGCACCTTCATGGCCGCGGGAGTGAGCGTCGCCGGTTCGGTGCCGATGTCGGCGGCAAGCCGCTTCAACATGACCTTGACCAGTTGCGGCACGTCTTCCTGGTGATCGCGCAGCGGCGGAACGTGCAGCTCGATGACGTTGATGCGATAGAACAGATCCTGACGGAACTGCCCCTCTTCGACCAACTGCATCAGGTTCTTGTGGGTGGCCGAGAGAATGCGCACGTCCACGGAAATCTCGCCGCGTCCGCCGATCGGGCGCACGGCCTTTTCCTGGATCACGCGCAACAATTTGACCTGCATGTGCAGCGGCAGTTCGGCCACCTCGTCCAGGAACAGCGTGCCGCCGTTGGCGGCCTGGAACAGGCCTTCCTTGTCGGCGTGGGCGCCGGTGAAGCTGCCCTTGCGATGGCCGAAGAACTCGCTTTCCATCAATTCGGTCGGAATGGCGCCGCAGTTGACGGGCACGAACGGGCCGGTCGCGCGCGGGCCCTGGTCGTGGATCAGTCGCGCGACCAGTTCCTTGCCGACGCCGGATTCGCCGCTGATGTAGACCGGCGCCTGGTTGCGCGCCAGCTTGGCAATGGTGGCGCGCACCTGCTGTATCGGCACGGAGTTGCCGACCAGGCGATCGGTGATGCGCGGTGCTTGCGCGTCGTCGGCCCGGGCGGACTCCGCGGTGTCGGGTTCGTGCGAGGCATCCTGACCGCCGGCAAGGCGCAGCGCCGTCTGCACCAGCTGGCGCAGCATCTTGATGTCGACCGGTTTGGAAACGAAATCGAAAGCGCCAGCTTTCAAGGCGGTGACGGCGGCATCGACATTGCCGTAGGCCGTAATCATGGCCACTGGCGTATCGGGATATTTTTCGGCGATCAGCTCGATCAGTTCCTGGCCCGAGCCGTCGGGCAGGCGCATGTCGGTAAAACACAGATCCCAGGAGCGTTCGGCCAGCAGCCTGCGAGCATCGCCGACGCTGGCGGCGGTTTCCACCTCCAGATTCATGCGACCCAACGTGATCGTCAGCAGTTCGCGAATATCACGCTCGTCGTCGACGACCAGAACGCTTTGTGTGCTCATGGTGACCCTGTTATTGGCGGTATTTCCGTGATCGCGTGGATATAGAGTAACGCGGGCGAGGCGGTTGGCAAACTGCCGTGCGGATTTGTCACGGCGCGGATTCCGGAGGCATCGGGCCTCAGGGGCGGGCAGCCAGCGGGTTGCGTACCGGCGGTGTCAGGGTAATGCGGAAACAACTGCCGCCTCCGGCGACCGGCACATATTCAAGCAGGGCCTGATTGGCTTCGCACATCTGACGCGCCAGATACAGCCCGAGGCCGGTGCCGTATTCGTGCGTTGTATAGAACGGCTCGAAGATCTGTGTCGCCACCTTGGTCGGAATGCCCGGGCCGCGATCGGTGACTTCGATGATGGGCGGACCGATGTCGCTGGAACGTCGGGCGATCAGCATCACGCGTGCCGGTTCGCCGGGCATGCGGCCATAGCGCAGGGCGTTTTGCACCAGATTCCAGATCACCTGGTGCAGGTGCTGCGGATCGGCCACGGCCTCCACGGATTTCGGCTGCACGATGGCGCGCAGGGAATCGCGTCCGAGGTCGTTGCTTTCGCTGTATTCCTCGATGAAGCGCAGCGCCCAGGCGTTGAGGTCGAGCGTTTCCGGGCGCGAGCGTTCGCGCCGCGACAGCTGCAGGATGTTCTCGACGATGTCGTTCATGCGGCTGCAGTGATTGTTGATGATCTCCACCATGCGCGCGTCCGCTTCGGGCATGTCCTCGGACTCGGCCAGCAACTGCGCCGAATAGCGGATGGCGGCCAGCGGGTTGCGGATTTCGTGGGCGATCGAGGCCGACAGCCGCCCCAGCGAAGACAGGGTGAGCTGCTCGGCGCGGCGCGACACCAGCGAGGTGTCGTCGAGGAAAATGAGTACGTTGGCATCGTCGTTGGCGGCCAGCCGGGTGAAGCGCGGAATCACCTCCGGCTCGCCTTCGGACAGCGCCACCGCGGTTTCGTCCTGCTTGTCGAAATGCCGCCAGTGGTAGAGCCGGCGCGACAGTTCCGGCGCCAGCGTACCCAGATCGCGCTTTTCGACAGGGGGACTGCCCAGCAGCAGCCAGGCCGACTCGTTGAGCTGATGCACGTGGTTGGCGTCGTCCACCAACAGCACACCGGTCTTCATGCGTCGGATGATGAGCTCGTTCACCTGCGACAGGTTGGCCAGATCCAGCCCGCGCTGCTCGGCCAGCGCCTCGGTGGCGCGGATCTGCCGGCCCAGCACATGGCACAGCCCGGTGGATGCGAAGTAGACCAGCCCGAACAGCCCCGATTCGAGCAATCGCGAACTGATGTCCGTGTTGAGCGAAAAATCCAGCAAGGCGCGCGCCAGGATGCCCAGCGTGGCCAACGCGGCAAAAAACAATGCCGAGCGCATGGACAGCAGCAGGCCGCCGGCGCCCAGATTGACGATGAGCATCATCGTCACGCCCAGACGCACTTCCGGCATGGCCACGCTGGCGAGGACGGCGGCGGCGATGTCCACGCACAGGCCGAGCGCCGTGCCCGCCGCCAGGTATCGCGTCCACCAAGGCGTGGATCGGAGCATGACCAGCGCAAACAGCAGGTACGCCGGCGCCAGCGCGTGGCCGAGTATCGGCGACTGCAGCACCAGCCAGTTCAGGCGCCACGGGCTGAACACCAGCAGCACGTAGACCAGCGCCTGCCCGACGCGAAAGCCATGCAGAAAATACAGCTCACGGCGGATGCCCACTGGCAGGCGCGCGTCGTCTGACGGCATGGCGGATGTGTTTTCCACGGTCGAGACACTCCCTTCGGCGGACGGGCCGGCCCTTCCCCGATGCCAGTATAGTCGGGCTGCAGTCCTGGAGGCACTTTCCAACGGAAGGCGCATGCGAGACAATGGGCGGCCTTGCTGCGCGGGTTTGAGCCGAGGCATGGCCCATGGCCACCCGCGCACGTTGCCGCCGCCGTGCCCTGCTTTATTGCGACACGCGTGCGTGCGTTGGTTTCCCGTGTCGCCGAGGTAGCGAATGAATTTCCACGAATATCAGGCAAAAGAGCTGTTCGCGCAGTACGGTATCACCGTGCCGCCGGGCAAGGTGGCCACCAGTGCCGATGCAGCGGTCGACGCTGCCAAGGAACTGGGCGGCAAGCAATGGATGGTCAAGGCGCAGATCCACGCCGGTGGTCGCGGCAAGGCCGGTGGCGTGAAGTTTTGCGACAGCCTGGACAAGGTCCGCGACGCCGCCAAGGGCATGCTCGGCACGAACATCGAGACCTATCAGTCGGCCGGCCGCGCGCTGCCGGTGAACATGGTGCTGGTCACCGACGCCACCGATATCGCCCGCGAGCTGTACCTGTCGGTGCTGGTCGATCGCGACAGCCGTTCGGTATCGTTCATCGCCTCCAAGCATGGCGGCGTGGACATCGAGCAGGTCGCGCGTGAAACCCCCGAGGACATCCACACCGTGCAGGTGGACTTCGTCGAGGGCCTGCAGCCCTACCAGTGCCGCAACGTCGGTTTTGCCATGGACCTGGACGCCAAGCAGGTGCGCCAGCTGACCAAGATCATGCTGGGTCTGTACAAGCTGTTCAACGAAAAAGACCTGTCGCTGGTCGAGCTGAACCCGCTGGCCGTGCTCGAAGACGGCTCGCTGGCCGCGCTGGACGGCAAGGTCAACTCCGACGACAACGCCGAATTCCGCCACCCGGATCTGGCCGCCATGCGCGACCTGACCCAGGAAGACGCGGCCGAGGCCAAGGCGCAGCAGAACAGCCTCAACTACGTCACCATGGACGGCAACATCGGCTGCATGGTCAACGGCGCGGGTCTCGCCATGGCTACCATGGACGTCATCAAGCTGGCGGGCGGCGAGCCAGCCAACTTCTTGGACGTCGGCGGCGGCGCCACCAAGGAGCGCGTGACCGAGGCGTTCAAGCTGATCCTGTCCTCGGACAAGGTGAAATGCATCCTGGTCAACATCGTCGGCGGCATCGTGCGCTGCGACCTGATCGCCGAGGGCGTGATCGCCGCGGTCAAGGAAGTGGGGCTGGAAATTCCCGTCGTGTGCCGCCTGCAGGGCACCAACGTCGAGAAGGGGCGTGAGCTTCTGTCCAACTCGGGTCTGAAGATCACCCCGGCCGACGACCTCAACGATGCGGCCCAGAAGGCCGTTGCCGCCGCGGCCTAATTTCCATTCCCCCGTGTAGGAGCGCGCCTGCGCGCGACCGGCCTCAAGCTGGTTCAAGCATCACGCCAATCGCCTGCAGGCAGGCCCCTACATACGGCGAATAAAGAACAGGAAACACTCATGAGCGTTTTGATCAACAAAGACACCAAGGTGCTGGTGCAGGGCTTCACCGGCCAGCAGGGCACCTTCCACGCCGAACAGGCGATCGACTACGGCACCCAGATCGTCGGTGGCGTGACTCCGGGCAAGGGCGGCCAATCGCATCTGGATCGCCCCGTGTTCAACTCCGTGCACGAAGGTGTGGAAGCCACCGGCGCCAACGCCTCGGTGGTGTTCGTGCCGCCGCCGTTCGCGGCCGATTCCATCCTCGAGGCCATCGATGCCGGCATCCAGACCATCGTCGCGATCACCGAGGGCATCCCGGTGCTGGACATGCTGCGCGTCAAGAACGTCTTGAACGAGCATCCGGAAACCGTGCTGATCGGCCCCAACTGCCCCGGCATCATCACTCCGGGCGAGTGCAAGATCGGCATCATGCCGGGCCACATCCACACCCCGGGCAAGGTCGGCATCGTGTCGCGTTCGGGCACGCTGACCTATGAAGCGGTGTTCCAGACCACCAACGAGGGCCTGGGCCAGTCGACCGTGATCGGCATCGGCGGCGATCCGATCAACGGCCTGTCGTTCATTGATTGCCTGAAGCTGTTCCAGGACGACGGCGGTACCTCCGGCATCATCATGGTCGGCGAAATCGGCGGCAGCGCCGAGGAAGACGCGGCCGAGTTCATCGGCGAATACGTGACCAAACCGGTGGTCAGCTTCATCGCCGGCGCCTCCGCGCCTGCGGGCAAGCGCATGGGCCATGCCGGCGCCATCATCTCCGGCGGCAAGGGCACGGCGGCGGCCAAGTTCGCGGCGCTGGAAAAGGCCGGCGTCACCACCGTCAAGTCGCCCGCCGACCTCGGCAAGGCGCTGGCGGAAAAAATGCGCTGAATCGCCACCGCACTTCGGTTGGCACCTGCCGGCCGGGATGGCGGCAGGCCGCTACAATACGAGGGTCGCGATACGTCGCGGCCCTTGTTTTGTTTTGGCATGGATGTTTTTTGGACACGGATCAACGCGGATGAGCACGGATAAGGCAAAAAAACCTCAAGACCTTCAGGCGATCATTTCCACCTCTGATCAGTTTTTCAGCCGAAATTTCCGTTCGCCCTGAGCGTAGCTTGCAACGGCAAGCGAAGTCGAAGGGCAGCTCGAGCAGCCCTTCGACTTCGGCACTTCGTGCCTACGCTCAGGGCGAACGGTGATCCATGATTGAATTTCAGAATCAATCAATGGGCTTTTGATCTATCCGCGCTCATCCGCGTCAATCCGTGTCCAAAAAACCCTCCCCACCGCACCACGACACCCATTCCGCAAGACCGACAGGCGCAAGGCCCCAACCATGACACGACTGCGTTTCGCGCTGGCCCAGCATGATTTCCCCGTCGGCGCGGTAGCCGACAACGCCGCGCGGGTGCGACACCTGTTGACCGAGGCGAAAGCAGGTCATGCCGCGTTGGTGGCCTTTCCCGAGCTGACCCTGAGCGGTTACCCGCCCGAAGATCTGCTGCTGCGCCCCAGCTTCCTGGCCGCCTGCGATCACGAGCTGGAAGCCCTGGCTGACGACACCGATGGCTGCGCCGCCGTGCTGGGCTTTCCGCATCGGCACGACAGTCGCGCGCTGTACAACGCGGCGGCCCTGCTGCGCGGTGGTGAAGTGGTGCAACTGGCGCACAAGCAGGTGCTGCCCAACTACGCGGTGTTCGACGAAAAGCGTTATTTCACGGCCGGCGACGACACGTGCGTGTTCGACCTCCACGGCGTGCGCGTGGCCCTCCTGGTGTGCGAAGACATCTGGGGCAGTGTACCGGTGGCCCAGGCGGCCAGCGCCGGAGCGGAACTGATCCTGGTCATCAACGCCTCGCCCTGGGATGCCACCAAACAGGCGCAGCGCGAGGCCATGCTGGCGCGCCACGCCCGCACCAGCGGCTGCGCCATCGCCTACGTCAACCTGGTCGGCGGGCAGGACGATCTGCTGTTCGACGGCAGCTCCCTGCTGGTCGATCCGGATGGTCGTATCGCGGCACGCGCGCCGGCTTTCAGCGATGCACTGTTGTTTTGCGAATTCGACGCCGCCACCCGTACCCTGCATGCCGACGGCTGGTCCGTGGCGCAGCATGAAAACGACGAGGCTGTGTTGTATGCGGGCCTGGTGCGCGGCATCCGCGACTACGTCGGCAAGAACGGTTTCAAGGACGTGCTGCTGGGGCTTTCCGGCGGCATCGACTCGGCATTGACGCTGGCATTGGCGGCAGACGCGCTGGGTCCGGAGCACGTCACCGCCGTCATGCTGCCCTCGCGTTATACCTCCGAAATTTCTCACGACGGCGCCCGCATCCAGGCCGAGACGCTGGGCGTGGATTACCACGTGCTGCCCATCGAGCCGTCGTTCGAGGCCATGCTGGACACGCTACTGCCGGCCTTTGCCGGCAAGACGCCCGATCTCGCCGAGGAAAACCTGCAGGCGCGCATCCGCGGTGCCATGCTGATGGCGCTCAGCAACAAGCACGGCAAGCTGCTGCTGGCCACCGGCAACAAGAGCGAGATGGCCGTCGGCTACGCCACGTTGTATGGCGACATGTGCGGAGCCTATGCACCGCTCAAGGATGTGTACAAGACGGCGGTGTATCGGTTGGCGCGGTGGCGCAATGAAGCGGACGCTGCTCCCGCCATCCCCTGGGCCGTGATCGAGCGCCCGCCCTCGGCCGAACTGCGCGCCGACCAGACCGACCAGGATTCGTTGCCGGGCTACGACGAGCTGGACGCCATCCTCGAAGCCTTCATCGAGGACGAAAAGGCCCAGGCCGAGATCATCGCCGCCGGCCACGACGCCGACACCGTGCATCGCGTGACACGGCTGGTGCTGGTCAACGAATTCAAGCGCCGCCAGGCCGCCCCCGGCCCCAAGGTCACCCGCCGCGCCTTCGGCCGCGAGCGCCGCTATCCGATCAGCTCCGGCTGGCGCTGACCGCAATCCGCCGTACCTGACGATCAAACCCGACGCGTAGGGCGGGCACTGCCCGCCGAAATGAGTCTCGCGCAGGGATTGAGCCTTCCATGGCGGGCAGTGCCCGCCCTACGCGGACTTGATGGACGTCAGACCATTCGCTGCCGTCGCGCGTATATGACACCCCAGATCATTCCCAGTGAACCGGCCATCAGGGAGCCGAGCAACACTCCCAGCTTGGCCGCCTCCAGAAGGTGTTCATCCGTGAAGGCGAGCATGGCGATGAAAATCGACATGGTGAACCCGATGCCGGCAAGCAGTCCCACCAGCCAGACGCCACTCCAGGTCATGCCCGCAGACAGCCGGCACAGGCCCAGGCGTACCAATATCCAGCTGGTGAGAATCACGCCGAGCGGCTTGCCTGCCACCAACGCCAATATCACGCTGAATACCACCCACTGTGATGCATCGGTGGAAACCGCGCTGCCCCCCAGGGCAATGCCGGCGTTGGCCAGGGCAAACAGCGGCATGATTCCATAGGACACCCACGGATGCAGCGCGGCTTGCACGCGAACCACCGGTGGCTGCATTTCCCGCTGTGCCAGTCGAAGTTGCCGCAGTGGCCGCGTCAAGCGGGGTGACGGCTCCTTTTCCTCCCGGGAGCACTCGGTCAATTCATCGGTGACCCGGGAGAAGGTATCCAGTGGGTGTTCGCGCAGGCGCCTGGAGCGCACGGGCGTCATCAAGCCAAGCACGACACCGGCCAGAGTGGGGTGGACTCCCGCGACCAGAAAACCGGTCCATACGATCAACCCTGGTATCACGTAGGCATACGCGTGGCCGATACCCATGCGCTGAAGCAGCCAAACCAGCACGATGCCGCATCCGGCAAGCATGAAGCCGGCGCCGTCCAGCCCACTGGAATAGAAGATCGCGATGATGAGTATCGCGACCACATCGTCGATGATGGCCAAAGTCAGCAGGAAGACACGAACGCTGCCCGGAATCGAACGGCCGAGCAATGCCAGTATCCCGACGGCGAAGGCAATATCGGTGGCCGTTGGCACCGCCCATCCCTGCTGGCGAACCGTATCGTGATTCAGGCCGAGATAGATCAACGCCGGAACGATGACTCCACCCAGGGCGGCGGCCATGGGCAACAGGGCCTGCTTGACTTGGCTCAGGGCGCCCTCGTGCACTTCGCGCCGGATTTCCATGCCGATGAGCAGGAAAAAGAGGGCCATCAACCCGTCGTTGATCCAGAAGTGCAGCGAACGGGAGAACGCCCATTCACCCATTCCGATCGAAAGCGGCGTGTGCCAGAGCGACTGGTAACCCTCGATCCAGGGAGAATTGGCCCAGATCAGCGCAACAGCTGCCGCCATCAGCAGCACGATGCCACTGGTGGCTTCGATGTGCAGGAATCTTTCAAGTGTCGCCAGGACGCGCTCGGTCAGGCGTTGGGCACGGGGCAAGTCGGGTTGCGAGAGGTGCGGGCTCATGAACTGGAGTGGCTCCGCGCGGCGGCCCGACCTGCGCATGTCCTGCCATGCTGCAACAAACAGCCGACACCCGACTCAATACGCTACATAAAACCGTTGTAACCCACAACCGGCAACTCTTCCGAATAAGGGTCGGGCTGTTGATCACGCCTTCCGTGCTGTTGGCCACATTGCTGGCGCTGTGGCTACCGACGCTGCCGAGATGACGACGACTTTGAGCTGACACGGTGCAGAATGCGCTGGCCCGATAGACCAACTCAACGTTACAATAGTCGAATGACCATGACGACGTGCTACCGCAGCGGCCATTGCCGCGGCTCGCTCATTACGCCGCCATAGGGCGCGCTCTCGCGTCCATCGCGCCCGATGCATGGGGCGTTTTTTCATCCTTCTCCCTTGTTTTTGCCGTTGACGCCATGCCGCGAGCGTGGAGCGTCGGCATGTTTCCATGGAATTTTCATGACGACAAGTACCTGGCGCCAGGACTGGCTGGGCAATATCCGCAACGACGTTCTCTCGGGCATGGTGGTGGCCATGGCCCTGATTCCCGAGGCGATCGCGTTTTCGATCATCGCCGGCGTCGACCCCCAGGTCGGCCTGTACGCGGCCTTTTGCATCGCGGTGACCATTGCCTTCACCGGCGGTCGCGTGGGCATGATTTCGGCCGCCACTGGCTCCACGGCGCTGGTCATGGTGACCCTGGTTCGCGACCATGGCCTGCAGTACCTGCTGCTCACCACGTTGCTCACCGGCGTGCTGCAGTTCGTTTTCGGCTACTTGAAAGTGGCCAACCTGATGCGCTTCGTCTCGCGCTCGGTGGTGACCGGTTTCGTGAATGCGCTGGCGATCCTGATTTTCCTGGCGCAGATGCCGCAGGTGATCGGCCAGTCGTGGGTGGTTTACGCACTGGTGGTGGCGGGTCTGGCAATCATCTACGGGTTTCCGCACCTGACCAAAGTCGTGCCTTCGCCGCTGGTTTCCATCATCGTGCTCACCGTGCTCTGCGTGTGGGTGGGTGTGGATGTGCCGACGGTGGCCGACATGGGCAAGCTGCCCGATTCGCTGCCGATCTTCATGTGGCCCGACGTGCCGCTGAACCTCGATACGTTGCGGATCGTGCTGCCGTACGCCGTGACCATTGCGGCGGTCGGCCTGCTGGAAACCATGATGACGGCCACCATCGTGGACGACTTCACCGATACTCCCAGCGACAAGCATCGCGAGTGCATGGGCCAGGGTGTGGCCAACTTCGTGTCCGGCCTGTTCGGCGGCATGGCTGGTTGCGCGATGATCGGGCAAAGCGTCATCAACGTAAAGTCGGGCGGGCGCGGGCGTCTGTCCACGCTGGTGGCCGGCATCTTTCTGCTGATCCTGGTGGTGTTCGCCAAACCACTGCTGGCCATGATTCCCATGGCGTCGCTGGTGGCGGTGATGGTGATGGTGTCCATCGGCACCTTCAACTGGGCCTCGTTCCGCAATTTGCGCGAGTATCCCAGGTCGTCCAGCATCGTGATGATCGCCACGGTGGTGGTCGTGGTGGCCACCAGCAACCTGGCCACCGGGGTGCTCGTCGGCGTGTTGTTGAGCGCGCTCTTTTTCGCACGCAAGGTCGGGCAGGTGCTGCACGTCGCATCCGAACTCAATGCCGAGGAGCGGGTGCGAGAGTATCGCGTGACGGGGCAGGTGTTTTTTGCCTCGGCCAACGCCTTCACCCACAGTTTCGACTTCAGCGAAGCGCTCGATGTGGTGCGCATCGACGTCAGCCGCGCCCACTTCTGGGATTTGACGGCGATCGGCGCACTCGACAAAGTCGTGCTCAAGTTCCGGCGCGAGGGCGCCCGGGTGGACGTGCACGGATTGAACGAAGCCAGCGCCACGCTGGTGGACAAGCTGGGCGTGCACGACAAGTCCGACGCTGTCGAACGCCTGATGAGCCATTAGATTGGGTGTACCCGGATAGGGCGGGCAATGCCCGCCCTGCTTGCTTCTGAATCGGAAACAGGTTCAATCAGAATTTCCTTGGAGATTGCCATGACCACGTTGTTTGCCTGCATCGACGATTCGCGTTACACGCACAGCGTGCTCGACCATGCCGCCTGGGCCGCCCTGCGCCTCGGTATCGGTGTGGAGTTGCTGCATGTGCTGGAGCGCCATCCCGAACGGGCCAGCCTCACCGATTTCAGCGGCAGCATTGGCATGGGCGCCAGCGGTGCGCTGCTGACCGAACTGGCGGCGCTCGACGAGCAACGCGCCAAACTGGCGATGGAGCAGGGACGCCGGTTGCTGGATGCCGCTTGTGCGCATCTTGCGGGCAAGGGAATCGAGTCGGTTCATACCCGTCTGCGGCATGGCGAACTGGTGGACATCCTGGAAGCGGAATGCGCTGATCGCGCCCTGACCGTCATCGGCAAGCGTGGCGTGGCCGCCGATTTTGCCAAGTTGCATCTGGGTTCCAACCTGGAGCGCGTGTTGCGCACGTCCGGACAACCGGTGCTGGTGGCTTCGCGCGCGTACCGGGCGATCAAACGCCTGCTGGTGGCTTTCGACGGCAGCGAAAGCTCGCGCAAGCTGGTGGACATGGTGGCGCACAGCCCTTTGGCTGCCGGATTGGAGTGCCACGTGATCATGGCTGGAAGCGCCGATGCGGCCCACATGGGATGGGCCGAAGAACGGCTGCGGGAAAGTCATGCCGCGTGCCAGGTGAAAGTGATCCCTGGCGACGCCGCGGATGTCATCCCCGCTTACGCCGAAACGCATGGCATGAACCTGCTGGCGATGGGCGCCTACGGCCATTCGAAAATGCGCGAGCTGTTCCTGGGCAGCACGACGACCACGCTCATCCGGCGTTGCCTGCTGCCGGTGCTGGTCGTACGCTGAGGATCGTGCCAAGGCGCGATGCGCAGGTATTGAGCCTTCCATGGCGGGCAATACCCGCCCTGTCCGTCATCGGCTCCGGAAAAGCACGGATGGCATACCGTACCCCCCCCCCCCCCCCCCGTTTCATGCTTTCCCGGGCCCCGGGCGAACCT
>DASSBH010000099.1:0-3696 GCA_035698945.1 Oleiagrimonas sp.
TGGTCAGCGCGGTCGCCAAATCCGGCACCAACGAGTTCCGTTTCGGCAGCAAGCTGGTGTGGGGACCGGCGTCCTGGGAGACACATGCGCACGACAGCTATCTGGACGGAACGCGCTACATCACCCGCAGCCGCGACAGCACCGACTCGCGCAAGCTGAACGTCTGGGCGTCCGGCCCGATCGTGAAGGACAAGCTGTTCTTCTTCGCCATGTACGAAGCGCGCGACATCAAACCGGTCAATACCGACAACGCCGGCAGCAGCATCAACAAGGGCAAGGCGAACAACGGCTTCTGGGGCGTCACCCTGGACTGGAACATCACCACCAACAACCAGCTCTCGCTGCTGGCGTTTTCCAACAAGAACCGCACCGACACGGACACCTACACCTACGACTTCGACACCGACACCGAGCGCGAAAAGCTTTCCGAATCGTATTCGCAGACCGGCGGCCGCAACTGGGCGTTGACCTGGACGTCGTATTTCACCGACAACCTGTCGATGAAGCTGATGTACGGCCGCAACGACCGCACCAGCATGTCAGGCTCGCCGTCGGACGCCGAGTGCAACTACGTCACGCGCGAGGCGGCCGTGGTCGATCCGGGCGTACCGGTGGGCTGCTCGAACAATCTTTCGGTCTATGACCGCGATGATTTGCGCAAGCAGACGCGCGCCGACTTCCAGTGGTCTCTGGGCAACCATCTGCTGCGCTTCGGCATCGACCGCGAAATCGACACCTCCGACCTGAGCTCGCGCTACTCCGGCCCCGGCGGCATCGAATACGACGTCGACAGCACCACCCCCGGCTCGCAGATTTCCGACGCAGGCATCGTGCCTCCCGGCTACTACGCCTATGTGCGGGCGCGCCAGTACGAGATTTTCGGCAATTTCGAATCCACCAACATGGCCTACTACCTGGAGGACAACTGGTCGATCGGCAACAACTTCGTGCTGAACCTCGGCGTGCGCACCGAAAGCTTCGACAACAAGGACGCCGCCGGCCGCAGCTACATCAAGATGGACCACATGATCTCGCCCCGGGTCGGTTTCTCCTGGGACGTCATGGGTGATGGCAGCACCAAGCTGTTCGGCAACATCGGCCGCTATTTCCTGCCGGTGGCCAACGTCATCAACATCAAGCAGGGCGGCGCGCTGCTGGACGCGCGTACCTTCTACGGGTTCGACGGCTGGCAGATCCTGGAACACGACGGCGTGCAATACGCCTTTCCGAAACTGGGGCCGCAATTCGGGTTCAGCGACGACCAGGGCGACGGCACCGTCGGCGATCTGCGTTCGGAGGTCGATCACGACATGGATCCGGTCTACCAGGACGAGTTCATCCTCGGCTTCCAGCAGATGCTCGACGAGAAGTGGTCATGGGGCGTGCGCGGCATCTACCGCAAGCTGCACAACGCCATCGACGACATCAACATCACCGCCACCCATTGCGGCCGCATCTCCAGCCACTGGGTCATGGCCAACCCGGGCCAGCCGGTCACCATCTGGGGCGACACCGACTGCAACGGCACCGACGACGGCTATGTGACCATCGACACCTCCAAGGGCGGCTACTGGACGGAGAACGACAACTACCGCTACACCAACGGCGAGTGGGAATACGTCAACTCCACCGGCGGCTCGCAGCGTGGCTGGGTCGATCCCAAGCGCACATACAAGGCGCTCGAACTGCAAGTCAATCGCGCCTGGGACGGCAAGTGGATGTTCAACGCCTCCTACACGCTGTCGTGGAGCGAAGGCAACGCGGAAGGTCCGGTCAATACCGACACCAACTTCGGCGACGCCGGGCGCACCGAAAACTTCGACGACCCGTTCGTGAACTATCGGGGCGACGGCCCGCTGGCCAACGACCATCGCCACCAGATCAAGTTGCGCGGCAGCTACGCATTTACTTCGCACTGGCGTGTGGGCGCCACACTCGACGCGCATTCGGGCGGCCCCATCACCGCCATGGGCGTGGGCAACCCTTACAACTGGAAGAGCTACCACAGCTATTTCATCTGCGAGGAAAACTGCACGCCGGAGCAGACGTATGCGAACCCGCAGGAAGGCGACACCTGGAGCACCTCCGACCGCGTGTTCAAGCACTCCGCGCGTGGCGGCGCCGGTCGCATGCCGTGGTACGTGAACCTGGGCGCCAGTGTCAGCTACGAGCATGCGCTCGGCAACGTGGGCACCTTCCGCGCCAAGTTCGCGATATACAACCTGCTGAACCGCGAAGAGCCGGTCTGGGTCTACCAGGAACTCGAACCGGGCGTAGGCGATCGCAACGAGTACTTCGGCAAGGAACGTTACCTGCAAGCGCCGCGCTACGCACAATTGACCGTATCGGTGGAATTCTGACGTTCCTCCCCATGGGCCGCCTACGGATGGGCGGCCCGGCTTTTCCCTATCCTCACCGGATGTTCGACCCGACGCCAAAGCTGGACAGAGCCCTCAGGGCCACGCATGACGGAAACATCCCCTCTGGCGACCTGCGCATGAAACAGGTCGCCTCTTTTTTGTCTCGAAATCGCGTGCCCTGTGAACTACGCACCCCATTGTTGCTGCTGTTGCAGGAGCCAGCCTGCTTGCGATGGCCTGGGTTCGCGCATAACCGGACCATCGCCAGCAGGCTGGCTCCTGCACAACAAGCAGAGGGTCAGTGCGTCAGGAACAGCTCGCCGATGGTCAGCGCCACCGGATACGGCATGGGGTACCTGCGGTTGCTGAGCACGATCACCGTCACATGCTGTTTGGGCCAACGGATGATCACGTTGCGGAAGCCCATGGTTTCGCCGGACTTCCACACGCTGTCTTCGCTGATGCGCCAGCCGAATCCGTAGCCGACGTCGGGATCGCCGATCGGCTCGCTGGCGGTGAAGAAAAGCTTCCTGGAAGCATCGCTCAGCAAGCGGTTGCCATACAGCGAAGCATCCCATTTGGCCAGATCGCCGATGGACGAATAGACGCCACCGTCGCCGCGGGTAGCGCTGGTCAGGCTCTGGTCGGTGCGCTTCCACCGGCCGTCGATCCGGCTGTAGCCGTAGGCGCGATGCGTCGGCTTCGGACCGCGATGGTGTTCGTACATCAACGTGTGATTCATGCCCAGCGGCTGGAAGATGCGCTCGCGCATGAAGTCGGCCAGATCCATGCCTGAAACACGCTCGACGATCAGGCCGAGCAGAACATAGGCGCCGTTGCTGTAGCGATGCGCGTTGCCGGGCGGGAAATACAGCTTGTCCTGCGAGGCGATCATGCGCAGCACGTCGGCGTCGCTCAACTGCGTGGTGCGGTCGGAGGGAATCAGGCTTTCGTAGTCGATCAGGCCGCTGGTATGGGTGAGCAGGTTTTCGAGGGTGATTTTGGCGTCGCTTGTTGGCAGTTCCGGCAGCCACTTGCGCACTGAATCGTCCAGGCTCAACTTGCCGTCCTGCGCCAGCAGCAGGATGCAGGCTGCGGTGAACTGCTTGCTGACCGAAGCCAGCCGGTAGTTGGTCGCCGGCGTCGTCTTGATACGCTTTTCCAGATTGGCGTAACCGTAGCCGCGACGGATGATGGCCTTGCCGTCCTTGACGACCAGCAGCGACGCGCCCGGCACGTCGCCCATGTAGCGGCTCATCAAGCTGTCGACCTCGGCCTGCCGAGCCTTGGCGGACATCTGCGCGTGTACGCCCGTTGTCACCAACAGGCCGGCCCA
>DASSBH010000100.1:0-5352 GCA_035698945.1 Oleiagrimonas sp.
CGACAGCATCATCTATGCGACCGCACAAGCCGCCGACGCGGTGGTGTGGACGCAGGATGCCGATTTTGAGGGACTGCCCGGCGTCAAGTTCTGGCGCAAAGGGTAGCTTGGCGGCAGTGCGACACCACATGACCGCGGGAATTGACGGTGACGACCATGACGAGGCTCTGCGCCTGAAGCCACGCAAACTGGTGTAGTGGACACTACGGCATTTGCGCTGTTTCAGGTAGTCGACGTTGTGGCCCGGTTCCCAAATGGCGCGCCGATTCAGGCTTGCCACCCGGATCGGTTAAAATGCTCCTTTTACGAAGAGGCTTCATGAGCGATATGAGCGAACGCCTTTCCGCTGGCGCGCGGTTCCGCGCCGCCCTTGATGCCGAGTCGCCCCTGCAGGTCGTTGGCGCCATCACCGCCTATGCCGGCCTGATGGCCAAGCGCGTGGGCTACAAGGCGCTGTACCTGTCCGGTGGCGGCGTGGCGGCCAATTCGCTGGGCATGCCGGATCTGGGCATTTCCACCATGGAAGACGTGCTCACCGACGCCCGGCGCATCGTCGAGGCCACGCAATTGCCGTTGATGGTGGATATCGACACCGGCTGGGGCGGGGCTTTCAACATTGCCCGCACCATCCGTTCCTTCGAGCGCGTCGGCGTGGCCGCCGTGCATATGGAGGATCAGGTCGGGCAGAAGCGCTGCGGCCATCGGCCGGGCAAGGAAGTGGTCACGAAGGCCGAGATGGTCGATCGCGTGAAGGCGGCCGTGGATGGTCGCATCGACGACGGCTTCGTCATCATGGCCCGCACCGACGCCGCCGCAGCCGAGGGCATCGACGCCGCGATCGAGCGCGCCGTGGCTTACGTCGAGGCAGGCGCGGACATGATCTTCCCCGAAGCCATGAAAACGCTGGACGACTACCGCAAGTTCAAGGCGGCGGTGAAGGTGCCGATCCTGGCCAATCTCACCGAATTCGGCTCCACGCCGTTCTTCACCACCGAGGAACTCAAGAGCGCCAACGTCGACATCGCGCTGTACTGCTGCGGCGCCTACCGCGCCATGAACAAGGCTGCGCTCGGCTTCTACGAAACCGTCCGTCGCGACGGCACACAGAAGGCCTGCGTGCCGCAGATGCAGACGCGCGAGGAGCTGTACGATTTTCTCGGCTACCACGCTTACGAACAGAAGCTGGACGAATTATTTACCGACGAAAAATCGTCCGGCTGACGGTTTCTTGGATGACGGGCGTGTCTTGTGTAGGAGCGCGCCTGCGCGCGAAGGAGCTAGCCGTTCGCCAGTTTTGATCGCCTGCAGGCAGGCTCCTACACACAAGACATGCCCATCACCGGCAAGTCCAAAATTCGATAACGCACCAGAGGTATGGATCATGAGCGACACACCTGAAACCACCAAGCCCAAGGGCAAGAAATCCGTGGCCCTGTCCGGCGTCGCCGCCGGCAACACCGCCATCTGCACCGTCGGCCGCAGCGGCAACGACCTGCATTACCGCGGCTACGACATCAACGACCTGGCCACCAAATCCAGCTTCGAGGCCGTGGCGCACCTGCTGGTGCACGGCGTGCTGCCGACCTGGAGCGAGCTCAAGAACTATCGCGCCAAGCTCAGGAGCATGCGCGGTCTGCCGGCGCCGGTGAAGGCCGTGCTGGAACAGTTGCCGGCCTCCACGCACCCGATGGACGTGCTGCGCACCGGCTGCTCGGTGGTGGGTACGGTGCTGCCGGAGAAGGACGATCACAACGTCACCGGAGCGCGCGAAATCGCCGACCGCATGATGGCCTGCTTCGGCTCCATCCTGCTGTACTGGTATCACTACAGCCACAACGGCAAGCGCATCGACACGGAAACCGACGACGAGACCATCGCCGGCCATTTCCTGCACATGCTGCATGGCGTCGAGCCCACCGAATTGCAGGCCGACTCGCTGGACAAATCGCTGATCCTGTACGCCGAACACGAGTTCAATGCGTCCACCTTCACCGGCCGCGTCATCGCCGGCACCGGCTCGGATTTCTACTCGGCACTGACCGGCGCCATTGGTGCGTTGCGCGGTCCCAAGCACGGCGGCGCCAACGAAGTGGCGATGGAAATCATCAGCCGCTACCGCAGTGCCGACGAGGCCGAGTCCGACATCCGCGAGCGCGTGGCCAACAAGGAAATCGTGATCGGCTTCGGCCATCCGGTCTACACCATCGGCGATCCGCGCAATCCCATCATCAAGGAGATCAGCCGCAAGCTGTGTTCCGAGGGCGGCAATGACACGCTGTTCGAGGTGTCCGAGCGCATCGAGAACGTGATGATGGACATGAAGAAGATGTTCCCCAATCTCGACTGGTACTCGGCCAGCGCCTACCACATGATGGGCGTGCCGACGGCCATGTTCACGCCGCTGTTCGTGATCGCCCGCACCGCAGGCTGGAGTGCGCACATCATCGAGCAGCGCATCGACGGCAAGATCATTCGCCCGAGCGCCAATTACGTCGGCCCGGAAGATCAGGTGTTCACGCCGATCGAGAAACGTTGAAAACCGGCCGCACAAGCAGAAGCGTCGGGCAGTTGCCCGGCGCTTTTGTGCATCCGGTTCGTGAAACATAAAATCTTCGGATGGCTATCTTGTCGCTCCCGATCCCGAGGCATCACCTCATGCATCTGCGCTTGCTGGCAGCGTGCATCTTGTTCGGCGCGTGCCTGTCCGTGGCTCATGCACAACAGTCGCCGACGCTGGATCGTCTGGACATCGGCATCGGCGGTTATTACGCCACCAGCGACACTACCGTGGGTGCGAGCATTCCCGAGGGTTTCGCCGCCGCCAGCATCAACCTCGAGGACGACCTCGGCCTCGACAATCGCGGCCTGTCGGCGCGCATCCGGGCCGACGTGCTGATTGGCGACCATCAGGGGCTTTCGTTCGACTATTACCGCTATGACCGCGACAACGCACAAACCTGGCAACGTTCGATCGATTGGCAAGGCACCACTCATCATCTCCAGGCGAAGCTCGACGGCAAGCTGGCCTTTGCCTTCGGCAGCGTAGCCTGGCGCTGGTGGTTCGGCAGCGCAGACAACGTCATCGGACTTGGGCTGGGCGCCAGCCATTACCGCGCGTCGGCAAGCCTTGTGGGCAGCCTGCAGGTGGACGGGGAGACACGCGATTTCGACGAGCACACCGGCGCCGGAGCCTGGGCGCCGCTGTTGCAGCTGGGCTGGCGACACATGTTTGATCCGCAATGGCGCATGTATTTTTCGGGCGCCGGCGTGTTCAAGAACGGCGGCAAGCTGCAGGGACATATATACAACGCATCGCTCGGCGTCGAATGGCTGCCGACGCGGCGCCTCGGATTTGCCGTGGAGTACGGCATCAACAGTATCCACATCAAGCAATCGCACGAGCATTATCGGGACAGCCTGGATCTGGAATTGAACGGCCCCTCGGCTTTTGTCTATCTGCGGTTTTGAATGCGAGTGGGCGAGGGTTCGGACGTTGTTTTTGACGCGGATCAACGCGGATGCACGCGGATCAAGAAGCGATTTTCTTGTCGGTGTTCATCCGCGTTGATCCGTGTCAGCAAGCTTTTTGGCCTGGACGCGATTACCGGCCACTCACGCAAATCCGCAATCAGCCGATGCCCTCGGCTTTGAGCGCCTTTTGCACGCCGGCATCTTCGTGCATGCGGGCAAAGAAGGCGTCCAGAGCGGTCAGCCCCTGCAGCGGCACTTGCTTGGCGCGCGCCCAGCGCAGCACGACGAACAAATAGGGGTCGGCAATCGAACGATGCTCGCCGGCCAGCCATGGGTGGTTTTGCAGACGCGCGTCGATGCGCGCGAACAGCTTGCCCAGTTTTTCGCGCGCATGCTGCTGCAGGTCTTCATGTTGCGCTTCATCGCTGATGAAACTAGTGGCGCCGAAGATGGGTTTGAAAGACTGGTGCACGTCGGAATTGAGAAAGCCCAGCCAACGATTGACTTCGGCGCGACTGCGTATGTCGGTGCCGGCCAGTTCGGCTTCGGGGTGTCTTTCGGCCAGATAATGCAGGATGGCTTCGTTCTCGGTCAGCGTCCATCCGTCGTCGTCGACCAGCGCAGGAACCAGACCGCCGGGGCTGATGGCCAGGTACCAGTCCGACTTCAGCTCGTCACGCGGCACCTGGATGGCTTCGTATTCGGCGCCGACCCATTCCAGCGTGATGTGGTCGGCCAGTGAGCAGGCTCCGGGCAGGTAATACAGTTTCATGAGCGGCTCCGCATGTGAGGGAATGGGCAGTATAGGCGCGTGCCGGTTGAATCGGATGCATCATCCGCCACGCAACCGCGCTCGCCGCGAGGCCAGATAGCCGCCGCCGCAGATACCGGCCACCAGCAATGCGTCGAGCAGCCACTGCACCCAGGCATGCGCATCGAACCAGCCGCTGAGCAAGTGGTCATGCGCGATCATGCGCGCAGCCGTCCATGCGATGGCGCCGGCGCCCACATAGATGATGACGGGGAAACGCTCCATCAACCGCAGGATCAACGTGGATCCCCACACCACCAGCGGCACGCTGATGAACAGGCCGATCACGACCAGGGGTATGTGGCCCTTGGCCGCGCCGGCGATGCCCAGCACGTTGTCCAGGCCCATCAGGGCGTCGGCCACGATGATGGTGCGGATGGCGGCCCAGAAGCCGGTCGCTTCGCGCACGTGGGGCTCGCCATGATCATCGTTGTGGCGCAGCAGATTCCAGGCGATGGGTATCAGCAGCAGGCCGCCGACCAGCATCAGTCCGGGCAGTTTCAGCAGGTAGACCACGCCCACCGTCAGGGCGATGCGCACGCCGACCGCACCGAACGTGCCCCAGAAAATGGCCTGCCGCTGGCGATGTCTTGGCAGCCTGCGTGCCGCCAGGGCGATGACCATGGCGTTGTCGCCGGCCAGCACCAGGTCGATGACGATGATGCTGAGCAGGCCGGAAAAGAAATGCGGGGGGAAAAAATCCATGCGGTTCTCGCAGCGCGCGGAGACAATGGCAGCTCCGATGGTCGCGCACGACACCACCGCAGCCGCAAAAGTCTCGCCCGCGATGAAAATCGCCGCGGCAACCGGGGTCGAAGACCCGTGATGACGACTGCCGCGCGGGGCGCTGGATCGCGCCGGGGCTACTCCCCTTTGGGATAGCTGCAGTCATTCTCTGCGGCACATGCGGAACCGTCAAGCATCCCGGGCGCGCGCAGGTTAAAATGGGCGTTTTCTTCAGCCGCGAGACTATTCATGAGCGCCGACATCCGTTCCGCCCAGCGTCCCGATCCCGATCAGCCGATGCGCGACATCGCCGACTATGTGGTCGACTACCGCATCGACTCGAA
>DASSBH010000101.1:0-12829 GCA_035698945.1 Oleiagrimonas sp.
TTCCAGCAGGCCCTGGCCGACGCGCAGTCGCTGGCCGTCGGACGCGACCACAACATCCTCGAGCCCGTGCACGTCATGCTGGCGCTGATCGACCAGCAGGGCGGCACCACTACGCCGATGCTGACCCAGGCCGGTGTCAACGTGCCGATGCTGCGCCAGAAACTCGGCGAGATCGTCAACGGCCTGCCGCAGGTGTCGGGCCAGGAAGGCAACCTCAACATCGGCAACGAACTCACCCGCCTGCTCAACGTCACCGACAAGCTCGCGCAGCAGCGCGGCGACTCCTTCATCGCGAGCGAGCTGTTCCTGCTTGCGACGGCGGGCGACAGCGGCCCGGCGGGGATGGCGATGAAGGCGGCCGGCGCCACGAAGCAGGCACTCGAAACTGCCATCGACGCGATGCGCGGGGGCGAGAACGTGCAGGATGCAAGCGCCGAGGAAGCGCGCCAGGCGCTCGGGAAAGACACGATCGACCTGACCGCGCGCGCCGAGTCGGGAAAGCTCGACCCGGTGGTCGGGCGCGACGAGGAAATCCGCCGCACCATCCAGGTGCTGCAGCGGCGTACCAAGAACAACCCGGTGATGATCGGGGAGCCCGGCGTCGGCAAGACTGCCATCGTCGAGGGCCTGGCCCAGCGCATCATCAAGGACGAAGTACCCGAAGGCTTGCGCGGCCGCCGCGTGCTGGCGTTGGACATGGGTGCGTTGATCGCCGGCGCCAAGTTCCGCGGCGAGTTCGAGGAACGTCTGAAAGGCGTGCTCAACGACCTGGCCAAGCAGGAAGGCCGCGTGATCCTGTTCATCGACGAACTGCACACCATGGTCGGCGCCGGCAAGGCCGACGGCGCCATGGACGCCGGCAACATGCTCAAGCCCGCGCTGGCGCGCGGCGAGCTGCACTGCATCGGCGCCACCACGCTGGACGAATACCGCCAGTACATCGAAAAGGACGCCGCGCTGGAACGTCGTTTCCAGAAGGTGTTCGTGGGCGAGCCTTCGGTCGAGGACACCATCGCCATCCTGCGCGGTCTGAAGGAGCGCTACGCCGTGCACCACGGCGTGGAAATCACCGACCCGGCCATCGTCGCCGCGGCCACGCTGTCCAACCGCTACATCACCGACCGCCAGCTGCCCGACAAGGCAATCGACCTGATGGACGAGGCAGCCTCGCGCATCCGCATGGAAATCGATTCCAAGCCGGAGGAGCTCGATCGCCTGGAGCGTCGCCTGATCCAGCTCAAGATCCAGCGCGAGATGCTGAAAAAGGAAACCGACGACGAATCGAAAAAGCGCCTGGCGGATCTGGAAAGCGACATCGACGCACTGGAGCGTGAGTTCTCCGACTTGAACGAAGTGTGGAAGTCCGAAAAGGCGGCCATGCAGGGCACCACCAAGATCAAGGGCGAAATCGAACAGGCACACCTGGAACTGGAGGCCGCGCAGCGCCACCAGGACTACACGCGCATGAGCGAAATCCAGTACGGCAAATTGCCCGAACTGGAAAAGCAGCTCGAAGCCGCACAGGCCGCCGAAGGCCAGGACTTCACATTGGTGCAGACCAGGGTCACCGCCGAGGAAATCGCCGAAGTGGTGGCGCGCTGGACCGGCATCCCGGTATCGAAGATGCTCGAGGGCGAGCGTGAAAAACTGTTGCGTATGGAAGACGTGCTGCACCAGCGCGTGGTCGGTCAGGACGAGGCCGTCAATGCCGTTGCCGATGCCGTGCGTCGCGCGCGTGCGGGGCTGGCCGATCCCAACCGTCCCGACGGCTCGTTCCTGTTCCTCGGCCCCACTGGCGTGGGCAAGACCGAGCTGTGCAAGGCGCTGGCCGAATTCCTGTTCGACACCACCGACGCCATGGTGCGCATCGACATGAGCGAGTTCATGGAGAAACACTCCGTGAGCCGCCTGGTCGGCGCCCCCCCCGGCTACGTCGGCTACGAGGAGGGAGGCTATCTCACCGAAGCCGTGCGCCGCCGCCCGTACAGCGTGATCCTGCTCGACGAAGTCGAAAAGGCGCATCCGGACGTCTTCAACATCCTGTTGCAGGTACTCGACGACGGTCGTCTCACCGACGGCCAGGGTCGCACCGTGGATTTCCGCAACACCATCATCGTGATGACCTCCAACCTGGGTTCGAACCTCATCCAGGACATGGCCGAATCGGACGGCAGCGACAGCGAAGCCCAATACACGCAGATGAAGGCCGGCGTCATGGGCGTGGTGCAGAACCACTTCCGCCCGGAATTCATCAATCGCCTCGACGAAATCGTGGTCTTCCGCCCGCTCGGCAAGGCACAGATCCGCGCTATCGCCCGCATCCAGCTCGAAGGCCTGGAAAAACGCCTGGCCGAACGCCAGCTCACGCTCAAGGTGTCCGACAAGGCGCTGGATCTGCTGGCCAACGTCGGTTTCGACCCGGTTTACGGCGCAAGGCCGCTCAAGCGGGCCATCCAGCAGCAACTGGAAAACCCGCTGGCGCAAAAACTCCTGGCCGGCGAATTCGCCCCCGGCGAAACCATCAGCGTCGACGCCGACGGCGGCCACCTGAGCTTTGGCAAGGTTTGACGTAATCCTTACCGGGGCGCACTTGTTGCGCCCCGTTTTTCATCCCTAAAGCTCCGGCAGATGCCTATTCATGCGGGTAGGGCTGGCGCTGCCTCCTGCAAAGCCATCCATGAAGCCATCGCATCGCAAAGCTGGAAAGCGACGCCTGGTTTCACGAATGCCTCACCAGAACTCCGTTCGCCCTGAGGTATCGAAGGGCAGTCTCCATATCCGCCGTAACCGTCAATGCGGCGTCGAAACGCGGTCCGCAACCTGCTGTTTCAGCGAACGCGCATCGGTCGCCTGCAGATCGGCCTGGGCGACAATGCCGCACAGCATGCCGTTGGCGTCGACGACCGGCATCCGCCGAATGCGCTGCGAGGCCATGGCGTGCGCACAGTCTTCCAGTGAATCGTCCTCCTTGCAGCTCACCGCAGGTTCGGTCATGCAATCGCGGGCGGTGACCTGCGAAGGGTTGCGGCCTGCGGCGACGGCACGCACCGCGATGTCCCGATCGGTGACCACGCCGATCAGCCGATGGCCGCCGTCGGATTCCACCACCGGCACCTCGCCGATGTCCTCGTCACGCATCATTTGCGCCACTTGCTCCAGCGTGGCGTTGGGCGGGCAGCATGTGGGGTTCTGGGTCATGATGTCTTGGATGTTCATGTCGATCTCGTTGTTCTGGCAAATCCGCAACGCCGACCGCTGCGGCAGGACGTTATCGCAACACATCCGCGGTGTACTTCTGGTGAACTTGCGCAAAGGACGACTGCCGTCGCATGACGACGCAAACCAGCCACTTCGGCCTGATCGCGCGTGCCCAGGTTGCCCTGTATGAAAGCTAAAACGTTTGATCGCAAATTCGAATCGGGTGAAGACATCATTGCCCATCTGGATCTGGAACATGCAGCCAGACCACGCCTGGAACAGAAGCGTGTCGACGTGGATTTTCCGAGCTGGATGATCGACGGGCTCGGCAAGGAAGCCAGGCGTCTGGGTGTCACCCGACAGTCCATCCTCAAGGTTTGGCTGTCGCAGCGTCTGGAGCAAACGACGCCTGATCATCCGTTGCGGCGCGCGCTGAGATGTTCCGCTGATTGCATGCAGTGTCTGAACAACCATGTCTCGAATAACAGCCTCCATGTTTTTGATCTCGCCCATGCCGGTCACGTGACGGTCGGCGTTCAATCCGAGGCATTTCCTGCGCCCGCTTGCGCCTCCGGCATCATCTCCAGCACGGCCGACGTCGTCCGCAACATCGGCCGGAAGTTGTTTTCGTCCACCTGCTCACGGCGGAAGGCGCGGTAGCGGTAGGCGGCGTAGACGGCCAGCAGGGCGGTGTTGAGCGCGAACCATGCGGGCAGCATCGGGTTGCCCAGCCATTGCATGGCCACGCCGGCCAGCAGCGGGCCGAGGGCGGAGCCGGCGCCGTAGAGCAGGTAGACGCTGGCGCTGGCGGCCAGCAGTTCTTCGGGCGTGAGGTAGTCGACCAGGTGGGCGACGACCATCGGGTAGATGGCGAAGGCCATGCCGCAGAAGGCGAAGATCAGCGCGATGGCGGCCCACTTATGTCCGCCGACGATGCCGAGAAACAATGCCAGCACGCAGGCCAGCGCGCCCACGATGGCCAGGGCCAGGCGACGGTCGATGCGGTCGGACAGGTAGCCCAGCGGCCATTGCATGAGCGCGCCGCCGAGGATGGCCAACGTCATGTAGGTGCTGATGCCGGTGTTGTCGAAGCCGATGTGGCGCGCGTATACCGGGGCCAGGCCGTAGAAGGCGCCCATTGCCAGCCCGGCCAGCAGGGCGCCTACGCCGGCGGTCGGCGCGAGACCGAACAGGCGCTTGAGTTCGAGACGTGGCGCGGTCTGCGGCACCGGTTGCGCCTGGCGTGTCAGCACCACGGGCACGGTGGCCGCCAGAGCCAACAGCGCCACCACGGTGAACAGCACGAAAGACTGCGCGTCGATGCGCAGCAGCAGTTGCGACATGGCCAAGGCGCCGGAATTGACCATCATGTAGATCGCGAACACGGCGCCGCGGTGGCTTTTGGGCGCCTGTGCGTTGAGCCAGCTTTCGATGATGGTGTAAAGGCCCACCATCATGATGCCGTCGGTCAGTCGCAGCACCAGCCACAGCCACGGCCAGCTCGCCAGCGCGTGCAGCAGGGCCACGGCGGCGGCGCAGGCGGTGCAGAAAGCGAAGGCGCGGATGTGGCCGATGCGTCGCACCAGCGGCGGAATGACATAGGTGCCGACCAGAAAGCCGGCATAGTAGATGCCGGCCAGCGCGCCGATCAGGCTGCCGCTGAAGCCCTGCGCGAGGCCGCGCAGCGGAATCAGGGTGCCGAGCAGGCCGATGCTGGCCAGCAGAAAAGCGGTGCTGACCAGCAACGAGGCGATCGGGCGCAAGGTGCGAAGCATGTGGGGATGGGCCTGGGGTGGGCGTGGGGCTATTATCGTGGCAACGGGCGGCGCTTGCAGTGCCTGCCCTTGAAATCGCATCCGGCGCCACGATAAAGCATGCGCGCCTGCCGCAGGAGCCGCCCATGGAGGTGGGTCATGGCGGCGTTTGTTGACGGAGAAACTTTTCCATGCCCATCTACGCTTTTGCTTGCGAGTCGTGCGGCCACCAATTCGACCGCCTGCAGAAAATATCCGATCCCGACCCCGAGGTTTGCCCTGAATGCGGCAAACCTGCGGTGCACCGCCAGATGACGGCGCCGTCGTTTCGTCTGGCCGGAAGCGGCTGGTACGAGACGGATTTCAAGAAGACGGGCGACAAGAAGCACAATCTTGCGGGGGATGCCGGGGCGTCGAGTCCCGCGCCCGCCCCCGCACCGGCGCCTGCTGCGAGTAACGGCAAATCGGCCTGAAAGCGGGTGGGGCGGGCACTGCCCGCCATCGACGCTCGCAAGTTCCATGGCGGGCAGTGCCCGCCCTACGCCCGGCTGTCGATGATGTCGCACAACGCCCGCACGTGGTCGGGGCGCGTGTTCAGCGCTGGAATGTAGCGTAGTTCCTCACCGCCGGCGGCATGGAAGAAATCGCGGTTCTGCATGGCGATTTCCTCCAGCGTTTCCAGGCAATCGACGGCAAAACCGGGGCAGATCACGTCAAGGCGCTTGACGCCCTCGCTACCGAGTTGGCGCACCGTGGCATCGGTGTAGGGCGTCAGCCACGGCTCGCGTCCGACGCGTGACTGGAAGCTCACCAGGACGCCGCTTTCGTCCATCTGCAAACGCTCGCGCAAGGCGCGCGCGGTGGCATGGCATTGGGCGAAATACGGATCGCCGGCGCGCACGTAGCGGGTCGGAATGCCGTGGAAACTCATCAGCAGGCGTTCGCCGCGACCGTGTTGTTGCCAGTGCTCGCGCACGCTGGCGGCGAGGGCGTCGATGTAGGCCGGATGGTCGTGGTAATCGCCGACCAGCCGCAGTTCCGGCGGCCAGCGCAGGGACTTGAGCGTGTCGGCCACGGCATCGACGACGCTGCCGCTGCTGGTGGCCGAATATTGCGGGTAAAGCGGCAGCACCAGCAGCCGGCCCACGCCGTCGCGCTGCATGGCGCGGATCGTGTCGGCCACGCGCGGGTGTCCGTAGCGCATGGCCAGGGCGACTTTGACATTGTGTCCGCGGCGCGTCAGTTCTTTGCGCACGGCATGCGTCAGCGCCTCGCTCAGCACGCGCAGCGGCGAGCCTTCGGGCGTCCAGATGTGGCTGTAGGCACGCGCCGAACGGCGCGGGCGGATGCGCAGGATCACCTGCAATATCGGCCACCATTTCCAGCGCGGAAGCTCGATGACGCGTGGATCGGACAGGAATTGGGCCAGATACGGGCGCAGCGCCGCCGCCGTCGGCGCGTCGGGTGTACCCAGATTAACCAGCAGTACACCTGTGCCGGGTAGGCTGGCGGGAATATCCTCGCCAAGCCCTGTGTATTGGCTTGTCATCGACATTCAGAGTCCCTCGGGAACCTCGACAAATCGGGCGAAGTCTGACACAAGGTGGCACACTTCATGGTTGACGACCCCACTCCCCCATCATTGGAGACTGGCATGATGCGACACACTTTCAAGATTCTGGCTGCAGGCGCGCTGCTGGCCTGCCTGCCGCTGATGGCCGCGCAGGCGGCGGACACCTCCGACCGCAGCGAAAGCCTCGCATTGGCCAACAACGCCATCCGCGTGCTCGACCAGATCGAGCAGGCGCCGGATCATGCCATTCCGCTGGATCTGCTGCGCAACGCCAAGGCCGTGGCCGTGATTCCCGACGTGGTCAAGGCCGGTTTCGTCTTCGGCGGCCGCCATGGCGAAGGTCTGGTGTCGGTGCGTTTGAGCGACGGCACCTGGTCGTATCCGGTATACGTCGACGTGACTGGAGGCAGCGTCGGCTTCCAGGCCGGCGTGTCGTCCACCGATGTGATCCTGGTGTTTCGCACCCAGCGCGGCGTGGACGGCATCGTGCATGGCAAGTTCACGCTGGGCGCCAATGCCGCCGTGGCTGCCGGGCCGGTGGGACGCAACGCGCATGCGTCCACCGATGCGCAGTTGAAGGCCGAAATCTATTCCTACTCGCGTTCGCGCGGCCTGTTTGCCGGCGTGGCGCTGGATGGCACGGCCATCACCATCGACTACGACGACAACGCGGCCGTGTACGGTTCCAGTATCACGCCGCGGCGCATTTTCGAGGGCGGCGTCAGCAATGTGCCGAGCCAGGTGGCGGCGTTTCGCGATCGGCTGATGCGCTACAGCCAGGCTGGCTCGACCCCGGCAGCGGGTGCATCGACAGCGGGTTCAGGGAACTGAATCGGGCGCTTGGCCGCCGCAGCGGCGCGTTTTCCGGCCTGCGGCGGTGTGTCCATCGGAATGCGCGCCGATGCGGGCGCCGATGGCGGGCAGAACAGAGTATCCTGACAGGCCTTGTAACAGAGGCGGAAAATCCGGACGCCAGGCGGCGTCCGGACAGGCACCGCCAGAGGTAATTATGGGTTTAGACAGTATTTGGCATTGGCTCATCCTGTTGATCATCGTGCTGGCCTTGTTTGGCACCAGCAAGCTGACCAAGATCGGCCCCGATATCGGCAATGCGGTGCGCGAGTTCAAAAAAGCCCTGCGCGGCGACGACAAGGACGATTCCAGGTCCGACGACGACACGCTCCGCGCCGACCCGCCGGCACAGGCGACGGCCGAGAGCGCGCAGAAACAGGAACGGCACGACGCGGGCTCGTCGAAATAGTCGCTGGCGGTAACAAGCATGTTCGATTTCAGCCTGGGCAAGCTGATCCTGCTGGCGTTGATCGCGTTGCTGGTGCTCGGCCCCGACAAGTTGCCCGGTGCGGCGCGCACCGTGGGCGCATTGGTACGCCGCCTGCGCAGCGGCTGGGACAACGTGCGCGCCGAAGTCGAGCGTGAGCTGGAAATCGAGGAAATCCGCAGCGCCGCGCGCCAGGCCGCCGCCGACGCCGAAGCCACGCAGGCGCAAGCCAGCGAAACCCTGCGCCAGTTGCAGGAAGAAATGGCCAGGACGCGCGCCGAAGCCCGGCAGGGCGTGACGGACATGCATGACGAGATCACCGACACGCACCGCACCGATGCGGATCGTGCCGCCCCCGATGCCATGATCGGAGGTTCAGACCATGGCAAGGGTTGAGCAGCCATCGGATGTCGAACAGGGCCTGTTTTCGCATCTGATCGAGCTGCGCTCGCGGCTGCTCAAGGCCGTGATCACGATACTCGTGGTGCTGGTCGTGCTGGTGCCGTTTGCCAACGAGCTCTATACCGAGCTGGCCGCCCCGCTGGTGGCGCGGCTGCCTGCCGGCGCGCACCTCATCGCCACCCAGGTGACCAGCCCCTTCATCACGCCGCTGAAGCTGGCGCTGTACACGGCGTTTTTCGTCAGCATGCCGATGGTGCTGTATCAGCTGTGGGCGTTCGTCAGCCCGGGGTTGTACCAGAGCGAGAAGCGCCTGGCGCGGCCCTTGCTGGTGGCGGCGATGCTGCTGTTTTACGTGGGCTGCGCGTTCGCCTATTTTCTGGTGCTGCCGGCGGCCTTCAAGTTCCTGACCGCGGTCGTGCCCGCGGGCGTGGAAATGATGACCGACATCAACCACTACCTCGATTTCGTGGTGTTGATGTTTTTCGGCTTCGGCCTGTGCTTCGAGGTGCCGGTGGTGGTGGTGGTGGCAGCGGCGATGAGGATCGTCGACATCCACAAGTTGCGCCGTTGGCGCCGCTACGCCATCGTCGGCGCGTTCGCCATTTCGGCCGTGGTCACGCCGCCGGATGTCACCTCCATGATCCTGCTGGCGGTGCCCATGTGTCTGCTTTACGAACTGGGTCTGGTGGCCGTGCGCGTGCTGATCCGTCCCCGCGACGAGGAAACGCGGGATGCCTGATGCTCATCCCGGTTTCGCCGCTTTTACGGCGAATGAACCCAATGGATGTCCCGACCTTGCCATCGAAACCCGTGGCGCCGTGATCTGGTTACACTGGAGACCATGGCTCGCGCGTCCTCGCTGCTGACCGATATTCCGCTGTTTCCGCTGGCGACGGTGTTGTTTCCCGGTGGTCCGCTGGAGCTGCGCATTTTCGAACCGCGCTATCTGGATCTGGTGCGCGAGTGTACGCGCGGTGACAAGTATTTCGGTGTCTGCCTGATTCTCGGCGGCGAGGAAGTCGGCGGTCCGGCGGCCCCGGCGGCCGTGGGAACCTTGGCCCGCATCATCGATTTTTTCACCACCAGCGAAGGCATCCTCGGCATTGCCGCCGAAGGCGGTCGGCGCTTTCGCGTCAACCAGGTGCGCGTACGCAGCGACGGCCAGTTGCGCGGCGATGTCGCGTGCTGGACGGATGATGTGCCGGTGGTGCCGCTGCCGCCCGAATTCGGTCTGCTGGAAACCATCCTTCGCCGGCTGGTCGAGCAGATGGCGCCGCCGTGGAAGGATGCGCCGGAAACCTGTTACGACGATGCCGTATGGGTGGGTTTTCGCCTGGCCGAGCTGCTGCCGCTGGACACCGGCGAACGCCAGCACTTGCTGGAAATGACCGATCCGATGGAGCGACTGGGCTGGCTGCGCGACGTGCTGCCGCGCTTCCAGCGCGCGTAGGTCGGACACCGCCTTTCGCTTCATCAAAGTTTTCATGGCAGACGATGCCCGCTCTCCACGGTGTGCGGGTAGTTCGGGCACCGCCCGACAAAAAACTTCCATGATCGCCGCAAGCCTGTGGAAGGCTCCTTCCCTACGCGAGCGTATGGTGAGCTAGACTTGTTTCCGGCATCCTTTTCGAAGGCAAATTTCATGACCCCACTGGCCGGCAAGACCCTGTTCATCACCGGAGCCTCGCGCGGCATCGGCCTGGCCATCGCCCTGCGCGCCGCGCGCGACGGCGCCAACGTGGCCATTGCCGCCAAGAGCGCGGTACCCAACCCCAAGCTGCCCGGCACCATCCACACGGCGGCTGCCGAGATCGAGGCGGCGGGCGGCAAGGCGCTGGCGCTCAAGGTGGACATCCGCGACGAGCATCGCGTGGCCGAGGCCGCTGCCGAAACGGCCGAACGTTTCGGCGGCATCGACATCGTGGTCAACAACGCCAGCGCGATCTGGCTGGCCGGCATCGAAGACACGCCGATGAAGCGCTACGACCTCATGCAGCAGGTCAACGCGCGCGGCACCTACGTCACCACGCAAGCCTGCCTGCCGTATCTGAAAAAGGCGGCCAATCCGCACGTGCTGATGCTGTCGCCGCCGCCCAGCCTGGATCCGAAATGGTTCAAGCGCCACACCGCCTACACCATCGCCAAGTACGGCATGAGCCTTTGCGTGCTGGGCCTTTCCGCGGAACTGGCCGAGACCGGCGTCGCCGTCAATGCGCTGTGGCCGCGCACGGTCATCGCCACCGCCGCCATCGCCATGCTGGGCGGCAAGGTGAAGCCGGAAAACTGCCGCAAACCGGAAATTGTTGCCGACGCCGCGCATGCCATCCTGTGCCGCGATGCACGTGAATTCACCGGCCGCTTCTGCATCGACGACGAGGTGTTGCGCGAGGCCGGCGTCACCGATCTGGACGTCTATGCCGTCCAGCCGGGTGCGCCGCTGATGCCCGACCTGTTCCTCGACTGACCTTTCCTGCCGACGACGATGATTCGTTCGCGGGAGCGGTGGTCGGGAAAAAGCAGCGGACACAGATTTACGCGGATGAACACGGATCAAGATTTTTTGTTTTTTTATCTGCGTCGATCCGCGTGGATCCGTGTCCAAAAATCATCTCCACGCATCAGGATCGCCGGCAGAGTTGGCTTCTGCCGGGCGGCACAGGGATTGAAACATCATCCTCATGACGCCATCGTGAGCTTTCCATCACGTCGGAAACCCTGTCGTGTCCTCCATTCCCGTCTCCGTCGAGGTTCCCCTGGAAACCGCCATTGTCCGCGACGGCTATGTGTTGCTGTCCGGCGTCGCCATGCGCGACATCCTCTTGCGCCACGGTTCCCTGGATGACTGGGACACCTTCGCCGGCAGCTGGAATCGCCTTGAGCGCGACCACTACATGGCCGACCATGGCCGCTATCGCCGCCGCCGACATGCCGTGTATGCGGCCGGCACGGATCGGGGCGTGGTGCGACAGGCGCATCAGCCGCATTACCAGACCAGGTCGTACAACCCGTTGAACGGCGGGGTCGAGCGCTGGTTCGAGCCGATCGAGCCGGCCATCGGCGATGGCTCGACCATGCGCGCCGTGCTGGCCTGTTGCCATCACGTGTTCGACGCCATGGCGCCCGAAGTGCCGGACTGGCATGTCGAAGTGCACCAGTTCCGCATCGAGGCGCAAACCGGTGAGGCCGGCCAGCCCACGCCCGAGGGCGTGCACCGCGACGGCGTGGATTACGTGCTGGTGCTGATGGTCGACCGCACCAACATCGCCAGCGGCACCACCACCGTGTACGGCCCCGATCGCGGCGAGCTGGGCAGCTTCACGTTGACCCGGCCACTCGATGCCACGTGGCTGGACGACCATCGCGTCTACCATGGCGTGACCGCCGTCGAGCCGCTCACGCCCGGGCTTCCCGCGCACCGCGACGTGCTGGTGGTGACCTTCCGCGATGCTCGCACATCGCGCCACGACTCCCGCTTTGTTCCCGAAGGAGAACCTGCCACATGAAATACCTGCACTCCATGGTGCGCATCCGCGACATCGACGCCGCATTGCGTTTCTATTGCGAAGGTCTGGGCCTCAAGGAGGTACGCCGCAAGGAGGTGCCCGAAGGCAAGTTCACCCTGATCTTCCTGGCCGCGCCCGACAGCCCCGAGGCGGAAGTCGAGCTGACCTGGAACTGGGATGCCGACGAGGACTACGGCAACGCGCGCAACTTCGGCCATCTGGCATTTCGCGTGGACGACATCTACGCCACCTGCGCGCGTCTGGCCGCGATGGGCTACACCATCCATCGCCCGCCGCGCGACGGTCACATGGCGTTCGTGAAATCGCCGGATCGGATTTCGGTGGAACTGCTGCAGGATGGCCACCTGGAGCCGGCCGAACCCTGGGCTTCCATGCCCAACACCGGCACCTGGTAAAAACCACGCAGGGCGGGCACTGCCTGCCGCGAAACCCCATGACTCCGGGGAATTCGTCCCCGGATTATTCGTAGCGCATCACGACGGCGGGCAGTGCCCGCCCTACGAGTCAATGGCGCAAGAGGGGAAACACTTGCCGCGCCGCTTCCAGCGTGGCGTCAATGTGCGAATCCTCGTGCGCGGCCGACATGAAACCCGCCTCGAATGCCGACGGCGCCAGAAACACGCCACGCTCCAGCATGCCGTGGAAGAAGCGCTTGAACATCTCGCCATCGCAAGCCGTGGCCTGTGCGTAGGTTTCGACTTTCTCGCCGCTGAAAAACAACCCGAACATGCCGCCAACGCGGTTGGTGCTGAACGGCACACCGGCTTCGTCGGCGATCGCCTGCAGGCCGCTGGTGAGTCTCTCCACCTTGCTTTCCAGCGCGTCGTAAAAGCCGGGCGCCTGAATCAGTTCCAGCATCGCCAGCCCCGCGGCCATGGCCACCGGATTGCCCGAAAGCGTGCCGGCCTGGTAGATCGGCCCGGTCGGCGCGATCCACTCCATCAGCTCGCGCTTGCCTCCGTAGGCGCCGACCGGCATGCCGCCGCCGATGATCTTGCCGAAGGTGGTGAGGTCGGGCGTCACGCCGTAGCGCGCCTGCGCGCCGCCGAGCGCCACGCGAAAGCCGGTCATCACTTCGTCAAAGATCAACACCGCAGCG
>DASSBH010000102.1:0-7880 GCA_035698945.1 Oleiagrimonas sp.
GGCCAGGTCGCGCTCGGACACCAGGCCGAGACGCGCCAGCAGCGCCGTCAATGTACCCTCCGGCGTTTCCGCATGCAGACGCCGGGCCCGGCCCAGATCGGATTCTTTCAGACGCCCACGTTCGACCAGCAACGCGCACACGCGGATCTCGGCCGCGTCATCACGCAGCTGCTCTTCTCCCCCTGATGGCACCGGCACGGACACCGCCGACATGGCCTCCTCCCGCTTCCTGTCCGTCCCCTGCATCCGGACATCGCAAGCTCTTATTGTTAGCACACGGCACCGACCGACGCGAGCCGGCGGCGCGGAAAATGTGTCGCGTCACCGCAAAAGGCCGCAAAAGCCCGGCTTTCGCGGCTTGCCCTGTTTCGTGATGATGCGGCGTTCCGGCTTGTCGCACACCGCCGCCAACGACCGGGATGAAGAAATAACACATGCCGGCTTGTAAACAAGCAGGAAACTTTCGTATTTACAAATGCCGGCGCGTGCGATGGGTCGGCGTGGCGGCCCATGGATCATCCGGCCACGGATGTTTGGGGTAGCGCCCTTTGAGTTCCTTCCTGACTTCCGGATAGGTGCGTTCCCAGAAGCTCTTGAGGTCGCGCGTGACCTGGATGGGTCGGCCGGCGGGCGAGAGCAGGTGCAGCGTCACCGGCACGCGACCGTTCGCGACGTGCGGGGTATCGGACAGGCCGAACAATTCCTGCAGCTTGACAGGCAGCACCGGCGGATTGTCGCCGCCGTAATCGAGTTTGTGCGTGCGTCCGCTGGGCACCTCCAGCGTGACCGGAGCCAGGGTATCGAGCGCCTGCCGTTGCGGATAATCCAGCATCGCGGCGAGCGCCTGCGATAGCGCCGATGCCGTCAAGGCATCCAGTCGACGCAGCCCCGGAAGATGTGGCGCCAGCCAATGCTCCAGGCTGGCCAGCAAGGCCGCATCGCCCATGTCGGGCAGCTCCAGCGACGGCTCCCATTCGCGCAAGGCCTGCACGCGCTGGCGCAGGTGTCGGGCGGCATCGCTCCATGGCAAGGCATCCAGCCCCTGCGCGCGCACGCGGGCCAGCAGCGCCGGCACGGCATCCTCGTCACGCACGGGAACGCGGCGACGCTCCAGCACCAGGGCATCGAAGCGACGCTCCTCGAAGGCATCGACGGCATCGCGCGCGTCGTCCCAGACCAGCGTGCGCTGGGTGTGGAATCGTTCCGCATAATCGCGTTCCAGCCGCGCCGGATCGAAAGGCGCGGCGGCGAGGATGCGGCTGTCGCGCGCATCGAGCGCGAGGTCGGTCACCACCAGCCACGGTTCGCCGAACAAGGCGCTGTCCTCGCCGAGACTGGCGCCGCGCCCGTTGGCCAGGCGATAGCGCAAGGGTTGCTGCGCGTCCTGCCTGGCCACGCGATCGGGAAAAGCGTGCAGCAACAGATTGCCGATGGCCAAGGCATCGGGCACGCCGCTGGCGGCCGCGCGCACGTCCAGGCGCTTGCGCCAACCGCGCGCGGCCTGCTCGATGACACCCAGCGCGACCGGATCGGCGCCGGCGCGACGCGCGACTTGCGCACCTCCGTCGCGGAAGACATGCAGCGCGTTCACGCGCGCGGCAACAGCATCATCGCGCGATGCGCCGCCACGCAAGGGCGAGCGTGCTTCCAGCAGAGCGAGCAGATCCGCCACCAACGCGCGTTGCGAGCGTTCGGCACGCACCGCCGCGGCGGCCAGACGCGGCGGCGCACCGAGTTCGTGCATGCGTCGGCCCAGCGCAGTCATGCGCCCGCTGTCATCCAGCGCACCGAGGCGTTGCAGCAGGTCACGGGCCTGCGCCAGCGCGCCGGCGGGTGGCGCGTCCAGCCAGGGCAGATCGCTGTCGCCCCAGGCCGCCAATTCCAATGCCAGGCCGGACAATTCCACCTGGGCGATTTCAGGCGTGCGCGCGCTTTCCAGACGGCGGCTCTCGGGCCACAGGCGCAACGCCCGACCCGGCGCGACACGGCCCGCGCGACCGGCGCGCTGATCGGCCGACGCCTGCGAGATGCCCACGATGGCAAGCCGCGTGAAACCGCTCGCGGGATCGAAGCGCGGCTCACGCGCCAGACCCGAGTCCACCACCACGCGCACGCCCGGCAGGGTCACGCTGGACTCGGCCACATTGGTCGCCAGAATCACGCGCCGCGTGCCCGCGTCGGCCGGCGCGAGCGCCGCGCGCTGCTCGGCCAACGACAGGTTGCCGTGCAGCGGCAACACCTCGACGTGGCGAGGCACATCCGTCAGCATCCGCGCCACGCGGGCGATCTCGCGCCGCCCCGGCAGGAACACCAGCACGTCGCCCTCGTGCGCGTCCGCCAGCGCTTCGCGCACCGTGCGCGCCGTGTGCGCTTCCACGCTTTCCTGCCGGCGTGCCGGCGGATGGTCGACAGCGACGGGAAAGCTGCGCCCCGGACTGCTGATGCGTGGCGCATCCAGCCATTCGGCCATGCGTTGGCCGTCGAGCGTGGCCGACATCACCAGCAGGCGCAGATCCTCGCGCAACCCCCGCTGCACATCCAGCGCCAGCGCCGCGCCGAGATCGCCGGTCAGATGCCGCTCGTGGAACTCGTCGAAAATCACCGCGCCGACATCGGCAAGCTCCGGATCGTCCTGCAGCATGCGCGTGAAAATGCCTTCGGTCAGCACCTCGATGCGCGTCTGCGCCGACACGCACGATTCGAAGCGGATGCGGTAACCCACCGTCTGCCCGACCTCCTCACCCAACTGCCGCGCCATGAATCCGGCAGCGGCGCGCGCGGCGAGGCGGCGCGGTTCCAATATCAGAATGCGGCGCCCTTCGAGCCATGACGCATCCAGCAACGCCAGCGGCACCTGCGTGGTCTTGCCCGCGCCCGGCGGCGCCTCCAGCACCAGACGCGTGTGCTCCGCCAACGCGGCGCGGATCTCCGGCAACAACGAAGTGATGGGGTAATCGGCAAACGTCATCACCCCATTGTAGAAGCGCGCCGCAATCCCGTAGGGCGGGCACTGCCCGCCACCGACCTGCATGGCACATCCAAGGCGGGCAGTGCCCGCCCTACCGATGCCGGCCAAATTCGCGAAGCATGCCATCATGAAAAACATGCCCGCCGACCGCACGCCCCTGCCACGCAACGTCCGCCTGCTGATCGGCATGCGTGCGGCGCGCAGCCTCGGCCAGGGCGCGATGGTGGCGGCCTTCACGCTGTACCTGCATGCGCTGGGCTGGTCGGGCACGGCCATCGGCGCGGTGCTGATGGGCGCACTGCTGGCGGGATCGGCACTGACCATCGCCGTGGGGCCGCTGAGCGATCGCGGCGGACGACGATTGTTCCTGATCGGTTACAACGGCCTGCAAGTGGTCGCCGCCATCACGGCCATGCTGACGACCACGCCATGGCTGCTGATCATCGCGGCGATCATCGGCGGTTTCGGACGCGGCGCCAACGGATCGGCCGGGCCGTTCGCGCCCATCGAGCAGGCCTGGTTCGCCATCGAGTTGCCGATCCATCGACGCGGCGGTGTATTCAGCCGCAACAGCGCCATCGGTTTCGTCGGCATGGCGGTCGGCGCGGCACTGGCCGCCGTGCCAGCGCTGGTGATGGGGCATCAAATGGGCCTGGACGGCTATCGCGCATTGTTCGTGCTGCCGCTGGCGGGCTCGCTGGTGTCGCTGGCGCTGCTGGGCCTGGCGCGCGAACCCGTCATTCCACCGCGCGCGGACGACACAGTCGAAGCCGATACGCGCGAACGCCACCAGGAAAACCGCCTGCTGCGCCGTCTGGTCATGGTCAACCTGCTCAACGGCACCGCCATCGGCCTGATCGGGCCGTTGACGGCGTTCTGGTTCGCCATCAAGTTCCATCACGGCCTGGACACGATCGGGCCGGGTCTGGCCATCGGTTTCGTGCTGGGTGCGGCCGGCTCGTGGGTGGCCGCAAAGATGGCCAAACGCCACCACGTGATCCGCACCATCATCAGCATGCGCGGCACCGGTATTTTATTGTTGATCGCGATGCCGCTGGCGCCATGGTTCTGGCTGGCGATGGTGCTGTACATGCTGCGCGGCGCCTGCAACCGCGGCACCGCCGGCGTGCGCCAGGCATTGGCCGCCGGGCTCACGCGTGTGGAACGACGCGGCCTGGCCAGCAGCCTGCAGAACATCTCCATCCAGCTGCCACGCGCCATCGGCCCGCTCATCGGCGGCGCACTGTTCCACGCCGGCTACCTGAACCTGCCGTTCTACATCAGCGCCGCACTGCAACTGGCCTACCTGGCGCTGTATGTGCGCTTTTTCGGCAAACTGCCAGCAGCACAGGCGCGCGACTGACTAGTCGATTTCCATTGTAGGAGCCTGCCTGCAGGCGATGGCTTCAGCCCTGAATGAGCCTTGTGGCCGTCGCCTGCAGGCAGGCTCCTACACACACAGCATAGGGGCACACGTGCCAATGCGGCCATTCGCGAATTCAATATCCGGGATGTTGATGCCAGCGCCAGGCCGTTTCGATGATGGCGCCGACGTCGGTGTATTGCGGCCGCCACCCCAACAGCTCGCGCGCCCGGGCGCTGGACGCCACCAGCACAGCGGGGTCGCCATCGCGGCGCGGCGTACGCTCGAAGGCGATGTCGGCGCCGGTGGCGCGCCGCGCCGCCTCGATCACCTCCAGCACCGTAAAGCCTTCGCCATTGCCGAGATTGAACACGTGCGCGCCGTCGTGTTCGTGCATGTATTCGACAGCCGCCAGATGCGCCGCCGCCAGATCGTTGACATGCACGTAGTCGCGCACACAGGTGCCGTCGCGGGTGGCGTAATCATCGCCGAATACCTTGAGTCCGCTGCCCTGCCCCAGCGCCGCACGCAGCACGTTGGGAATCAGATGCGTCTCCGGTTCGTGCGATTCGCCCAGCTCGCCGGACGGATCCGCGCCAGCCGCATTGAAATAACGCAACGCCACCGAACGCAACCCGTACGCCTGCGCGGCATCGGCCAATACGCGCTCGACCATCAACTTGCTGGCCCCGTACGGATTGATCGGCTGCGTCGGATGCGCCTCGTCGATCCGTTCCGCCCGCGGCTGACCGAACACCGCTGCCGTGGACGAAAACACCAGCTTGTCCACACCGGCACGCTGCATCGCCTCCAGCAGGCCCAATGTGCCGGCTACGTTGTTGCGGTAATAGGCCAACGGCTTTTGCACCGACTCGCCCACCAGCGAACGCGCACAAAAATGCATCACCGCATCAAAGGCATGCTCGGCAAACACTGCATCGACCGCCTTCGCATCGGCCACGTCGCCCACCACCAGCGGCACATCCGCCACGGCCTCGCGATGCCCGGTGGACAGGTTGTCGAACACCACCACCGCATGCCCGCCGCGCACCAGATGCCGCACCATGTGCGAGCCGATGTAACCGGCGCCGCCGCAGACCAACACTTTCATGAGCATGCCTCTTGCGAAAGAGGCAAGGTTATCACCTGGGATTGCGCAAACCGCCCATGATCCACCCATCGCCCAACGTGAACCCAACGCTCCCGGCTAACCCGGTGGCGGGCCGCCCGGGCGCATGTGCAGAAACCGCGCGAACCGCGGCAGGCCGGTGGACGTGAGGCCGTTGTAGCGATACGTGACCCACGACCCGATCGGCGGCGGATCGGCACGCTGCGCGTCAGTGAAGCCCGAACCGATGGCAAACTCCCGACCATCGGGCGTGCGCACCTCGATCGAGCCCATCATCCCTGCAAGTCGCCCATGTCCGGGATGTATGGCGATCACTCTCGCCTCCGCGTCCCGGTACGGCTTGAGTTTGAGCAGCCCGACGCCACGCCCCGGCCGGTACGGTGCGTCGCCACGATGCAGCACCAGCCCTTCACCACCTTTCGCCAGAACCTGATCCAATGCTGCGTGCAAAGCCGCCTCGTCGTCCACGTGGAACTGACGAATCGCCACTACCCACGAATCGCCAATGGCCGCGACGACCCGACGAATGGCCGGCACGCGGTGATCGAAATCACCACCGTGCGCTGGCAGGTCGAATACCCGGTAACTGATCTCGTGCCAGGCCGGATCGTCCGGCCCGGCGCTGCGCACGATGGTCGAGGCGCGGGTGAACTTGCCGTAGCCCACCCACAACTCGCCATCCATCGGCACATCCGGCCAATTGCGCGTGAACCAGTCCGGCGCCCGCACGCGCTCACCGCCGCGCGTCCACAGATGATGGCCATCCCAATACCCGCGCACGCCGTCGAATTTCTCGCTGACCCAATAGCGCGACAGATCGACGCCGCCGTGATACACGTCCACCAGCTCCAGCGCCGGCGGCGTACCCGCCCAAGCCACCGCCACGAAACACCAGAGGCACGCCAACCATGCCATTCTCCAACCACGCATGCCCTTGCCTCCCGCCATCGACTGCAAGCCGACATTTTCGCCCGATCACTCCCCACCGGCTGCCCGGCATCCCGCCCGCGGCGCGTCGGCGCATATGGAATATGCCGTAGGAAAATGCCGATCACCCTTCCGACAGCTACCCATGACGAAGCGCTGTCGCTACCATGTACAACTTCGTCGCGACGGGCCTATAGCTCAATTGGTTAGAGCAGCGGACTCATAATCCGTTGGTTCCAGGTTCAAGTCCTGGTGGGCCCACCATCTCCGCGTGGAGCTATACACAACCCACATACGTGGCGTAAACTGTTGGGCAAGTGGATTGGGGGTTCCCGGTCGGCGCTATAGCCTCGGTGGGTTCATCGGGGCTTTTCGCTGTCTGTTGCCGGGTAAATTTTCAGCCCGACCCCGTCGAAGCACTCGCCGACGTGCGCTTCCACGACCTTCGCCATGAAGCCTTCAGCCGCATTGGTCGAAGCCGACCTGTCGGATCAGGAAATCGCCGCCATCAACGGCCATAAATCCATGCAGATGCTCAATCGCTATACGCATCTGCGGGCCGAAGGCCTGGCGCCGAGTTGGACAGCATCGGCATGCGATGATGAAGTGACTGTCAGCTCTCGCAACATCACGTGCTGCGATGCACTCGGAAACCAGATGGATGCCGCAACCGCCAGGCCCACCCTTCCATGTCGCTCGATGGAAGGGGAGCATGGTTTCCCTTCCGCTTGATGCCACAATGGGCGACCACAACCATCCATCCGCTGCAGGATCCGTCATGCCAGAGCTGCACTTCAAGGGAAAGGAATTCGTCTACAACCATCACCTGACGGTGCCGTTTCGGCCGCTGATGCCGGTGCCCGAAAAGTCCTGCGGGGACGATCCGGAAAATCTCATCATCCAGGGCGACAATCTGCACGCGTTGAAGAGCCTGCTGCCCCGCTACGCCGGCAAGGTCGACCTGGTGTTCATCGACCCGCCGTACAACACCGGCAACGAAAACTGGTGCTACAACGACAACGTCAACAGCCCGATGCTGAAGGAGTGGCTGGACGGCAACCCCATCAACAGCGAGGACATGCTGCGGCATGACAAGTGGCTGTGCATGATGTGGCCGCGTTTGAAGCTGCTGCACGAGCTTCTGAGCGAAAACGGCTCGATCTGGATCACGCTGGACGACAACGAGCAGGCACATGCGCGAGCGATGCTCGATGAGATTTTCGGTGAGAAGAAGTTCATAGCGACATGCATTTGGCACAAGATGGACAGCCCGAAGAATACGGCGAAGCATTTTTCCGAAGACCATGACTATTTGATCGTCTACGCAAAGAACGCATCCTCCTGGGCACCCAACCTGCTGGAGCGAAGTGAAGCGATGCTCGCCCGTTACAAAAATCCGGATGACGACCCTCGCGGCCCGTGGTTGCTCAGCGACTTAGCGGCGCGAAATTTTTACGCGCAAGGCCGATATCCCATCACCACGAAGTCGGGAC
>DASSBH010000103.1:0-2824 GCA_035698945.1 Oleiagrimonas sp.
CTGGTCAAGGCCGAGGAAGCGCGCGGCATCCGCGAATCGGCCAAGTTCGAACTGCTGATGGAAATGCTGCCGGCGCTGCTCGCCGAAGGCCGCCGCGTGCTGGTGTTCTCGCAGTTCACCGAAATGCTGGGCCTGATCGCGCACGAACTCGACCGCCGCCATCTCGACTACGTCACCCTCACCGGCGACACCCGCGACCGCGCCGAACCCGTGCGCCGTTTCCAGGACGGCGAAGTGCCGCTGTTCCTGCTCTCGCTCAAGGCCGGCGGCGTCGGCCTGAACCTCACCGCCGCCGACGCCGTCATCCACTACGACCCGTGGTGGAACCCCGCCGCCGAGGCGCAAGCCTCCGACCGCGCCCACCGCATCGGCCAGGACAAGCCGGTCTTCGTCTACCGCCTCATCACCGCCGGCACCGTGGAAGAGCGCATCGAGGCCATGAAGGCCCGCAAGGCCGAACTCGCCGAAGCCGTCCTCTCCGGCGGCGGCAGCCGCGAGCGGCTCAAGTTCGATCAGGACGACCTCGACGCCTTGTTGGCCCCGGCCTGAGCTGCCCCGCCACCATTGCTTCCACGCGCACCGGCACGAGCCGGCGTCGTTGATGCACGGTTAAGTCCGGTTCGGTAGGCTGAACGTGTTCCCGATACGATGGAAGTGCATCATGCAACGCACCCGCACGCTCTTCGTCATCCTTGTGATCGCTCTGCTTGCCGGATGCGCCGGCGACAACAAACCGGCCGCGACCACGCCTGCACCTGGCCAGACCCGGGCACATGCGACCCTGAAAGCCACCAGCAACAGCCATGTTTCGGGCACGCTGCAACTGGTGGCGACGGACAACGGCGTCCACATCACCGGACAAGTCCGCGGGCTGCAGCCTGACAGCGACCACGGCTTCCATATCCACGCGAACGGCGATTGCAGTGCCGCCGATGCCAAAAGCGCCGGTGGCCATTTCAATCCGGCAAACGCGCCGCACGGACATCCGGATTTCGGTCCGCGCCACGCCGGTGACATGCCCAACCAGCATGCCAATGCCGATGGCGTCGCCACGGTGGATGTCACCGCACACGATATCGAACTGGGTACCGGCAGCGACATCGACGTGCTGGGCGGGGCGATCATCGTGCACGCCAAACCCGACGACTACACCAGCCAGCCGTCCGGTGCGGCCGGCGCGCGCATCGCCTGTGGCGTGATCACCGCCGATTGAGTACTTGGCATCGCGCCGTGCAGCGGAGTCGGCGCGGTCGCTTGCCCCGTGTCGGCCATGGCACCTGATCCATTTCGAAAAGGCGACACCGGATGGATTCGTGGATCACCAGCATCATCCACGACATGGGTTACGCGGGCGTCATATGGCTGGCGTTTGTCGAAAACGTGTTTCCGCCCATTCCGTCGGAGTTGATCATGCCGTTGGCGGGCTATCTGGCGGCGCAGGGCGCCATGACGCTGCCCGGGGTGATTGCGGCGGGCACGCTGGGATCCGTGCTCGGCGCGCTGTTGCTTTACGCGCTCGCCTGGTGGATCGGCGAGCGGCGCCTGATGACGTTTGCGGATCGTCACGGTCGCTGGCTGACCCTGACGCGCCAGGATGTCGAGCGGGCCTCGGCATGGTTCGCGCGGCACGGCATCTGGGCCGTGTTTGCCTGCCGCATGATTCCCGGATTGCGTTCGCTGATTTCGATTCCGGCCGGCCTGCAGCACATGAACCTCGCTGGATTCTTCGTCGCCACCACCGCCGGCTCGCTGGCGTGGACGGCGCTGCTGGTTTACGCCGGCTACGCGCTGGGCGCGAATTTCGGGCAGGTCGGAAGCTACATCGGGCCGATCTCAGATGCCGTGATCGCGGGCATCGTCGTGGTGTACCTGTGGCGGGTGTTTCACGGCAAGGGCAAGGCCGACGGCGTGTGACGGACACGGCCGGCACGGGGCCGGCATGTGCCGCGCCCGCTACATGCATTGAAGCCACGGTCAACCATCCCCACGTGATCATTCCACCCCCGAGGAAACCTCCATGGAATCTTTCCACGCCACCACCATCATTTCGGTGCGCCGCGGCGACAAGGTCGTGATCGGCGGCGACGGCCAGGTCACGCTGGGCAACACGGTCATGAAGGCCAATGCGCGCAAGATCCGGCGTCTGGGCAAGGGCGACGTGCTGGCCGGTTTCGCCGGCGCCACCGCCGACGCCTTCACGCTGTTCGAACTGTTCGAGCAGAAGCTGGAGAAGCACGGCCACAACCTCACCCGCGCCGCCGTGGAAATGGCCAAGGAATGGCGCACCGACCGCCGCTTGGGCCGCCTTGAAGCGATGCTGGCGGTGGCCGACAAGACGGCTTCGCTGCTGATTTCCGGCAACGGCGACGTACTCGAACCCGAACACGGCCTGATCACCATCGGTTCCGGCGGCCCGTATGCGCGCGCCGCCGCCCTGGCCATGCTGGACGACGACAGCAATCAGCTCGATGCGCGCGCGATCGTCGAAAAAGCGCTCAAGATCGCTGGCGACATCTGCATCTACACCAACCACAACATTTCCATCGAGGAACTGGAGATCGGCGCAGACTGAACGCAAGCCCCGGAGACCGTTGCTTGCCGCCCTCGCCCCTCGCCCCTCGCCACCCATCCCTGGTTCCAAACCCATGTCCGAATTGACCCCCCGCGAAATCGTCAACGAACTCGACCGCTACATCATCGGCCAGCACGACGCCAAGCGCGCCGTCGCCGTGGCGCTGCGCAGCCGCTGGCGGCGCATGCAGCTGGACGAGGCCATGCGCAACGAGATCACGCCCAAGAACATCCTCATGATCGGCCCCACCGG